>JBAUWE010000334.1:0-15900 GCA_049583595.1 Terriglobia bacterium
ACCTTTGCAAAGCTGCAGCACCTTGCCGAGCAGCTCCAGGCGCAGTCGGGACAGTTGCGGAAGCTTTCCTGGAAGCTGATTGAGGTTCAGGAGGAAACGCTGCGGCGGGTGGCCCGGGACCTTCACGACGAGTTCGGACAAATCCTTACCGCCATCGGCGTCATGCTGAGCCGCGCAGGGCGCAAGGCCAACAACCCCGATCCCGCACTGATTTCTGAACTTGAGTACGTCAAGGGCATTGTGGAGGAAACCCTTTCGAAAGTTCGCGACCAGTCGCAGATGTTCCGTCCCGGCGTTCTCGACGATTTTGGGCTGGACCAGACGCTGGAATGGTTCACCCGCCAGTTTTCGCGCCAGGCCGGGATCACGGTCCATTTCAACGGCTCGCTGGCAAGCAGCCGCTTTCCTCCGGAGGAATCCATCCATGTTTACCGCATTGTCCAGGAGGCGCTGAACAACGTGGCGCGCCACTCCCGGGCCACGGAGGCGTGGGTGGAAATGGAGGAGCGCGCACACGAACTGTGCTTGGAAATCCGCGATAATGGTGTAGGATTTGAAATAGGCAACCCCGGGGAGCGGTCTCCGAACGACGGTATTGGTTTGATGGGGATGCGCGAGCGCGCCGAACATCTGAACGGCACGCTCGAGGTGCAGTCAGTTCCGGGCAAGGGTACGGCCATCAATGTTCGGATACCTCTGAAACAGGCGCCGGAATCACGAGTTGCTGAAAAGGTGGGATAAAAAATCATGCCGTCCGCTTCCGCTGATAAGAAAATTAGAGTTTTCCTGGCCGACGATCATGCGCTGGTACGGCAGGGCTTCCGCCGTTTGCTGGAAGATGATCCGCGCATCGAAGTCGTGGGCGAAGCCAACACCGGCCTTTCGGCCATCGAGCAATGTGGGAAGCTCAAACCCGACGTGGTGGTGATGGATCTTCTGATGCCCGAGATCGGAGGGCTGGAGGCCACGGCGGAAATCCTGAAGGCCAACTCCAACACCAAGATCCTGATTCTCAGCATGTATTCCAATCCGGCTTATGTGCGCAAAGCCATCGAAGCCGGCGCCAAGGGCTACATCCTGAAGGACGCGATTGAAGTGGACCTGCCCCAGGCTGTGGTGGTGCTGGCGCAAGGCGGCGCCTTCATGAGCCCGGCGGTTTCAAACCTGGTGCTTGAAGGACTGAAAACAGGAACGATGCAGGAAAAGGGTTCCGACCCCTACGACCGCCTCACGCTTCGGGAAAAGGAAGTCCTCCAACTGATCGCCCAGGGGAAATCCAACAAGGAAATTGCCACTCTGCTGGATATCAGCATCAATACGGTGGCTGTTCACCGGGCCCGGATGATGGACACCCTGGGTCTCCACCGCACGGCAGAACTGGTCCTCTACGCCGTGAAAAAGGGTATTGTCCAGCCCCAATAGCAACCTTCCTGACTCTTCGGTCTTCACTTCCCTTTGCTTGCGGCAGCCTTGCAGGCGGCCATCATGCTGGAGTAGATTGCGCCGTAAGTCTGCGCCTGGTCTCCCAGCTGACTGATCAGGATAGGCGGACAGTTCGGTTGAATCTTTTGCGCAACCCCGGAAACCGTTTGAAGCATGAACTCGGGGGCGCCCCGGCTGATGCCGCCGCCCAGCACGATCATGTCGGGGTCCAGCACACCGACGACGTTGGCGATGCCAACGCCCAGAATCGTAAAGATAGTTTCCAGAGTCTTGCGCGCCTTTGCATTTCCTCTGCGAAACGCCTCGAACACAAAGTAGGCGTCGCGTGTTTCTGCAAGTCCGGCTGACTTGTCGCGCGACCGGGGCTTGATGAGTTTCCGTCCGAGCGTTGCGATACCCTGCCCGGAGGCATGGCTTTCAAAGTATCCGGTGTCCCCGAAGTCTTCGTTCCAGCGCGGCCAATCAACGTTCAGGAACTGAAGCTCGCCCGCCGCGCCGGTACGTCCCACATAGAGCTGGCCGTTGACAAAAATCCCGGACCCGATGCCGGTTCCCAGCGCGATGAAAACAAAGTTGTCGAGATCGCGCGCGACCCCGCGCCAGCGTTCGCCGACGGCAGCCATATTGGCGTCATTATCGATACAGACGGGAAGCCGGATTTCCTTTTCCAGTTCGCGCTTCAGGTTGATGTTCTTCCAGCCCGGCAGATTGTTGGCCATCAGCACCAGGCCGCTGCTCGGGTCCACAGCGCTGGGGACCGCCATGGCGAGCGCGCGGAGCCTGTTTCGTCTTCCTGCAGGGATCAGCCGTTGAATGCCTTTCTTGATCTGGCTGATGGTCCTTCCGGGCCCGTCTTCCGGCCGAACCTTTTCCGTTGTGTCGTCAATGGTCTCTCCGGAAAAATTGGCCAGCGCAAAATGCAGGTGGCTCGCCCCCATGTCGATGCCGACAACGTAGCCGTAATCAGGATTCAGGCTGATTCCGCGGCGGCCTTTGCCGGGGAGGGCGAGCCCGGCCTCGCGGAGCATTGCTGTTTGATTGCTGACGGCGGCAAGAGGCAGATTCAGCTTACTGGAAAGCGCGCGCGGCCCGAGGGAAGGATGGCGCGAAATTTCTTCAAGGATTTGGAACAGACTGCTTTGTAGACGAAAATCGTTTTTCATAGGAGTTTGCGGGCTGCCGATGTGTTGTGCCGGTAACGGTCCTCTTAAGCCTTCACGGAAAGAGTTACAAACGAACTATCCCTTTATGTGCGAACTTAAAGTCCAAAAGTCTATCGCGATTTCAGCCTGCTGCCAACTGTGCACCTGCCCGCCAGGGGGCCGATTTCCAGTACACGAGGGACCTGCAGTATGATCAGGGTTTGAAAAAAATGACACCTGTGCTCCGAACCCGCTGGAAAATCTCCCCGCGTGAGGCCATACGGCTGCAGGCCCGCCTGCGAAA
Source organism: Terriglobia bacterium (assembly GCA_049583595.1). Classification (GTDB taxonomy): domain Bacteria; phylum Acidobacteriota; class Terriglobia; order UBA7540; family UBA7540; genus SCRD01. The sequence goes on from JBAUWE010000334.1 coordinate 2,890, forward strand.
CCGCGTGGTGCTGGAAGATCGCTTCAAGCAGATCCGATATGTGGCCGGCGCCGATATCGCCTTTGATCCCGCAACCGAAATGGCTTTTGCCGGAGTCATCGTTTACCGCTATCCCTCGCTCGAAGAAGTCGAGCGCCGCATGGCCCGCCGCAAACTGCAATTTCCTTACGTGCCCGGCCTTCTTTCGTTCCGTGAAATTCCGATCCTGATGGCGGCATTTGCGCGCCTTAAGACTGAGCCCGATGTGCTTTTAATCGATGGCCATGGGCGGGCGCACCCGCGGTTGTTTGGCCTGGCGTGTCACATCGGCGTGCTGTTTGACAAGCCGGCCATCGGCTGCGCGAAATCCCTTTTGGTTGGGGAAGCCGGCGAGCCTGCCGCAAGGGCTGGATCCATTGCGCCGCTCAACTTCCATGGAGAGCGCGTGGGCACGGTGCTGCGCACACGCGACAACACCCGGCCCATCTTTGTGACCCAGGGCCACCGCATTTCTCTCGCCACCGCGGTGAAGGTGGTCCGCAAGTGTACGGACGGCTACCGCATTCCCAGGCCGACCCGAGAGGCCGACCACTACGTGCGCGATCTTCGCCGGGCCTATCAACGAACGCTGCTCAGCCGCTAGTCTGGCTTCGGCGACCGCTCGTGGCTGACCGGTGCGTTATAATGCCGGAAGAGGAATAAATATGACGAACCGAACGGCAACTTCATCTCCCGCGGGCCGTTTGCCGGCCAAAGAGAAAGCTCAACTCATGTCGGCTTCGGAAATTGACCGCACCCTGGTGCGCCTGGCCCACGAGATTCTCGAACGGAACAACGGCGTTAGAAATCTGATGCTGGTAGGGATTGAACGGCGAGGTGTTCCTCTGGCGGAGCGGCTTGCCCAGACCATCGGTGGAATTGAATCGGCCGAGCCGCCGGTGGAAACGCTCGACACGATTCCCTATCGCGACGATCTGTCGAACACCGGCGGGCATCCGGAAGCGAAGTCTGTGCCCCCGGCATTTTCAGTGGACGGCAAGAAGGTGATACTGGTTGACGACGTACTTTTCACGGGCCGCACCACGCGTGCCGCACTCGACGCGCTGCTCGCTTTCGGACGCCCGCAGCGGGTGGAACTGTGTGTCCTCATCGATCGCGGACATCGTGAATTGCCCATCCTGGGCAACTACGTGGGCCGCAGCCTTCAGACCTCTGAAACGGAAGTGATTGAAGTTCGCCTGCGAGAAGTGGACGGCGAGGACCGTGTGGTCCTGTGTGAAAAGCAGGCGTAACATGACCGCCCCGGCCTCCACCCGCAAATTGCGGAACAGACCTGGCTGGCTTCAGGCGGGTTTCATGTCGCTTTCCAGGCTTAACCCCACGTGCTTGGCCTTGAGATTCTCCTCAATCTGGGTCAGGACGTTGGGCGGGCAGCCATTCCACTCCGCCACAACCTTGTTGCCCAGGTAAGGCAGGTCCTTCACGCCTTCCTTGCTGGAAAAAAAACCGCCCACCACCAGGTCGCGCAAGCGGTTAAAAAAGGCCACGTAGTTCTGGTCGTCGGGCAGTGCTTTGTCGGGATAAGCGATGCGGTCCAGAATCTGCTTTTTCTGGGTTGCGGTGCATCCGATGAAGTCATGGCCGAATTCCCGGTTGCATTCCACGTCGAGCCACGTGAGGCCGCCCAGGATTTCCGCCTTGAGTCTTCCGCCCTTAAAATCCAGCCAGTCGTCGATAAACTCCGGAACACCGGCCTGGGTGGCGCTGCTGCTGCGCTCATCGGCGGGAATGATCAGGTCGCTCAGCACCTTGATGGTTTCCCACTCATGATCGTTGAAAACCTTTCTCTGATATCCGGCTGCTGTGTTCATCGCAGCGCTTCCAGCGGTCTTCTGCTGCGCCGCCTCAGCGGTGCCCAGCGGAATCAGGGCCGCCGCCGGAACCGCCGAGATCACTTTCAGCATGTCGCGGCGTTTGATGTTGCGCTTGCTATTTTCATTTTCAGACATGGTTGTTCTCGCCCCCTGTCAAAGCCTGTATGATGGCTGCTAAATATTGCGCTTCTTCACCTCGTCCACGATGTGCTCTGAAGTCCGCCAGCCCAGCGCCATAATGGTGAGGGTTGGGTTTTTGTCCGCGTTGCTGACGAACGGAGCGGCATCGGTGATAAACAGGTTCTTGCAGTCCCACGCCTGGCAATAGGGATTCAGGGCGGAGGTGCTGCGTTCCGAACCCATCCGTGCCGTGCCCACCTCGTGGATGATTTCGCCGCCGCGCGAGATTCCCCAGTTCTCATCGGCTCCGGCCGTCCGCACCACTTCGCCACCGGCGGTTTCGATAATCTGGCGGAAGGTTTCCCGCGCGTGCCGGGCCTGCAGGATTTCGTCGTCGGTCCACTTGAAGTGGAACTTCAGCACCGGGATGCCCCACTCATCCACGACGTTCCTGTCGATCTCGCAGTAGCTGTCGTCATTGGGGATCATTTCGCCGCGGCTTGAAAAGCCGAGGAATGCGCCATACAGTTTACGGCAGCCCTTTTTCAGCTCCGCACCGTACCCGCCCCCCAGGTAGCGTTCCGAACCGCTGAACTCTCCTGCGCCGGGCATGTGGCGGCCGCCGCCGAACTCGATGTGATATCCGCGCGCGAAGGGCATCTGGTTCTTGAACTGTTTGTCGTAATTCCACCAGGGCATGTAGAGGTGCATGCCGCCGGTTCCGTCATCATTGTGGGGTGGCAGGTCCATCAGCACGGGGAAGAATCCCGTCGTGCCGTCCGCCCCCACGGTATCCATCAGGTAGCGGCCGACAACACCGCTCGAATTCGCCAGCCCGTTCGGGTGGCGCGTGCTGCGGGAGTTGAGCAGCAGACGGCTGGTCTCGCAATTGCTGGCCGCCAGCACCACAACCTTGCCGCGCGCCTGCACTTCCTTTCGCGTTTTCTTGTCGATGTAGGAGACGCCGGTGGCCAGACCATCAGGACCCGTCAGGACCTCACGCACCATGGCGTTGCAGATGACATCCAGGTTGCCCGTTTCCATAGCCGGCGGGATCAGGACCGTGGGCGATGAAAAGTTGGAAGACGTTGCGCACGAACGTCCGCACTGAGAGCAATAATGGCAGGCTGGCCGGCCGTGGTGCGGCCGGGTAATGATCGAGAGCCTCGAGGGGATGCAGGGAATATTGAGCTTCTGGCAGGCTTTCTGGACCAGCAGTTCGTGGCATCGCGGCGCCGGGGGCGGCAGGAACTTGCCATCCGGAGCGTTTTCCACGTGATTGTCTGCACCGAACACTCCGATCAACTCTTCTGTCTTGTCGTAATAGGGCGCGATATCTTCGTAACTAATCGGCCAGTCGAAGCCTTTGCCGTCGCGGGAGTAGGGCTTGAAGTCGTAAGGCCCGAAACGCAGCGAGATGCGGCCCCAGTGGTTGGTGCGGCCTCCCAGCATCCGCGAGCGGAACCACGTCCAGTCGGTTCCGGGAGCGTTGGTGTAAGGCTCGCCCGGGATTTGCCATCCACCCACCGCCGCGTCGAAATATCCGAAGGTCGAGTTGGGCTTCACCGCGCCCCGGTGCGGCGCCTGGTAATCCCACTCGAGCATCTTGGATTGCTTGGCCGTGTCATACCAGCTGCCGGCTTCAAGCATCAGGACCTTGGCTCCGGCTTTGGTGAGAACGTAAGCGGCCATCCCGCCGCCTGCACCTGAACCCACAATAATGGCGTCATAAACTTTTGAAGGCTTTTTGATCTGTGCCATTTCCCCTTGCCCCATCTATCAATTTAAATTCCGTGGGAGTTTATCACAAAAATCCCGTTCAGGATTTACACTTCCGTTGAAGGCAGCGGTTCCGAGCCATGCCCCAAGACAGACACATTGTCGAGGCTCAGTACCCCCTGGCATCGAAAGCTCCCAACTTTGCTCTGACACCGCTTCATGGGCCGGCGCCTGGCAGTCCGGCCCTCGAATGCGGGACGCTTCCTCGTTACCCCTGTACTGAATCCACCGAGAGCGCCTTGATTCCGTGCGAGTCGATCTCATGCGCGTGCACAGTAACGCCCGGTTTGCCCAGATCGTTCAAGACCTGCATGAGATAGGGCGCGCCGTCTTTCGGCGGCAGCACCAGATAGGTGGTCCCATTGCCCCCGAGAAAAACAATCGGTCCTCCATGAGAGACGCAAGCTTTCGCACATAGGGCGTGGTCATGGCCATGGTCGCCGGTGGATAGATAGCAGTCCGCGCCCGTCAACTCGCCTTTCATCGTGACGGGCGTCCCTCCCATGGACATGCCTCCCATCAGCATCACGCCATTTTTCCTGGCCATCATCCCCACTTTCTTGGCCGTCTGGGGATTGGACATCATCTTTTTCACTTTGGAATATGACCAGTCGTTCATATTTTTTTGACTCGTGGGCTGGGCTGCCAGCAATCCAAGTGAAAAGGCCGCGGCGGTTACAACTGCAAGAATTAGATTTCGCTTCATCTGCATGGAAATGCCCCTTGGCTGGAATGACCAGTCTTTGGCTTGGATGTTGAATTTGTTCCATGCGTTGCGGCCTGGGATTTTTTCACCCTGGATGTTTGGGGTCACCAGAAGAATCGGCATTCCGGAACTGCCTGAGGGTGGAACTCTGCTGTGTCATTTCGTTGCTGACCACCAGTGCATGCTAACATTGATGAATATGACAAAGGGTATGAAACGGACACTGGGGCGTTCGTTATCGGGTCCGGTTTGCGTAGTGTTGTTCGCGGCGATTGGACTGCATGTGGTTGGCTCGTCTGATCTTGCTGCGGCCGAATTGAAGCCGAAGACGCTGAAGGCCTTTCATCGGTACGTGGCAGCGGCTGAGGCGCGCATGAAGCGCGAACAAAGGCGTCCGGATGATTTGCTCTACATCGAGACGTTGCCCAAGCCTCAGTTTGATTCCATCATGGCAACGCTTAAACAGGGCGAGGTGTACGTGCAGCCCGTTCGCCTTCGCGATGCTAACGGCAGCGCCCTCGATGCTCCCGACGGCATGATCCATCACTGGGTTGGGGACGTTTTCATTCCTGGCAAGTCAGTAGCCTCGGCGCTGGAAGTGCTGCGGGACTATGACGATTTCAAGAACCTCTACAAGCCCGAGGTCATCCGTTCACGGCTGGTCAAGAGGGAAGACGCGGATGACTACAAGGTTTATCTGCGCCTCCAGAAGAAGAGCATCGTGACGGTCACGCTGGATACGTGGTACGACATCCATTTCACACCGATCGGCAAGAACAGCGGTTACAGCCGGAGTGTTTCAACGCGCATCCAGCAGGTGGACGACGCCGGAACGCCGAACGAGCGCCTGGAGCCGGTGGGGAACGACAGCGGCTTCCTCTGGCGCATCAACTCCTACTGGCGTTACCAGCAGCGCGACAACGGCGTGATCGTTGAGTGGGAATCTATCTCTCTTTCACGGGACATTCCGTTTCTGCTGGCCTGGTTCGTCAAGCCTCTGGTCCGCAATATCTCCCGCGAAGCGGTCACCGACATGCTGACGGCCACGCGGAAGGCGGTGCTGGCGGATGTTGCCCAGAACCGGCAGGCCGCATCCTCGCCTTGATCCTTCTAGGCTTTCAGCTGGTTTCCCGGGGATCCTGGTGCGGCAAGAACCAAGGGACGCAGCAAGATTTTTGTGGACAACTCAACCTTACGGCGTCAGTCCCTCCAGCCCTCTCCAGATCTGGTCGCGTCCTGAGGGCCGGCTAGGTCTTCTTGCGTATCAATCGATCGAGGCTCAAAGACCCGCCTCCCGCCACAAACAGATAGAGGAAGACGAAGCAGTAAACCACCGCCAGTTCACCTCCGTTCTGGATAGGCAGGAAGCCTCTTGGGAAGTGAGCTCTAAAGTACGCTACGGCCATCTCGCCTGACAGGATGAAGGCCACGGGGACCGTGAAGAGTCCAAGAAGCAGCAGAACGCCACCGAAACATTCCAGCACTCCGGCCAGCCCGAAAAGGGAAAACAGGTTGCCGACCCGGTGGCCTCCAAACAACCCGAAAAGCTTTTGAAACCCGTGCATGGAAAAAGTGAAACCCACAACGATTCTCAGCACGGAACGCATCCAGGGCTCAGCCGATCGAATTGCAGCCAGACGGGCCATAAGCTTGCCTCCTCAGAGCTTGGCGGTTTCTTGCATCACTCTCATTTAGCAGAAAGCCGGCCGGCGCGCAACGGGTTGTGCACCGGCCATGCCTGCTTCATTGTTTCGGGAAAAACGGAAACAGCCTGCGAATCTCGGCGTCGCTGGGCTGGGTGCCATATTCCGTAATTTCGAAGGCCTCGGCGTGCTGGATGGAATCCGCCTGCCCGCCATACCACTTTTTCAGCGACGCTTTCCACGCCGCCGGGACCCGGTTGGGACGCTGGCTGCGCAGCCACTGCTTGCGTGCCGCGGGGTCTTTGGGCACCTGGTCCAGCTTTCCGTCGTGCCAGGGTAGCCACTCGTAAACCTGTGAGACCATCGCATCCAGCATGTCGATCTTTTTGTCATAAACGTCGTCAATGGAGACCACGATGTCAGGCCGGAAAGGCTGCGGCCGCTCGAAGCGGTCCGAGTAATAAAGAAAGACCGGGTTCTTGCGCAGGGCCGGGACATCGGTGACGATGTTGGGCACGGTCACCATGTAGGCGGCATCCTGGACCACGACGCCCGTGTTCCGGTGGTCGGGATGGTAATCATTGGGGCGGGGTGACAGGACAATGTCCGCGTGCCATTCGCGGATCTCCCGGATCACCTGTCGGCGCACTGCAAGCGTGGGCTCGAGTTCTCCGTCGTGATTGTCGAGCACGTCATAAACGATTCCGATGCGCCGTCCGGCTTCGATTGCTTCCGCGCGCCGCCGCTTGGCCAGAGCACCTCCGCCTTCGGAAAAATGTCCCGCATCGCCGTTGGTGACCGACACAAACTTGACCAGGTCACCGTGTGCGGCGTATTTGGCCGCAAGCCCGCCGGCTTTGCCATCGCAGTCGTCGGGATGGGCGCCGAAAGCAATTACATGCAACTTCCCACTGGTTTGCGCGGCCAGGGGTGAAACGATCATCATGAGCAACGCCAGAACCCACACCATAGTTGTCACCTCGAAGCAAAAGGATATGCAACTGATACCCTTAAAGGCGGGGGGAGTCAAGTGCGTCCGTCACATTGGGTGTGTGCCGAACCTCCCGCAGTTCCTGTCCGGGCGGAGGTATTGACCGGGCATGGCGGGCTCGGGAGTGCAAAAATCCCCGCAAAAGCACAGATATTCCGGTAAAATCTTGTATCAGCGTGGGTTGCAACCAAGGTGCTCAGGCTGCCGGCAGCTTTGCGGAGATTCTGCCCTGGTCCTGGGGGTTTTCGACAAACTCGAAGTCGCTTCCGGTCTTGAGGGATTTAAGGTATGGACGTCCTCATCCATGTAGAGAAAATCCTTCGCTACCCGCTTTTCAGTGTGAGCGGGCAGTCCATCACTCCTTTCATCCTGATTGCTTTTGTCCTGATCCTCTTCATCACCGCTGTGGTGGCCCGCAAAGTCAGGCGGTTGCTGGAGCTTTATTTCCTGCGCAGGTTGCCCGTCGAGGCCGGGGCGCAATACGCGGTTGCCTCCCTCACTCAATACGCCCTCTGGGTGATCGGCTTACTGGTTGCCCTGAAGATTCTTAACATCAATCTGACCGCCATCGCAGTTGTGGCCGGCGCGCTTGGCATCGGCATCGGCTTCGGTCTGCAGAACATTGTGGCCAATTTTGTCTGCGGCCTGGTGCTGCTGGTGGAGAGGCCCATCCGCGTCCATGACCGCGTCAGCATGGAAGGCGTGGAAGGCAACGTCCGCGCGGTCAATTTCCGCTCCACCCTTATTCAAACCAACGACAATATTTCCGTGATCGTGCCCAACTCCGAATTTATCAATAAGAAAGTTATCAACTGGTCGATTGGCGATCCCAATGTCCGGATTCACGTGCCCGTGGGAGTTGCCTACGGTTCAAATCTGGAGACCGTGACCCGGACGCTGCTCAGTGTAGCGGCAGAGGCGGAAGGCGTTCTGAAGCAACCCGCGCCCGAGGTCCGGTTCATTGAGTTCGGCGATTCCTCGCTGAACATGGAACTGCTGGTATGGACCAATGAACCGATCAAACATTTCCTGCTGCGGAGCCAGCTGAATTACGCCATCGACGCGGCTTTCCGGCGGGAAGGCGTGCAGATACCATTCCCGCAGCGCGACGTTCACGTCAAGTCGGCCGGCGGCCTGGAAGGGATTTTCAACGCCTCAAAGGGGTCGTAATTGGACGCGGTGAGGGATAGGGCGCGTCCCGCCGGGTCGAATCCCGGCAAGCCGCGTCATTTTTTACTTCGCTGATCGGGCCGATTCATTATATTCTATATGTCCTGGTTGTCACGGACAGGATCGCTGCCTTTAAGTTCTGAATTCCGGACATTACTGCAAGAATGTCGGTGAAAAGGGCCCTCTCGAAGGGCGCCGATGGCGGCGAGCCTTGGAAACGGTAGGCGGTTTTGAAGCCCCGCCCGGAGTGGCAGGTTTCGAAAAACGTTCCCTGGCGTTTTCACGTGGCGTTGTACAGGCTGGCCGGTTGGTTTCTCTGATTGAGGCGTGGGAATGGTGTTCCCACAAAAACCAAATTCCGGGAGCATCTGGGCACAGGCAGCGTTCTACTCGAGTCTGGGTTTCGTTATTCCCGGTGCCGTTGTAGGGGGCGTCCTGTTAGGCTGGTTTCTCGATCAGCATCTGCACACCTATCCGATTTTGAGTATTATAGGTGGAATAGGCGGTGCAATCGGCGGAATCGTCGAGATCTACCAGATTTTGACCCGGACGGAAAAACGTGTGGATCGGGACAAGTGATCAGGCCACGCTCGAAAGCGCTGAGGCGAGACTGCCGCGCTGGATGATGGGCTTCGCGGTTGCCGGGACCCTGGTGGCGTTGTTCGCCGTGGGCGGCCGCGCGGCCGGCGGGTTTGGCCTGGGTGCCGCAATCGCCATGGTGGGATATTCCTGGCTGCACAAAGCGGTTGTCAGCTTGATGAATGCCGGCCGGGTGAGGCCGTCCAGAATGATGCTTGGCAAGTTGCTGGTCCGCTATCCGCTGGCGATTGTCGTAATTTTTGTGTTTTACCGCGAGAACTGGCTGCCGATTGAAGCCGTGGTAGCGGGCTTGTTCGTGCCCATGGCCGCGGCGCTGGCGGAGTCGGTGTTTCAGGTCGGTTCGGCGTTGCGCCATTCGAAGGCCACCTGAGAAGTTTTTTGTTGCAGCCGCCGGGTTCCAAACCCGGCGTGCAAGAATCTTTGTTCATGGAGATTTTCTGAGTGCCTGTTGAACAACATTTCTGGTTTGCAAAGCTGTTGAACGACTTTTTGGGCGGCTTGGTAACCACCCTGATGTCCATGGCCGGATTCCCGCCGGCGAATCCGCATTATCCCATTCCGGATTACGTTGGCGGAGAAATCCTGGTGCTTCTGCTCATCGTGATAGGCGCCATCTTTTTGCGTCGGCAGTTGTCGGTGGAAAACCCGGGCAAGCTCCAGCATGCCATGGAAATCTTTCTGGAATTTACCCAGAACCTGGTTGATGAAATGATCGGCCACGGCGCCCGCCGCTACGTTCCCCTCATCGGAACGCTGGGGCTCTTTATCGTCATCTGTAATATCCTGGGGCTGATCCCGACGTTTGTAACCCCCACCGCCAGCATTCAGGTACCACTCGGTTGCGCGGTTCTGGTCTTTATCCATTACAATTTTCAGGGACTTCGGCAGCATGGAATCCTCGGTTATCTCCGGCACCTTTGCGGACCCATGATGGGCATTGCCATCATCATGTTCCCTACGGAGATCCTCAGCAATGTTCTGCGGATGCTTTCGCTCAGCGTTCGTTTGTGGGCCAACATGCTGGTGGGCGGAATTCTGGAGGGTGTTTTTACGGGTTTGATTCCGATTGCGATCCCGGCCATTTTCATGGCCTTGCACATTTTTGAGTCATTCCTTCAGGCCTATGTTTTCATGATTCTGCCGGCTCTTTACATCAGCCTGTCAACGGCAGAGGAACATTAGCCCGCTGATCGGGATCTGTTTTTGACGGCCATCCCGGTAACGCGCGGAACACGCTTCTGGATGGAAGCCTGGGGCCGCGCGGGTCGTCCGGGTTGTTGCCGGGGATGGGAAGTAGGCTGTGCTCCTGACCGGGCCGGCTTGGATAAGGTTTGGCGCCATCGGAGGCAGGAAAGTACGCTTGGCCGCAGCCGAGCGCCGGAACTGCCGCCTGCGCGGTTCCCCCGCAATTTGGCAGCGGGGAAAACGGCTGGCGGAATTTTATTGTTAGAGCCTCCCTGTGTAAGGTGGGGCTAATGTTAAGGAGGAAAGATGATGCGAAAGATTGTGATCTTTTGCACCTCGATAGCGGGTTTGCTGCTGACGGCTCCGCTGTTTGGTGCTCAAGGAGCGGCGGCTGCAGGTGGAGGCGGGAGCGCCACGAACTGGGTGGCCATTACTTCAGGTTTTGCGATGGCCATCGCTTCCGGCCTCTGCGGACTGGGCCAGGGTAAGGCTGCTGCCGGAGCCTGCGAAGGTCTGGCTCGAAATCCCGGCGCCCGGCCCGGAATCCAGCTCTTCCTGATTCTGGCCCTGATCTTTATTGAATCGCTGGCTCTTTACACACTGGCGATCATTTTCGTTAAAGTTCGGTAATCCTGCACGGGTACGCACAAGGGGGGGCTTCGGCCTCCCTTCCTGCCCCTGGAAGAGCCGGGAATGGTTGTGATGCTGGCGTTGAGCGCGGCCGCGCGCGTCCAATGGCCTGCACCCTCGGAGTTTATTCCACCTCAAGCTCCAGCAATGCTGGCCCCTTTCGGGCTGCCTGCGACGCGGGGCTTTGAGTTTTCTGTTGCCTTGCAACGCTTGCGCCGTTACTATTTTTGTAAGTTTGGGCTGGCTGGAAATCGCGGGGGTGCTTCGAGGGTCCGAAGCATGGTGAGTGGTTTTAACACCGAAATCGACTTTGAAGGAACGCATTTTCACATTCAGACTGAGGTCCGGAAAGAAGCGGACATCGAAACCGCCGTGTATGTCAAAGGTGCGGTTATCCACTTACTGAAGACGTCGCACCCCGACTTATCCCTCGCAGATGAAGGCCACGAGCTGCGGTCCACGCAACTGCTGGAAGGCCAGCACCGGCAGGTGATTGAGCAGATTCGCGCGGGAGAGATCCGTCCGCCGTCGGTACCGGCTTCACTCTCGGATCCCCCCGGTCAACTATGACCCTGCAATTGAACGGCGAGCAACGCGAAGTTCCTGACGGCCTGAGCCTGGCAGGCCTGGTCGAGTGGCTGGAGCTTCCCGCCGATCGTGTCGCCATCGAGCGCAATCTGGAAGTTGTGAAAAGAGCAGACTGGAACGAGGCCCAGCTGGAAAACGGCGACCGGCTTGAGATTGTCCGCATGGTCGGGGGCGGCTTGCCCGGCCCTGTCCAGGTGGGTTCCGGGGATTGTCCATGCCTCCCACTGTAACCAGCACCTCCGGGCTTGTTCTTGTCACGTTGCTCATCAAGCTGGGCGTCATCGCCTCACTGGCCAGCATCATCGCCCGGTTTGACAAGTTTCGCCGCCTGCTGCTGGTTGAAATCCGTACTCCCAAACAAAAGCTTCTTTTCGCGGCATTTCTTGGCGTGCCTTTCATGCTGGGCGTCCTCACGCGCCTGGTGGCCGGCTATCAGGGCGCCGACCTGAGCCTTGAGATCACTGTGATTGGGGGCCTGCTGGGCGGGACCATGGTGGGGCTCGTGGTGGGCATGATGGTCAGCCTGCCGGCGGTCCTCATCCCCCATATCGTGTATGCCTTTCCGGCGGGAATCCTTCCAACCCGGCTTGAACTCCTGGCCGTTCCGATGGCTGTTCTCTACGCGGTGGTGGCCGGCTCGGCCCGCTGGCTCTGTCCCAACAAGGAGGAGGTCTGGAAATTCTCCCCTTTCATTGACCTCAGTCTTTATCGCTCCATCAAGCAGCGGTTCAAGCAGCCTTCCATGGACTGGCAGGTCCTGTTCTTTCTGGTTTGCGTCGCCCTGGAATTGTCGCGGATCGAGGTCGGACGGATTTCCAACGGCAACCTCTTCTTCCTGAATCCGTCGGGTTTGTGGACGGAAATCCTGATCCTTTTTGCCACGGCTATCGCCGTGGCGCTTCCGTTGCGCATCTGGAACAACACCCGCATTGAGCGGAAACTGGAAGAGAAGGAACGGAGCCTCATCCAGGCCCGCATGGACAGCCTGATCAGCCAGATCAACCCGCATTTTCTCTTCAACACGCTCAATACCGTCTCGTCGCTGATCCGGCTGGACCCAGGCACCGCACGCAAGGTGCTGGTAAAACTCTCCAACATCCTGCGGCGGAGGCTCAAGACGCAGACCCACTTTGCCCCCCTGCGGCAGGAGCTCGACTTCATCGCCGATTACCTGGACATTGAGGTCGTGCGTTTCGGGCGCGACAAGCTTCGGGTGGTCGAGGAAATCGATGCCGACGCGCTGGACGTGATGGTGCCCACCATGATCCTGCAGCCACTGGTTGAAAACGCCATTCGCCACGGGATCGGTCCGAAAATCGAAGGGGGAACCATTACCCTGCGGGCCAGCCGCGGTAACGGCAGGATTGCCATTCAGGTCAGCGACGACGGCCTGGGAATTCCCAAAAACCGGCTCCCGGAGGTCTACGCTTCCGGCATTGGAATGATGAACGTCCAGGAACGTCTGAAGGTGCTTTATGGCCAGGAGTTTTCCATGAAGGTCGAAAGCGAACCCGGGAAGGGAACCACCGTCCGTTTTGAATTGCCGGAGGTGGTGGCGGCTGAAGAGGCGGTTTCGGTTGAAGCCGCACACGTCGAGCCCTAGGGCAGATCGAAGCTCAATATACTTGATTTCTTCTTTTCTCCCGGCTTTGAACTGCCCAAGGCCATCCTGAACCTGATGCCGGTTCCACTTTCCGAATGGTTTTCTTCCCGAGTCGTTTTTCCTGAACCCGTCACAGATTCTCC
>JBAUWE010000335.1:0-3535 GCA_049583595.1 Terriglobia bacterium
TACCAGCCAGCCGAGCGGCGGCGCTGGAACTCCTCCAATAGATCGCCTTCAATCGCTTCGGTCCGGTCGCCCAGCACAAGATGCCGGAGCATCCAGCTGGCCAGCGCGGGCGGTTGGGATGGACTCATGCCTTGCCTCCTGATTCAATTCCGCGTTCAGCTCTGCAGACTTGGGGAGTGATGTTTCTTCGCCCATAGCTGGGCCGCCCAGATGGCGAACAAAAGAGGAGCGGACTGGCGCAAAAGAGCATAAGGCAACCGCCACCACGGGAGCGACACGGCAATGGGCAGGATCCCGGCAGCTTGTACAGGAAGAAGGCTATTAAGAATAACCGGCCAGCGGAACACCATGTTAATTCCGTCTGGTACTATCAACGCCAAACTCACCAGGCCTAGCGCCCAGGACACAACGATGCCGGCGCACAACCCGCAAATCGCGGGCAGAAGATTAGTGAATCGTTTGATAGCCAGATAAACGGAGAGAGGTATAAGCAACGACACAATTCCGCTGCAGCGCATCAAAACCCACCATAGGAACCGGCCATGCGGCTCAAACGCCAGAGCCCAAAACCGCTCCTGGGCGAACCGCAGGAATAGAAGTGAGTAATAGGTCCAGACCCAAACGAATACGGCTTCCAGGCTCAACAACTTCCAGTGTTGGCGGGATTCTTCGGCTACACTTGCCACGATGGCGCCTGCGACCTGCCGCCAGTACCAGCCAGCCGAGCGGCGGCGCTGGAACTCCTCCAATAGATCGCCTTCAATCGCTTCGGTCCGGTCGCCCAGCACCATGTGCCGGAGCATCCAGCTGGCCAGCGCGGGCGGTTGGGATGGACTCATGCCTTGCCTCCTTCCAGTTGCGGCAGGCCTTGCCACAAAGCGACCAGGGCTTTTTGCGCGGCCCGGACCCGGCGAAGGCCCGCAGCCGTCACGCGGAAGTATCGCTTGGCCCGGCCGCCGCGCTCGGGCGTGGGCTCGCCCAGGCGTGAAGCCACCAGCCCCTTCTGCTCCAGCCGCTCGAGCGCCGCGTAGACGCTGCCAATGGCCACCTCGCGCCGGGTGCCCTCTTCAATCGCGCGCGCGATGGGAACTCCATAGGCGTCTTCGCCGACGCGCAGCAAAGCCAGCATGACAATCAGCTCAAACTCACCAAGATGGGTTCGCAAGGGCATTTGTTCAATAGTAATGAAGAAATAAGCGCGATGCAAGCTTTCTTCTGATGAAGCCGGGCAGCCACAGTTCTTTGGCAACTCCTGGCTAGCCATTACGCCCTTGCCCCCCGACACCCCCATCATAATGGGCCGGCAGAACGCCGGTCACGGGGCCAGGCGGCAGCGGCCGTCCGAAATGCTCACATTAGTAGGCTACTACAGCTCTAAACCACCCCAAATGGGACGTATGGGATTTTCATCATTTATTTACGAAAAATATAAGCTATTGATAAATAATAACTTAATAAAATTATAGTGCTCAGAGTTTTGGTTTTTCAAAAAACATGTCCCATTATGACACAGCGGGTAAAAATTGCACCTTCAACTGAAAATCCACTGCATTCTAGCCTTCCGCAAAAAAATCCCAGCCACCCTGCAAGAAAATTGCACCCATTCCCCCCTCCGTTTGCGTAATAGAGGGTAGAGGTAAGGGTGGTTGAGCAAGGCCGTGGAACAGACTGTTGTTGAGGATGCCCTCGATCGGTGCATCGCCGGTGACCGCTCGGCGTTTGCCGAGATCGTGCGCGAACACCAATCGATGGTCTACAGCCTGGCGCTGCACTTCCTCAGGAGCCCGTCGATGGCGGAAGATCTGGCGCAGGACGTCTTCCTGGAACTCTACCGGAACTTGGGCAGCATCAAGTCCCCGGCGCACCTGCGGTTCTGGCTGCGCAAGGTAACCTGCCACCGCTCGATTGATCGCGTGCGGCGCGGGCACGGCAACGGCACCGTGAGCCTGGAGGACGTTCCGGAACCGGCGGTGGCGGCGCAGTCGCGCGATATGCTGCTGGAAGCAAAGTTGTGGAAGCTGGTGGCAACGCTGCCTGACAAGCCGCGCATGGTGGTGATCCTGCGCTACCAGGAAGAGATGGAACTTCGCGAGATTGCCGAGGTGATGGAGATACCGATCAACACGGTGAAGAGTTCCATCGAGCGCGCGCTCGAACTGCTGCGCACAAAGCTGGCCCGCTCGATGGGAGGAGTGAAAGTATGAAGCCGCTTGACGATGAACTTCGCAACCTGTTGCGACCGAAAGAACCCCCCGAGGGTTTGGCAGAGCGCGTGATGGCGCGCCTGGAAACACCGCCCGCGCGCTTGACCTTCGCCCGGCGGGTGTCCGAGTTCTTCCGGCCGCCGGTGCTGCGATGGGCTGCGGTGGCTGCGGTTTGTGCGGTGGCAGTGCTTGGCGTCGTTCGCTACCAGCATCAGCAGCGCGTGCGGGCGCAGGCCGAGCAGGCAAGCCAGCAGGCCATCTTCGCTTTGCGCATTACGAATGAAGAAATCGACACTGCACTGCGCCGCGCTCAGCGGGTCACACTGCGGGCGCTGGAAGTTCCGAAGAATCCAAAATCAGAAATGGAGTGACTCATGAAAACACTGATATGTTTTACCGGAAAGCAAAAGTTTGCGCACGCACTGTTCTCGGCTCTGCTGCTGGCGTGCCTGGTGGCATTCGGCAGCGCGGCCGGCTTTGCGCAGAACGCCAGGCTGGAGCTGGGCCAGCTCGACAGGTTGGCCGCCAAGGCTTCGCAAACTGCCAACGTAACTCTGGAAGGGCCGATGCTGAAGCTTGCGGCCCAGGCGATGCAAGAGAAAGCGAGCAAGTCGACCTCGTCGAAGAAGCAGATGGCGGCCGGCCTGGTGGAGCGGCTGAAAGGTGTCTATGTCAGGAACTTCGAGTTTGCCAAGCCGGGCGAATACACGAAGGCCGATCTCGACAGTGTGATGAACCAGCTGCAATCGGGCGGATGGAAGGCCATGGTGCACGTGGAGGAAAAGAAGTCTGGCGAAACCACGGGCATCTATGTGATGGAAGAAGGCGGAGAAATTGTTGGCATGGCGGTGGTGGCGGCTGAACCCAAAGAGCTGACCGTGGTGAACCTGGTGGGCCCCATTGACTTCAGCCAACTGGGCGGCCTGGGAAACCTGGGCGCTCTGGGCCAGCTTGGCGGTCTGGCGGGAACCATGGGCAGTTCAAAGCCGCAACTCGAGCATCGGCAGGCGACAACTTCGAAAGACCAGACCGGTTCCAAGTAGCAGGAAAACCCGGCGGCAAGACAGGCAAAGGCATCGTCGGCCCGAGAGCACAAGCCGCAGAGTTTCATCCCGCTCAGGGGGGTGAAACTCTGCGCGACCCTTCTCATCTTCCCGGTGACATTCCCTTCCAATACCAAGTAAACTGATCTGCAGGCTGTCTGAAACGTCTGCCCAAAACAGGAATGCGGAATGGGACCAGAAGAATTCATTTCGACGGTTCGCAAAGGCGGGCTGGCGGCTGCGTATTTCCATCGCGGCTCCGACCGTTTTCTGCACCAGGAGTGCCGC
>JBAUWE010000336.1:0-3957 GCA_049583595.1 Terriglobia bacterium
ATCCTGAGCGAAGCGAAGGATCTGTTTTGGTTATCTTCAGTAGGATACAGCAGATGCTTCGCGGAGTTTATCCTGAGCCCCTTCACTTCGCTCAGGGCCGTTCGCAAGCGGAGGGCGAACGGGCTCAGCATGACGACTACCCTTCTCCCCAGGCCTGTCGAAGAAGCGGATTTTGTGGTCCCGGTTTTCATGGCTGCTTTCTCCTATTCAAAATAGCGGTCGATGCTGAAGAACGTCCGAATACTACTGCAATCATGCCGTCCCGTCTACGGGAGGCATTATCCGCGCGCGGGCTGCTCTGCAGCCAGCAGATTTTTGCAATTTCGGTGATATCCTCCGGTATAGTTTTAGGTCATGCTTCCGGAATTTCCAGCAGCACTGGTGACGGGCGGCTCGCGCGGCATTGGCCGCGGCATCTGCCTCAGCCTGGCACGCGCCGGGTTTGGCGTGGCGATCAATTACACGTCCAACACCGGGGCCGCGGAAGAGTGCAAACGGCTGTGCATTGAAGCGGCGCCTGACGCCAACAAGGCAAAGTTTGAAATCCTCCAGGCCGACATTTCGGACCCGCAAGGCCGCGTCCGCCTGCTGGAGTTAGTCGAGCGCGAGTGGGGCTGGCTTGATCTGCTGGTCAACAACGCGGGCGTGGCTCCCAAAGTGAGGGCCGATTTGCTGGAAGCGACCGAAGATAGTTTTGACCGCCTGATCGCCATCAACCTGAAGGGTCCGTATTTCCTCACCCAGGCGATGGCGAATTACTGGATCGCCGGACTTCAGCACCTTCCGGCCGCGCGCGCAAAACCCAGGGTGGTCAACATTTCTTCGCTCTCGGCTTACGCGGCCAGCGTCAATCGCGGCGATTACTGTGTGAGCAAAGCAGGCCTTTCGATGGCCACGCAACTGTTTGCCGTGCGGCTGGCGGAATACGGCATCAATGTTTATGAGGTGCGCCCCGGCATCATCGCGACTGACATGACGGCCGGCGTGCGGGAGAAATACGACCGCATGATTGCCGAAGGCCTGACGCCCATTGCGCGCTGGGGAAGCCCGGAAGACGTGGGGCGGGCGGTCACGGCCATCGCCCAGGGAGCATTTCCATTTTCCACCGGAGAAGTGATCAACGTGGACGGAGGCTTTCATCTCCGCCGCCTGTAAAGGTCGTAAGACAAAATGATCCGGATTGATTTTGAAGTTTCTCCCGAAAAATTGCGGCCGAAACTCGAGCGGCTGTTTGAGCTGTCGGCGGAGAAGATTCGGGCCATCGAAAAGTCGTGGGACCCGGCCGGCGGTCCGCCCGTGGTCACCGTCAAGGGAAGCTACCAGCCGCGCGACTGGACCGACTGGACGCGCGGTTTCCAGTACGGCTCGGCGCTGCTGCAGTTTGACGCCACCGGCGAGGCCTGGTTCCTCGAGCGCGGACGCGAGGGAACGCGGAAGTGGATGGAAAGCTACACCACCCACACCGGCGTCCACGATCACGGATTCAACGTGGTCAGCACCTTCGGCACTCTGGCCCGGCTGGCCTGCGAGGGCAAAATCCAGGCGACACAGCCGGAGCGGGATTACTACCGGCTGGCGCTCAAAGCGAGCGGCGCCATCCAGGCGGCACGCTGGTCGCGCATTTCCGACGGCGGCGGATACATCTACTCTTTCAACGGCGCGCATTCGCTTTTTGTGGATACCATCCGCTCGCTGCGTTCGCTGGCCGTGGCGCACCGGCTTGGCTTTGCTCTGCACGGGGAATCGGACCTCAAAGTGTCGCTCGTCGAACGCCTGGTCCGGCACGCCGAAGCCACCGCGCGGTTTTCGGTCTATTACGGTGAAGGCCGCGACCGCTACGACGTGCGCGGGCGCGTGGCGCACGAATCGCTGTTCAACGCAAAGGACGGCCGCTACCGCTGCCCCGGTACCCAGCAGGGCTATTCGCCCTTCACCACCTGGACGCGCGGCCTGGCGTGGGCCATTCTGGGCTTTGCTGAGCAGCTGCAATTCATCCACACACTGCCCCCGGAAGAATTCGATGGGCTCGGCGGGTTCGACAAGATTGAGGCCATGATGCTCCGCGCCGCCGAAGCCACCTCGGACTTTTATCTGGAGCAGACGCCCGCCGACGGCGTTCCTTACTGGGACACGGGCGCGCCCGGCCTTGCGCAGCTTGGCGATTATCTTTCGCGGCCGAGCGATCCCTTCAACGACTTCGAGCCGGTGGACAGTTCCGCAGCCTCGATTGCCGCGCAGGGCTTGTGGCGGCTGGGGCGTTATCTCGAACGGGTGCGGCAGCGCGCCGAAGACGGCATGCGCTACCGGCAGGCGGCGCTGACCGTGGCCCAGGCGCTGCTGGCCGAACCTTATTTGTCGGCCGATCCGTCGCATCAGGGGCTGGTCCTCCATTCCATCTATCATCGGCCGCAGGGCTGGGACTACGTGCCGGAAGGGCGCAAGGCGCCGTGCGGGGAATCCTGCATGTGGGGCGACTACCACGCGCGCGAGCTGGCTCTGGTGCTGCTGCGCGAAGCCCGGCAGGAACCGGAACTCCACTTCTTCAACGTCTAGCAGTTCGTTAAAAGACTGCTTTCGAGACGACATCCTGAGAGGAGCGAAGGATCTGCTTTGCCTTTTTCAGGAAGATAAAGCAGTTGCTTCACTTCGTTCAGCATGACGGGTTGATAGATCAGCAGTCCTGCAATTCACTGGACGTCTTGTCTTTCCCAGTTGTCCTGCGACCGCGCCTATTTCGGCCGCGTGATGGAGTCGTACATGTCGGGGCGGCGGGCGGCCATGCGGTCAAATTCCCATTCGCCGGCGATCCGGACCACACGATTTTCGTCGGCCTGCGCGGGTTCCACATCAGCATAGAGGATGGTCTCTTCGGTATCACCGGCTTCCACCAGCACGGCGCCCGTGACGTCGATGATCTGCGAGTGGCCGGCAAAACGAAAGCCGCGCTCTTCGCCCACGCGGTCAGCGGCAACAACGTACATGTGGTTTTCAATGGCGCGCACTTTGGGAATGTGCGCCCAGGTGTCGGAACCCATGGGCCAGTTGGTGGGGATGGCCAGGATTTGCGCGCCGTTCAGCTTGAGCACGCGGCCGGATTCGGGAAAGCTGCAGTCGTAGCAGATGTTGACGCCGATCTTCGCCTGCCCCGCCTGGAACACTGAAAAAGGAAGGTCGCCCAGCCCGTCATAGCGGTCGATGCCCAGATACGGCAGGTGAATCTTGCGATGAACTCCCGCAATGCCCTCCGGAGTGACCACAACCGCAACGTTAAAAAGATTGTCGCCCGCGAGCTCCATCATGCCGACCACCGCTGATACTCTCAGGCGCCTGGCCGCGGCGGCAAGCTTTTCCGTGGAAGGGCCGGGAATGGGTTCGGCGGCGGGAAGGGCCTCCTCGCGGCTGGTGAAGCAGTAGCCGGAAAGAGCGCACTCCGGGAAGACCACCAGGTCTGCGCCATCTCCCGCGGCGCGCTCCAGGTGATCAAGAACTTTGGCGAGGTTACGATCGTTCTCGAGAATCTTGACGTCCATCTGAACTGCGGCGACTTTCATGTTTTCTCCTGAGACGGTGAGCATTCAGAACGCGCCTATTGTAACAAGGTTTCTTTCGCAGGCGGCGCGGTTTGTTGATGAAAACGACGGGCGGAACGGTATCAAAATCTTAGAGGTGGAAACGCCCCGGAATGTCCGCGTGGTGATTTTCAGCCCTCTATTATTTTCAACAACATGGCCGGGCTTGTTTTTGGCTTTGTTTTGGGTTTGTTTTTTCCACAGGAACGTGTTTTCAACATCTTATCCGCTTTGTTTTTGGGTTTGTTCCGCTTTGTTTTTGGTGGCCAAACCTTTGTTTTCAGTAACTTCTCCGCTTTGTTTTTTAAAATACTTGCTTTTTTGTCCCACGCATTTTGGTGGCCAAAAGCGCATCCTAATGATTTCAGTTACTTACGGCCATTAAACA
>JBAUWE010000337.1:0-5882 GCA_049583595.1 Terriglobia bacterium
ACTTCGTGGAGAACAGCGGACTTGTCTGCCGAGAGGTTGATGACGCAGTTGGAAATGACCACGTCGACTGCACTGTCGGGCAGCGGAATGTTCTCAATTTCACCCTTCAGGAATTCTGCGTTGACGATGCCGGCCCTCGTCTGATTTTGCCTGGCCAACTCGAGCATCTCGTCCGTCATATCCAGCCCATAGGCTTTCCCGGTGGGCCCCACACGTTTGGCGGAGAGCAGAACGTCGATGCCTCCGCCCGAACCCAGGTCCAGCACCACTTCTCCGGGGTTCAACTTCGCCAGCGCCGTGGGATTGCCGCAGCCGAGCGACGCGAGCACCGCCTCCTGGGGCACTTCGCCTTTTTCGGCGGGGTTATACAGATTGATGGTAATCGGGTCGGGATTTCCGGCCCTCGCTCCGCAGCACGCCTTCTCTCCAGCGATCGCCTGTTTAGCTGCCTGTCCGTATTTCTCTCTTACGATTTCCTTAATGTTCTCAGTACTCATGGCTTCTTCCCTTTCCGGATTTCTCCTCGATCCTGCCCGATCACGATCAATTCGTTGGGTTCAATAGCGCTGTTTCGCGTGCAGCATTCCGCATACAGAAAAGTGATCAGTTCCTGAAGGGAATCCGTGTTGGCTGTGTACCACAGAAAGCTGCCTTCGCGCCTGACGCGCACCAGGTCTTCGTTCCTGAGCTTGTCGAGGTGATGAGAAAGCGTGGAGGGAGGAATCCCCAGTTCACCTTGAATCTCTCCCACGATAAGCCCCTGTGGATGGGCGGTCAGCAGAAGCTGCATGATGCGCAGGCGCGGCTCGGCGCCCATGGCGGCGAACATATCGGCGAAACGGCTGGCTTGCCCAGCCTTACTTGGCCTGGTCATGAATTCGAGTATTCCAGAATTATCGAAGTGTGTCAAGGGAAACCTCCTCTCGCCCTTGCGCTTTAACCCCGACAGGGTTTCGACGGTTGCCTGCAACCGGGAGGTTAGAGTGGCCGGCGTCTCGGGCGCCGGAACCGATCTATTCTTTTGCCTGAAATTCCTGAGCTCGCTTGATAACCTGCTTTCGCCAGCCTGCTGGCAAAGCCTCGACCTTCAATGCCCGTTGGGCTAATTGGGCATCCGGGTGGCCATCACCGTAGCAAAGGAGAAAGACATCCATGACACTGATCCGGTTGGCGTCCCGATGAATGGGCTGAAAGGTGTCGCCCTCGCCGAGTTCGCCTTCTTTGACCACCGAAAAATAGAAGCCTGTGCGCCCGCTGGAGAAGAACCGCTCCGGCACATCGTCCCGGCCAAACTTGATTCCCAGCTTGTAACAGGGCAGGCGCGGCTGCGTGACCATCAGGACGGCTGTCCCCATCCGAAAACGGTCACCAATGTGCGCATCGTTTTCCAGCAGGCCTTCCAGGGTGAGGTTTTCTCCAAACATGCCCCAGGGCATCTCAATGTCCGGGATTTCGCGCTGCCAATAGGCGTAATGCTCGGAAGGATAGGCGTAGACCGCCTTGTTGGGCCCGCCATGCACGGAAAGGTCGGCCTGGCCGTCCCCTTCAATGTTGAGCCGGGTAACCTTGACGCGACCGTGGATCGGAGACTTATAGATGCCCGTGGTGACGGATTTGCCATCAGAAACCACCTGTCGTGGAAGACCGACATTGACCGAAAGAATCTTCATCGCGTTTACCATTGGATGCAACTGCGTGATTTGCGATCCCAGCGTTGTTGCAGAACCGATTGATTCAAGAATCTGCAGGCTCGGGCGAATAGTTTTCATCCTTCGCACGCCTGATTATAATGGTTCAGCGCGAAAGTGGCGGAATTGGCAGACGCGCCAGACTTAGGATCTGGTCCCGCAAGGGGTGGGGGTTCGAGTCCCCCCTTTCGCACCATCGCTGTTCCCGTTGGATTCCTGCCCGGTAATGCCCCATTCCTCCTGGCAGTGTTTGACCGGAAGTGTCCTGCATTTCAGTCCGATTCATGGCGATACGGCGGAGGCTCCAAAACGACTCGGGACGAGCTTGCGAATTCGAGGACGCTAACCTATACTACAGCCGCTATGCAAAATGGCCCAGACCATCGAACTGTTTATGACGCACTCATTGTAGGCTCAGGAGCGAGCGGCGGATGGGTGGCCAAGGAGTTCACTGAGGCCGGCATGCAGGTCCTGATGCTCGAGGCCGGACCTCCGCGCATTCCGTCGCGCGATTTCACCGAGCACGCCTGGACCTACCAGTTGAAGTATCGCGGTTTTGACAACCACCAGGAGCGGCTCACCGATCAGCCGATCCAGCGGCTCTGCTACGCCTGTGACGAATACAGCCATCAGTTTTTTGTGAAAGACGCCGAGCATCCCTACACCTTTCCCATCGACAAGCCTTTCATGTGGATCCGGGGTCGGCAGGTGGGCGGCAAGACTTTCTGCTGGGCGCGGGAGAGCTATCGCTACAGCGATTACGAATTCAAGGCTGCCAGCCGTGACGGCTACGGCCAGGACTGGCCTTTCAGTTACAAGGACCTCGAACCCTATTACGACAAGGTGGAAAGTTTTATCGGGGTGAGCGGATCGCACGAGGGCCTCGAACAGATGCCCGACGGAAAGTTTCTGCCTCCGATGAATCTCTCCTGTGGTGACCTGCAGGCGAAACGGATTATTGAGAATAAGTTTGGCTGGCGAGTGATGCCAGACCGCGTGGCCAACCTGACCGTCCCCCACAACGGGCGGCCTGCGTGCCATTACTG
Source organism: Terriglobia bacterium (assembly GCA_049583595.1). Classification (GTDB taxonomy): domain Bacteria; phylum Acidobacteriota; class Terriglobia; order UBA7540; family UBA7540; genus SCRD01. Next base: position 2,735 of record JBAUWE010000337.1, read on the forward strand.
CGATGAGTGCCAGCGAGGATGCTACACGGCGTCTTATTTCAACAGTCCTGCCGTGACCTTGCCGGCGGCGGCAAAGACCGGCCGGTTCACCCTGCAGAGCGATGCTGTGGTGAGCCACGTGATGGTTGACAACGAAGGCCGCGCCAGTGGCGTCCACTATATTGACCGCACCACCCACGAGCACCGGGAGGCCCGGGCGAAGATCGTCGTGCTGGCGGCAAGCGCGCTGGAATCCACGCGTATCCTTCTGAACTCCACCACGCGCCGTTATCCCAACGGCCTGGGAAATTCCAATGGGGTGCTGGGCCACTATCTGATGGACCACTTCACCCTTCAGGGTGCGGGTGGCACCATGGCCGGCCTGCAGTCTTCTGTCCGCGAGCCGACCGGCAACCCGGCAGGCTTTTTGATTGCGAAATACGCCAACGTGGGGTCCAACAGAAACAAGAATTTTTTCCGCGGATACCGCTTCTCCGGAGGTGCCGGCCAGTCGCTCTACGGGCAGGCCTATTCAACTCCAGGTTACGGCAAGGCGTTCCGGGAAAAAGTCCGCAGCAACATTCCTTACCATTTCGGTTTCATGGCCCAGGGCGAAACGCTCCCGCGCTACGAAAACTATGTGACGCTCGACAAGGAGAAGAAGGACGCCTGGGGAATCCCGGTTCTGCACATCAGCGCCAGCCACGGAGAAAACGAATTCGCCATGGCCAGGGCCATGCGTGAAGACGTGATGGCGGTTCTCGACGCGATGAAACTGGAGGACGTACGGCCTCCAGGAGAACATCTGAGCGTGTTCGGCAAAAACATCCACGAGTGCGGCACCGCCCGCATGGGCAACGATCCCAAAACCAGTGTGATCAATCGCTTCAACCGGCTTCATGACGCCAGGAACGTTTTTGTTGCCGACGGCGCGTCCTTCGTGACCAACAGTTGTTACGAACCGACGCTGACGATCATGGCCATCGCCACTCGCGCGGCCGATTACATCGCCGAAGCTTATCGCAAGGGAGACTTGTAGGAAGTTCTCACGCCGCCAAACGGCAGGGAATCAAGTGATGGAAAACAGGGACGAAAAGAACAAACCGGGAGACAGCACAGAGAAGAGTGGGCTCTCTCGTCGCAAATGGCTGATTGACGTGGGCAAGGCTGCCGCGCTGGCGGGGATTGCGGGCAAGACGGCGCCTCTTGATGCGGAAGGTACTGCCGGAATCCCGGCTCCTGAAAAGAAACTGGAAGGCCTTCCCCCGGGCCTCTATCGTCCTTCGTCCGGACATCTCGGCATGGCTTTGCAGGATGATTCGCGTTTCCATCCCATTCCGCCCGGCTGCCAGGTCGATTTCATCCGCCCTCGCACCGGGCCTTACAAGCCGCAGTTCTTTTCCCATGACGAATACAAGGTGATCCACCGGTTGACCGCCTTGATGCTGGGTGAGCCTGCGGGTTCATCCGCAGAAAGCGCCAAATCATCGGATGGAAACATCGTGGATGAGGTGGCCGAGTGGGTTGATCTTCGCACTTACAGCTTCAGCGGAGTTCGTGACGCGGCGGGGCGGCTGACACCGGAACAGGTTGCGGTGTCAAAGGCGTATAACGGCGCTCCGCTTCTGCATCGGGTCAAGACCACTGACCCGCAGAAAACTTATCGTGAGGGTCTGGCGTGGTTGGCCAAAGAATCACAAAGGCGGCACCAGGGCGGCTTCGTCCATCTTAACGAGCAGCAGCAGATGGCCATGCTTGACCTTATCAGCGACGAACGCCCGGACAAAGGTGCTGAAAACGACGGCACGCGGTTTTTCCGGCAGCTCAAGGACGATATCATTTCCGGCTTCTACACTTCCAGGACCGGCCTGAAGGAGCTCGACGACAAAGCCAACCGGTTTTATGCGTATTCGCCCGGCTGTCCGTCTTCGACCACGCATCGGCCGAAACCCAGCCGTTAAATCCTGAGAAGCGCCCATCGCTGTCACTGGCCAAGCCGCCTTCGATCACTGTAGAGATTTCCCCCTGCTTTTACCACGTCAATGCAGGAACCGGCCGAAGAGTTGTACATTCCGCAACTTCTGAGGAAGGCCATCTCTGGTGTGAAGAGTTTTGGAGAGTTCGCAGCACGCGCAGGACCGGGAAAGTCGTCGATGCCGGCATAGCGTGGCGAAGGGTTACAAACTGAAATATTGGAGAGGTAATGGGCGAGATGAAAAATATTTCACGTCGTGGCTTCTTGAGGAACTCCATCGCTGCCGCAGCAGGCGCAGCGGGTGTATTTTCTGCTCCAATCTTGTTTGCCCAAACGCCGGAGCCCCACATGAAGTTTCCTGTCGCTCCGCGGGAAAGGATCGGGGTGACAACGTGGCCGTTTCGAATGTATATCGACAGTCCCACGAACCGATGGCGCGACCCCAAACTGCCGGGGATGGCGCTGACAGAATTCCCGGCGATGGTGGCGGAGAAATTTAATCTTCACAATGTGGAACTATTGGCGGACCATTTTCCGTCTACGGACAAAGACTATCTGCAGCAGTTGCGCACCGCGGTTCGAAAGGCCGGGTCACACATCATTGATATACCGGTGGGCGCCAAGGCCAGCTTTTACCATCCCTTTGCGGTGAAGCGGCAGGAGGCCATCGATTACGGGAAGAAATGGATTGACGTTGCCGTGGCAGTCGGGTCGCCGAGCGTCCGCCTGCACATTGCAGGGGTGAAGGGCGTTGCGCCGGATGCCGGCCGGGCTGCTGAGAGCCTGAAGCGCGTGGCTGCTTACGGCGCCAGGCGCAACGTCATGGTGACCCTCGAGAATGACGATCTGGTGACCGAAGATGCGTTCTTTATCGTCAGGGTTATTGACAGTGTCCGGAACCCTTATCTCCGCGCTCTGCCGGATTTTGCAAATTCCATGCTGAGTGGGAATGCGGCATTCAACTATGACGCACTGGTTTTGATGTTCCGCCATGCCTACAACATTGCGCACATGAAGGATTCCGAAGTGGGCGGGCATGGCAAGCTCTACACGGTCAACGTGGCCAGGATCTTCAAGATTGCCAAGGCCGCGGATTATCGAGGTTACTATTCGCTGGAATGGGAAGGGCGCGGCGGACCTGACGAAGGCGTCAGCAAGCTGCTGGCGGAAACCCTGCAGCACCTCACTTAAACC
>JBAUWE010000338.1:0-6898 GCA_049583595.1 Terriglobia bacterium
TGGAGGTGCCGGACCCGCTCACCGAACCAGGGCTGAAGCTGGGACTCGCACCGCTGGGCAGCCCGCTGGCGCTGAAGGCGACCGCGTCGCTGAATCCGCCCGAGGCCGTGACACTAACGCCATAAGACGTGTTCGATCCGGGATCCACCGTCTGGCTGGAGGGCGATGCCGAAATCGAGAAGTCGGGTGACGATACGGTTCCAACGACAAGGGTCAGGTTGATGGTTTTTGACACGCCGCCGCCGGTGGCCGTGAGCGTCAGCGGATAGGTTCCTGTGCTGGTTCTCTTGTTCGTACTGATCGTCAGGAGCGAGCTTCCAGGGCTGCCGCTGGTGATCGAAATGGGATTCACGCTGAAGCTGGAACTGGTCCGCCGCGGCAAGCCGCTCAGGCTGAGACTCACGCTGCCTGTTGTAAAGCCGCCGGAAGGCGTCACCGTAATGGTGTCCGTACCACTCGAACCGGGCGGCGCCGTAATGGTTGCCGAAGAAACACTGAGTGCGAAGTCGGGGTTAGCGGCGGCGTTCACCGTCAGGCTAACGGTTGTGGTGTGAACCAGGCTTCCGCTGGTGCCCGTGATCGTCAGGGTATAGGGTCCCGTCGGCGTCGAGCCGTTGGTCGTCACACTCATCGTGGTCGACCCCGACCCTCCACTGACCGAAGTGGGGTTGAAGCTGGCGCCTGCTCCGGAGGGCAAGCCGCTGACACTAAAACCAACCGTCCCGCTGAACCCGCCCGACGGCATGACCGTGACTCCGTAACTGGTGCCGGACCCCTGCGTCACCGTCTGGCTTGAGGGAGATGGCGAAAGTGAGAAATCCCCTGCCGACGTTGAGTTAACCACCAATGTGACGATTGTTGAATGGCTCGGGCTGCCGCCATCGCTGCCCGTGATCGTGATGGTGTAGCTGCCCGGGGCGGTTGAAGCGTCTGTCGTGACGTCCATTGTCGAAGACCCGGAACTGCTCACCGAACTCGGGGTGAAGGTGGCACCGGCTCCTGTTGGCAGGCCCGTGGCGCTGAGGGTGACGGTCCCGCTGTATCCGCCGGAGTAGGTAACATCCACGGCGTAGCTGGCACCAGCTCCTGGGTCCACCGCCTGGCTGGAAGGAGAGGCGGAAAGTGAGAAGCCCGACGCCGCGGTCAGGCCGCTGACGCCGCGTCCGCTCCCGATGCCGGTGGCAAAATCCCAGCAGGCCCCGGCCGGGTAGGAACCCGCCGAGCCGGAACTGACGTCGTAGAAGGTGCTCTGGTATGGGCACACCGTCCCGCCGGAAGAGGCAGTGTCATAGTTCTGATAGATATTGCTTTGCACGCTGCTGGTGTTGCTGCCGCCGTTCCAGCCGCCATCGAATGCGCCGGCCAGATTGAAGATGCCGGCCAGCGACGGAGACGATACGCTGGTCCCGCCAAACACCAGCCAGCCGCTGTATCCCTGGCAGGACGTGCTGTCATAAACCGAAACACCGGAGGCCGGGTTGGCGTCGAAGGAATAATCGGGCGTGCCCCGGTAGCCGTTCAGCATCTGGGCCAGAGTGTAGATGCTGCTCTGGTATCCGGGCGCAGGCTCGTAGGCGCTGGGGCCGGCTCCGGCGCTGTTCCAAGCGCTTTCACCGATAAAGTGTCCGTTGCTGTCCCGGTTGACGGTCGTACCGCCGGCCGAAATCACGTTGGGCGACGCTGAAGGGTAGATAACCACACCCCCGCTGTCGCCGCTGGAGGCAAAGTAGGTGACTCCCGCTGTGGTGAAATATGAGTCGTACACGGACTCAGACGAAAACTCGCCGCCGCCCCAGCTCATGGAAACCTGGCCGCCGCCGGCGTTCGCCACCATATTGCTCGCCACGTTCACGGCCTGGAAAAGGTTAGCGAAACTGTTCGACGCGGCCTCAACCAGAACGATCTGGGCCTTGGGAGCCATGGCATGGGCCCACTCGATATCGAGCGCCGCTTCCTGTGCCCAACCACAGTTGGACTGGGGCTGCGATCCCGTTGCGTACACAACCGAAAGGCATGCTGCGTTGCCGTTGGGGCCGCAGGCGTTTCCGGAGGGCAGTCCGAATTGCTGGGAGAAGGTGACAAAGTCGCTCGCCGCGGTGGGATAGTCGTACGCATCCACAATGGCGATCATGCGGGAGCCGCCGACAGGGTTGTCATAGTTGCTGCTGCTGATCGGGCAGCCGGGAGCGGGCGTGGGACCTGTCTGATAGACGCACGCCATCGAACTGGGCGTTTCACCGCCACTCCAGATGGTGGACTGAGGTGAGGGCTTCTGGCTACTCCTCTCAGTCGGGACGAAAATCAGGAAATTCGTGTGCATGCGCTTGCCGGCATCCTGTGGAGCCAGCACGTTGCTCGGAGGAACAATAACCTTACCGGGACGCGGAGACTTCTGGGCTGCCGACGTCCCCACCCCGCACAGCACAAGCATTACCATCGCTGTCACATACCCCAGCCATCGCTTCGTCATCATTCCCACCTTCCATTCTTTAATCAAATTCGCCATTCATCACGATCTTCATTTCCCAGGCGTACAAGACACCCGTTGGCATCGGGGGTCTTTTCTCACCGAAATCGGACCAACCAACGGCAGGCTGATCAACGGGCCCACACTGCGGCCTTTATCCAACTATTGATGGTGCGAGTGGTAAAAATCTGAATGCCGGCTTCATCAGGACAGCTGGAAAAATTCGAGGAACATTGCCCAATCTGAGGATAGCCAGGTGATTCCCTTGGCGGGCCATTAAGGGCACAGGCTGGCCAGAATCCAGTTGCGTTGCTAAATCTCCCCCGTGGCCGGCGTCATTGCGACGTCACTCTGACTGCTCCAGGGCTGGCATTCGGTCCGTTGTCGATCAACCCTTTCTGGACCCTGCAAAATGATGCAAGATGACATGCCTACTCAAAAACCTTTAACCCGGACCTTGAGTGGTTCGCCAATTTGGCGGCACAGGCAGGAATTTTAACGCCGGTGCAACTCCGTAAACCCAATAGCAGGAGGATTCTAGCCTTCCTGGTAAAACAAGTCAAGTAACTCTGTGGTTAATAGCTAGCGCCAATGTGTCCAAGCGTCAGAGCTCCGCAGGTCGGAGAACTGCCCGCGCCAAATGCCGGCCTTAGTTTACGCTCCTGACAATATCTCATTGCCATTCAGGTATTCACCCTCATCGATTACCGGCCTTTTGCCTGATCAGATTGCTGGTTTCACCGAATTGTGGTTTGGGGCGTGTGCCCTTATTCTTAAGGTGCCTCAAGTGGGATTGAGAGAGATTTCCGGCTTGCGGCAAACTTGGGACTCAGGTGCTTCCTGACTCCTATTCTAAAGTACACGCTGAGCGAGCCTCGCTGAAGGAGGTACAGTATGACACGATTTCTGATGAATTTATGGTCTGAACAAGAAGGACAGAACCTGCCAGAGTTTGCCTTGCTTTTGTTTCTAGTCTGCCTGACAGCAGTTTCAGCCATGGGTGGTGTAGCCATGAAAGTGGATAGTATGTATGCGAACGTTTCCACGCACATGGTTGCCGCCAGCAACCCGGCTCTGACGGGCGGGTCCATCAGCTTTTCGACCGGGACCCCCGCCGTAGCACAAACAGAATCAAAGGACGCAACACAACAGAACTCAACCGATTAACGCCTTCCCTGCAAGAGTGGCTTTCTCCCGCACCGGGCATCCCCCCGAATAACTCCGGCCAAGTCATTTCCAGCTAAACCTGCATTATACCAATGGAGCAACTTACCCTTGGGAGCCTGATGTGCTGCAACCGGGTTCCATTTCCTTCCCGGACGCGCCATCTTCCGGTTCTCAGGACCCCGTGCGTCCGTTCTCCCGCCGGGGCGGCAGCCGATCCAGGGCGTCGGCGATAACGTCATAAATAAAGTGGAGTTCGTCAGGCGTGATGACATAAGGCGGAAGGATATAAACAATGTTGCCCAGCGGGCGCAGCAGCACGCCCTTTTTTAGAAAGAAGTCATAGAGGAACGGCCGCAGCTTCGACAGGTATCCGGTGTCTTCCGCCTCGATTTCGATGGCCGCGACGGTGCCAATAGTGCGCACATCGCCGACGGCGGGATGCTTTTTCAGCCCGGGCAGGCGTTCGGCATGGGTCTGTTCAATCGCCGCGATGCGCTCAAACACCGGCTCCGTATCAAAGATCTTCAGGCTGGCGATCCCGGCCGCGCAGGCCAGCGGGCTTCCGGTATAGGAATGGCCGTGGAAAAAAGTTCGCATGCGGTCATGGGAGCGGAAAACTTCGCGAACCGGGCCGGTGCACACGGTGGCGCCCAGCGGCAGAAAACCTCCCGTAATGCCCTTCGAAAGGCACATGATGTCCGGAACAACATCGGCGCGCTGGCAGGCAAACATCCGGCCGGTGCGTCCGAATCCGGTGAGCACCTCATCGGCGATCAGCAGCACGTTGAAGCGGGTGCAGAGCCCGCGCACGCGCTGAAGGAACTCCACCGGGTGGACAATCATTCCGCCGGCGGCTTGCAGCAGCGGTTCAACGATCACTGCCGCGATCTCTTCGTGCTTCTCTTCCAGCAATTGTTGCAGGGGGCCAACGCAGTCGATGTCGCAAGTTTCCCGCTTCTTTCCCACCGGGCAGCGGAAGCAATAGGCTGAAGGAACGCGGTAGACAGGAAACCGCAGGCTGTCAAACGCCGCCACGAAGGAAGAATCCTCTCCCACGGACATCGCGCCCACCGTATCGCCGTGATAGGCATGATCCAGCGCCACAAACTTCCGCTTGTCGCGGTTGCCCTGGTTCCACCAGAACTGCATCGCCATCTTCAGCGCCACTTCCACGGCGGTTGATCCGTCATCGGAAAAAAAGATGTGATCGAGCGAGGGCGGCAGCACCTTCCCGAGGCCTGCTGACAGTTCCTCGGCGGGCCCGTGGGTAAAGCCGGCAAAGATCACCTGCTCCAGCTTGCGCGCCTGACGGGCGATGGCCTCGGCAATCAGCGGATGCGCGTGGCCGTGAAGGGTCACCCACCAGGATGAGATCGCGTCCAGCAGGCGGCGGCCGTCCGGCGTGTAAAGATGAGCGCCTTCGGCACGCTCAATAAAGATGGGTGCGGGCTCAAGGGCGTCCTGGGTAAAGGGATGCCAGATGGAAAGCGGTTTCTCAGACATTCAGTCGAATTTGCCCCTGTCGAATTCGCGATGGAAAACTTCCAGCAGCGCCGCGCGGTTGATCACTTCCAGCAACGGCACCCGGCCGATGATGGGAGCGCAGCCATAGCGCTCAATGGCGCGCTCGTTGTCCCGGTTGGGCGTGCCCACCACCACAACGCCCTTCACCGCAAGCCCCGCCCCCTGGAGCGCCCGCAGCGTCAGCAGCGAGTGGTTGATGGTTCCCAGCGCGCTGCGTGCCACCACCACTACGGGCAGGGCAAGCCGGCGCATCATGTCCAGCATCAACTCTTTTCCGTTTACCGGCACCATCACACCGCCGGCGCCTTCAACAATCAGCGGTCCCGGCAGCCTGCCCTCCGGGCGGCGGACGGTGGCAAGATCGATCTCCGCTCCGGCCCACTCAGCGGCCAGGTGCGGCGAAACCGGCGGATCAAAAACGTAACATTCCGGGAGCGCCCGGTCCGCGCCAATCCCTGCCAGTTCCATCACCGTCTGCCGGTCGCTGTCTTCGGTGGCGCCGGTCTGGATGGGCTTCCAGTAAACGCCTTCCAGCGCGGCACACAACAGCGCCGAAACCAGCGTCTTGCCAACCCCCGTGTCCGTTCCGGTCACAAAAAGGTCTGTCGCCATGACGTCCGCCTGATTCAACGCGCTCGTGCCCCCGCAACATCCGTCTTGCTTTGATTTACAGCTACTTTAGGCGTATAAAAGGAAGCGGCTTGCCACTTTAAAAGCGTAGCAGATATCTTGGAGGAAAGGCCAGCACAGAGTCTGGGAAGGGCATTTCCGCCGCAGATCAGGGTTCCCGGTTAGACAAAAAAGCCACACGGTTTCGCGGGCCCAATCTCTGCGCTGTCTGCACGGCATAAAAGGGAGGAAAAACAAATGAACACATCAGGCATCTGGAACCGGCGAAACTTTCTGTCGAGTGTTGGCGCCATGGCTGCGGCCGCCTGGCCCGTCGGCACCCTGGCACGGGGCAAGAGAGCTGCCGCGGCGGCTGCCGCTTCCGGCAACATTTACAAAGAACTTGGCGTGAAGACCATCATCAACGCCTGGGGCACCATTACCCTGATCGGCGGCTCGCTGATTCCGCCCCAGGCCGTCGCCGCCATGAACGCGGCTGCTGAGCACTACGTCAGCATTCCGGACCTTCTGGAAGCCACCGGAGATCGCATAGCCAAAATGCTGAAAGACCTGCCCGCGGGCCATTCCGCCACCGTCACTTCCGGCGCTGCCGGGGCCATCATGTGCGGCGTGGCGGGAACCCTGACAGGCGAAAATAGGCAACTGATCCGCCAGTTGCCTGACCTGACCGGAATGAAGAGCGAAGTCCTCATGCTGAAGAGCCAGCATCGGCACTACGGGTACAATCCACAGATTCTGGCCAGCGGAGTGAGGATCGTCGAGGTGGAATCCCCCGATGACGTTCGCCGGGCCGTGAGCGACAAGACGGCGCTCATGTTCTTTGCAAATTATATGGACGCCAGCAGCGAGATCAAGGTGGCCGACTGGGCCAAACTGGGCAAGCAATACAATGTTCCCACTTTTAACGACGCCGCGGCCGACACCCCGCCCGTCTCACACCTGACCGACTACAACAACATGGGTTACGACCTGGTGGCCTTCAGCGGGGGCAAGGGGCTGCGGGGCCCGCAGTGCGCCGGGCTTCTGCTGGGCCGGAAGGACCTGGTTCGTGCCGCACGCTTCAATGCCGCCCCATTCGATCCCACCATCGGCCGAGGCTCGAAGGTGGGC
>JBAUWE010000339.1:0-2960 GCA_049583595.1 Terriglobia bacterium
ACCTTCAGAATGGCCCGCGCGCCTGTCTACTTCTGGTGACATATGGAGATAGGGTCCGTCTCCGGCAGTTATCATGATTTGTTGATGCTTAAGAGGTTAGCTGGATTTCATCGGCACAAAAGGGCCGTAACCTCTCGTGCACACGCCAATAATTAATCAGATAACCCTCTAAATTCCCCCACTGGCTTGAAACTGCGTCGATTGGCCCGCAACTTGCTTTATCATATTGCTTGGCGCCGGCTGATGCAGCCAACCGGTGGCAACGGGCAAAAAAGTTCCGTCATCATGAGGGGTCCAAAATGAATCATCCATTCTTCGAACGCCCTCGATTGCATGGATCGCCTGCTACACGGTCCACCGAAGGGCAAGCGGCCCTGCTTTCGGTGGTGGTACCGTGCAAGAACGAAGAAGAAGGGCTTCGCGAAACCCACCGGCGACTCACCACCGCTCTGGAATCGGCAGGCACGGTCCGATATTCCACGCCAGACCTCAGGCCGCAACCGGTCGGCGAGCCGAAAACCTCCACGCGTGAAGCAATCACCTGCTTTGAAATCATTTATGTTGATGACGGCAGCACGGACGGGACGGCCGCTGTCCTGCGGGAACTGCAGGCAGGCGACAGTTGCGTGCGGGTGGTCCGACTCTCCCGAAATTTCGGCCACCAGGTGGCCATTACGGCCGGACTGGAGCACGCTGCAGGCGATGCCGTGGTGATCATTGACGCCGACCTTCAGGATCCGCCGGAAGTGATTGGCGAATTCCTTGCCCGCTGGCGCGAAGGTTTCGACGTCGTCTACGGAGTTCGAACCGACCGGCCGGGAGAGACGGCCTTCAAGCTCTGGACGGCCAAATCGTTCTATCGGATCATCAACCGCCTGTCTGACACGAGCATTCCGCTCGACACCGGTGACTTCCGTTTGATGGACCGCGCCGCCGTAGATGCCCTGCTTTCCATGCCGGAACGCGACCGGTTTGTGCGGGGGATGGTGAGCTGGTTGGGTTTTTCACAGGTGGCGGTTCCCTACACGCGCGCGGCGCGCTACGCAGGCACCACTCAATATCCACTTTTCAGGATGTTGCGTCTGGCAACGGACGGTATTCTTTCATTCTCCATTACCCCTTTGAGACTTGCCACATGGACAGGCTTTGCAGCCTCCGGCCTGGCCATCCTGGGCATCATTTATGCCCTGTATGCGCACTTCTTCGCTGCTCACCTGGTCAGAGGCTGGACTTCGTCCCTCATTGCCGTGTTATTCATTGGCGGTGTTCAACTGATCTGCCTGGGAATCATCGGCGAGTATGTGGGCCGAATCTATGGAGAATCCAAGAGAAGGCCCCTCTATTTCGTGCGCGAGCGGCTGGGCTTCAACGAACAGAACAGGCCCTCCTTCATCAATGTAACCGAAAGAATCGCAAAATGACTCCGCCACGACCGGAACGAGGACTTGTTGAATCGGTGAGTTAGCGTCCATCATGCCTGACACGATCATTCCTGTTACAGAACCTGAACCCCCCGTCCCTGCGGCTCCTTCCGCAGGCACTCAACTCAAGGAGCCTCGCTGGCGCGAACTGCTGCGTAAAATCTCCTCATTCCAGGTGCTCCTGGGAGCCATCCTGGTCAGCGGGGTGTTTGTTGCCGAGCGCTCCATCCGCCTTGACCCGGACACGTGGTGGCACATCAAGGTCGGCAGCGACATTCTGGCCACGCACCAATTTCCAATCGCCGACCGCTACTCGTTCACGGTGCGGGGCGCACCCTGGATTGCCTATGAATGGTTGGGCGACGTGGTGATGTCACTGGCAGCCCGGGCAGGAGTCAGCGGAACCCAGTTGCTTCTTGTGGCGTCGAGCAGCCTGATTACGCTGTTGATCTACTATTACGCATGGCTGAAGTGCAAAGAGTGCAAGGCCGCGTTCCTCGCAACCTTTGCTGTAGTGCCGCTGGCCATGCTGTCCATGACGGTGCGCCCCCAGCTGTTCGGTTACGTGTTCCTGCTGGTCACACTCATCTGCCTGGAGCGGTTCCGCCAGGGACATCGCGGGACACTTTGGGTTCTGCCTCCTGTGTTCCTGCTATGGGTTAACACGCACGGTTCTTTTGTGCTGGGCTTCATGGCCATCGGACTCTATTGGGCATGCGGCCTCGTGGACTTCTCCTGGGGTGGCCTCCATACAGAGCGATGGGCGCTGCGGGACCGCATCCGTCTTGAACTGGCAGCGCTCATTTGTGTTCTGATGCTTCCCATAACCCCTTATGGAACCCGTCTAGCCACGGTACCTGTCGAGTACGCCTTTTCCCTGCCCGGCAATATGGCACATATCCAGGAATGGCAACCCGCAGACTTCAGCCAGTGGCAGGTCAAACTGTTTCTCGCCCTTGTGATCCTCTTTGTGCTGGCGCTCCTGACTCTCAGACTGCGCTGCAGTCTGGTGGAAACGGCGTTTTTCATTTTTGCTGTTTATGAAACCTGCGTTCATGTTCGCTTTGCAATCGTCTTTGCGATTATCTTTGCGCCGCTGCTGGCCGGGCTTTTGACCCGCTGGATAGATCCTTACAACCGCAACATCGACAAGTACGCGCTGAATGCCGTGTTGATTCTTGGGATGGCCTTCGCATGGATCAGATACTTCCCGTCCAGAGCAGACCTTGAGCATAAGGTTGCCGCCAACTATCCCGTCGAAGCCGTTCGATATCTTCAGCAACACCCGCTTGCGGGGCCCATGCTGAACAGCTATGGCTTTGGCGGGTATCTGATCTGGGCCAGGGTGCCGCGTCAAGGCGTTTTCATCGACGGACGAGGAGACCTCTACGAACGCACCGGCGTGTTCGCCGACTTCCGCCGGATCGTCAACCTCGCCCCGGAAACCCAACAATTGCTCAGAGGATACGGCATCCAGTCGTGCCTGCTTCAGCGTGGTACCCCGCTTGCAACTTTCCTTGGCGCCGATCCGCATTGGAA
>JBAUWE010000340.1:0-2573 GCA_049583595.1 Terriglobia bacterium
ATAGAGTCCTGATGAAACGGGCCGGGGGAAATCCACCCAGCAGAGGGAGCATTCAACATGCGGAAACTTCTCTCGATCGCACTCCTTATCCTGACGGTCAACGTGCCGACGGCATACTCCCAGGCGCCAGTGCCTGCCGCATCCGGCCAGCGCACAGCGGCCGTCCGGCGGGGACCGAGCATCGCCACGGGCAGCCAGGGCGTGGTTGTCTCGGGCAGGCCGGCTGCGACGGCTGCAGGAATCAAGATTCTGGAAGCGGGCGGGAACGCCGCCGATGCCGGGGCCGCCACGCTGCTGGCGTTGTCCGTTACTTACGTGGGCGCATTCTGCGTTGGGGGCGAGGTGCCCATCCTCGTCTACAGCGCCGGCAAGAAGAACGTAAAACTGCTGGAAGGACAAGGAGAGGCGCCGCGCGATCCCAAGGCCATCGCCTGGTACATGAAGCACGGTATCCCGGGCAATGGCGACGTCAAAGACGCGGCTGTTCCCGGCATGCTGGACGCTGTGGTGACGCTTCTCAAGCTTTACGGGACAATGAGCTTTGAGCAGGTGGTCCAGCCTACGCTGGCCATCCTGGATAAGGGCGGCCCTACCTGGTACATCGATACCGGCGACCGGCAGAGGATTGAAACGGGTGTGCACTGGCAGGCTGATCTGGCCGTGACCTTCCGCAAGCTGGTGGAGTCGGAGAAGGCGGCCCAAGGCACGCGGGATCAGAAGCTGCAGGCTGTCTCAGACCGGTTCTACCGCGGGGACATTGCGGACGCTCTGGTGGCCTGGTATATCGAGAAGGGCGGCTTCCTGCGCAAGGCGGACCTGGCGGCCCACAAAACGCCCGTTGTGGATCCGCTCGTCGGCACCTACCGGGGCTACACGGTTTATAAGCCCGGCCCATTGACGCAGGGTCCTGTTCTCTTGCAGATGTTGCGCTTGCTCGAGGGCTTCGACCTGAAGAAGATGGGCTTTCTTTCGGCGGATTACATTCACACGGTGGTTGAAGCGGAGAAACTGTCCTTCGCGGATCGGGATGAATACTACGGCGATCCGAACTTTGTGAAGGTGCCGATGAAGCAACTGCTCTCCGACCGTTACACCCGGATGCGGCGGGCGCTGATCGATCCGAAGAAAGCGTCCCTGGAGCTGCGGCCGGGCGACCCCTACCATATGAAGCCCACCAAGCCGCCGACGATTACCGGCCCCTGGCACGGCGGGACCACGGTGATGTGCGTAACCGACAAGTGGGGGAACGTGATTGCGGCGACTCCCAGCGGCCTCTCGAGCACGGCCGGGGTGGCCGGACGTACGGGCATCATCCACGGCGCCCGGCTCACCAGCCTGAACACGTTCGCCGGCACTCCCAACGTGATCCAGCCCGGCAAGCGGCCGAGAATCACCCTGAGCCCCACGTTGGTCTTCCACAACGGCCAGCCGGTGATGGCAATCTCCGTGGCGGGCGGAGACCAGCAGGACCAGGCAGCCCTCCAGGTGATCCTCGCGTATATCGATTTCGGCATGACGCCTGAACAGGCGTTCAGTGCGCCGCGCTTCTCCACGTCGCACTTCGTCGGCTCGTTTGGCCAGGACGCCCCGCGTCTGGGCAGCCTGACAGTCCCCAGGTCGGTGGGCGAAGCCGTGGAGGCGGAACTGAGCGCGCGCGGGCATGTCGTGACCGCCGGCAGCGGCCGGGTAGGCGGCGTGGCGCTGATCGGGCTCAACCCTGGGACCAGGAGCGCTACAGCGGTGGGGCCGGCTTCCGGGAAGATGTAACGACGGCCACCGTGGCGCGCCGGGCGATCGTTTATGTCGGGAACCCGAATGGTTTGGCCGCACGATAACGGATTGCAGAGATTCCCAAAGAAGGAGCTGAAAACCATTGAAAATCGAATTGAGGCGTGAGGCGGCGGCAAGCCTGGCCGTGCCTGCGGTCGCGGTCTATTGTTTTGAAGACGATCCTGCTTCAAGCGGAAGCGCGGCGACGCTTCCAGAGGAAACGCGCAAGCTGCTGGCCGAGCTGAAGGAGAGCGGGGAATTGAAAGGCAAGCCTTTCGAGCGGACTCTCGTCCATCGCCCTGCCGGCCTCGCGGCGCAGAAGCTGCTGGTGGTGGGCGCGGGGAAGAAAGAGAAGTTCAAGCCTTTCCAGCTCGGACGGCTGGCAGGCGCGGCGGTGCGATACCTGCGGACGCGCGGGGTCCGTGAGATGGCCTGGCTGGCGGGCGATGAAGCGGGCGCCGCCCACATCGAAACCGTGGTTGAAGGGGCGGTCCTCGCCGATTACGATTCCGACCCCTATCGCACGGAGCGGAACGGCGAGTTCGGCGTCGATGCATTCCTGATCGCCGGCGAAAGTTTCAATCCCTCGGACGAACTGAATGCCGCCCTGGAGAGCGGCCGGGCGATTGGCGAAGCGGCCAACTTCACTCGCAGGCTGGTGAATGAACCCGCCAACCGCATGACGCCCTCTATTCTGGCGCAGCAGGCGTGGGAGATGGCAACTCGTTCAGGCCTGGGATTCGAGGAACTCGGCGAGGAAGAAATCCGCGACCTCAAAATGGGAGCCTTTCTGGCCGTTGCAC
>JBAUWE010000341.1:0-1856 GCA_049583595.1 Terriglobia bacterium
GCGGAGTTGCCGCGGCGACCGCGACCGTGACCGTGATCGTGACCGTGACCGGAGGCGCTAGGGACGCCACTCTTATCGATACGGCGCCAGCCGCATCGTAGTCCACGACAGGAAACGAACGCGGGGCGGCCGACGCTCGCTTCGTAGCGCCGACCTATGTGGCGGTGAGTTTATCCCGCCACCAGGCGGCGCAAACGTGCTATATTTCCGCCCATGAATCTGCGCAAAATTGCAGTCTCACTTTTCCTGCTTCTCAGTTGGATGGCGTTGCCGCTTGCGGCGCGCGTGGTGCGGGTTGAAGTTGCCTCGCGCACTGACATTGCCGGCGGCAAATCGTTCGGCACGGCCGGCCCCTACGAACGCCTCACGGGGAAGATATACTTTTCTGTTGCCGTGGCCAATCCTCACAACCACCGCATTGTGGACCTTTCGAACGCGGTGAACCTGAAGAACGGCCAGGTGGCGTTTTCATCCGACTTTGTGGCTATCCGCCCCAAGGACTTGAGCAAAGGCAACGGCTCGATGCTGCTGGAGATTCCCAACCGCGGCTCCGCCTTCATCGTTTCGCTGGTGGACGGCGGCGCCAGGGACGAGGTGGGCGATCCGGGAGACGGCTGGCTGTTGCGCCGGGGCTTTACGATCGTTTCGCTCGGCTGGCAATGGGACTCGCCAGGCGGGCTGCGCCTCGATGCGCCCATCGCCAAAGACCACGGCAAGACCATCACCGGCCTGCTGCGCGGCGACCTCACCATTTTTAACAAGAGGGATGAAATCCCGCTGGGCCACTTTATTACAGGGCGTATCGGCGGCACGGAATATCCTGTGGCCGACCCCAACGACCCCCGCAACACGCTGACGGTGCGCGACTCGCGCGAAGCTCCGCGCACGGTGATTCCGCGCTCAAAGTGGCGGTTTGCGCACACCGTGAACGGCAAACTCGTACCCAGCAACCGCTTCATCCATCTGGACGGCGGCTTCCAGCTCGGCAAACTTTACGAATACGTTTATGTGGTGAAGGACCCGGTGGTGGCCGGACTGGGCTTTGCGGCGGTGCGCGATCTGGCCAGCTACGCGAAGCACGGGAAAGGCACCGAAATCGCCGCGCGGCGCGTTTATGGCCAGGGCATCTCGCAGGACGGCCGCTTCCTGCGCAACCTTCTCTACAGCGGCTTCAACGCCGACGAGGAAGGCCGCATGGCGCTCGACGGCGTTCTGGCTCACGTGGCGGGCGCGGGACGCGGCAGCTTCAACTATCGTTTTGCCCAGCCCTCGCGCGACGCCGAGCCCATGTCGTCCGTCTTCTTCCCCACGGATATTTTCCCCTTTACCGGCCTGCCTGAAACCGATCCGGTGACGGGCCGGCACGCTGGCCTGCTTGACCGCGCAACCGCCGCGCACGTGCTGCCGAAAATTTTCTTCTCCAACACTTCGTTTGAATACTGGGGCAGGGCCGGGGCGCTGATTCACATCACGCCCGACGGGAAGCATGACGCCCAACTTTCGCCCAACGTGCGCATCTACAAATTCACCGGCCTGCAGCATTTCTCCGGGCCGTTCCCGCCCGCCAAAGGAGAAGGTCCGCTGCTGGGCCAGGAGCCGCAGTCGCCGCTGCCGATCCAGTATTTCTGGCGGGCCATGATCGCCAACATGGATGCCTGGGTGCGTTCAGGCACTCCGCCGCCCCCAAGCCGTTACCCGAAAATTGCCGATGGAACGCTGGTGCCGATCAGCCAGTACAAGTTTCCGCACATTCCGGGCGTGAACCTGCCGCACGAGGCCGACCCGGGCATGCGGCTGGACTTCGGTCCCAACTGGCGGCAGACGGGAATCCTGAGCTTGCAGCCGCCCAAAGTGGG
>JBAUWE010000342.1:0-1997 GCA_049583595.1 Terriglobia bacterium
TCCGGCCCCAGCGCCTTGCGCAGCGAGCCCACCAGGCCCGCCATCAGGTTGATCTCCTTGCGCGTCAGCGAGCGGTTGTAATCGTCCAGCGAGTATTCGCTGGGAACGTCCACGTCAAACTTCAGCGCCGTAAAGCCGCGCCGCTTCATGGCCACGGCGTGCCGGGCGTAATCGGCGGCGCGAATCTGGCGAGCCTCGATCTTCTGCCCGCCGTGATACTTGGGGCTGAGTTCGGTCTTCTCACGTTTTGTCTTGCCGGGCTTCTGCGCCCAGCCGGGCGTGCGCGGCAGCAGCACGGGCGAAAGGCTGGAAAGCCCCTTGCCGGCGTGGCAGTCGGCGTAGATGCGGACGCGGTCGCGATACTTGCCGCCCAGAAACTGATAGACCGGCAGACCGGAAGCCTTGCCCACAATGTCCCACAGGGCGGTCTCCACGCCGCTGATGGCGTGATAGCCCATACCCGCCGTTCCGGTGGCGCCCATGGCCGTGCGCATCAGGCGCGCCAGGCGGTCCACGTCGCGCGGATCTTCGCCCGGCAGGAATTCATTGAACTCTCGGATCACGCCCGTCAGGCCGGGAGCGAAAAAGGCCTCGCCCCATCCCGTGACGGACTTGTCCGTCGAGACCTTCACAATCGTCCAGTCATAATTCGCTTCAACCACCGCCGTTTCAATCTTGGTAATGCGCATTGGGGATCAAGCTCCCTTTCATGTTTCCAGATTGTTTTCCCGCAGACGCACGGCGCCGAACCCCGGCAGGGGCGCGCCCGTGCAAAAGACTTGCGCGAAAACGCACAGTACCACGGGACGAGATGAAATGCTACTTGAGTGCGTCGAGATCTTTCTGAAGGTTGGTGATGGCGTCCTTGGGAAGTTCGGACGGCACCAGGTCCGTGGAGCGCCGCGCGTAAACGTTATCGCCCACCTTGGAAATCTCCACCGCCTGGGTCTTATTGTTGTCGCCGTACTGGACCTGGACGGTGTACAGCGGCTGGTTCAGCCCGTAGGCAGCCAGGTCAGTGGGGTTCTTCTTCGGAAACGATTGTGCGCTCAGGTCACGGAGGTTCTGCAGCAGCGTCTGCATCTTGTCATTCGAGACCTCCATGCTGGCCGGCTCGGTCTGTTCCCACTTGCTGTTCTTGTGCTGCACAAAAACCCGCCGCCCCTTGGGACTCTTCACTGTGATCTGTTTGGCCTCATAGGTGGAGAAGGTGAACAGGTCCTTGGATCGCAGGTCTGAAGGCTGCTTCTGGAACTGGGAGAGAAAGTCCGAGCCGAGTGTGAAGACCGGGCCCACCTCCGTATTCATGGCGTAGTAATGGGCGCCGTCTTTACTGCCCAGCATCAGTGTCTGGCTGCCCCCTTCACCGGTGAGGTGAATCGTCAGGGTGGGATTGGAAAATCCGTAACGGGCCAGGTCCTTCTTGCTTTCCGCGACAACGCTCTGCATGGACGCATTGTTCAGTTCATCCACCAGGCCCTGGACGGTAAAGTGGTTGGCGCGAACCGGAGGCGGCAGCATGAGGTCCCAGATGCCGTCGGCATTTTTCACAAGCTGGAAACTGCCCTTCCGGTAGGAAACATCCATGCGCCTGATGCTGTCACCGGCCAGAGTGATCACCTTCTTGTTGCGGAAATCGAACAGATTCTTTTCGAGCGAATCCTTCAGGTAGCTGGCCAGGGTGAAGACGCGCTGCCGGCCGGCCACCTGAGCATAGATCCCGCTGTTCGTGGGCGTCGAGCTTCCCAGGCGCAAGGTGAATTCCTGCGGCTTGGCATTCGTTTTGACTTCAATGGTGCTCTCGGGCGGGTCCAGACCGAATTCCTTCAGGCTCCCCGCCTGCTCGGTCACCACTTCGGACGGCGTGGCCCCGGTCAGGCTGCTGAGAAAGGTGTCGATGGTGGAGGAATCAGCCGCCAGTTTCATGGGAGCGGTGATCTGCCAGGTCTTGCCTTCGCGCGTGCAGGTAACGGGTTTGCCGCCTGCCGCAGTCACCG
>JBAUWE010000343.1:0-3376 GCA_049583595.1 Terriglobia bacterium
GTCCCGCCGGTGAGCGGCTGATCAGAGCTAAAGAGAGTGACTTCGGCAAGACGGGTTATGGCCAGGGGACTGAATTCAATCCCGACCTGCTGTACGAGACCATGGTCCGGGCGCTGGTCGTGGTCTAGTTTGGCGATCATGGCGATCCCGCCGGCGCGCGGCGGCAGTTGCAGAAAGATGTGCACCGCGGCTGGACCTGGCTCCCCGCTGTAGTCGATTGGGTAAAGGCCGCGCGGAGTAGCGGCTCTTTTCAGCTGGATGGGACCACCCGGCACGGTTATGCGAACTTGCTGATGGGGTTGGCGAAGAAGTGACGATGGCTTGTCCGTGATCCAGATTTGTCCCGCCTTCCACCCTTTCGGGTATTCCTCAATTGGAGCCTGACCTCAGGCGTTCCCGCCTGTCCTGACAATCCCACTCGATGATGACCTTGCCGGGAAAGATGGCCAGGGAGTTCGTGCGCCGGAAAGATGCTTGCCGGGCCGTATGCCGCTTGAGCAGCGCAGGGGCGGGTTTTTCCCGCCCAATGGCGGCATAAATCCGCCGCTGCATCAGGACTTGCCACCTGGATTTCTTATTTCAACTTGCCTGAAAGGCCAAGAAAGTTGAAAATAACGGCGCATGAATAAGGTTAAGCTCTACTGGTCTTTTGGCCGTCCTTTCACCTTGATTCCTCCCATGGTAGGGATTTTTTCCGGATCCCTGATTGGTTACGGGGCGACGCACGTCCACCTGGTTCCCTATCACGTTCTGCTGGCGGTGCTGGCCGCGGGCGTTCTGAATGCTGCGTCGAACGGCATCAACCAGATCTGTGATTTTGAGAATGACAGTGTGAACAAGCCGCACCGGCCGCTGCCTTCCGGGCGGATGACCTGGCGCCAGGCGTGGACTTTTGTGGCCATCACCTACTTCCTGGCCCTGGCGATGGTGGCCGTCATCAACTGGCAGATTTTTGCCATCTACATTTTGGCGGCGCTGGCCACCCTGGCGTATTCGGTGCCACCGGTGAGGCTGAAGCGGAGTACGTGGGGTTCCAACATCATCATTTCGCTGATCCGCGGCGGGCTGCTGAAGGTGGCCGGCTGGGCGGCGGTGGCCACGGTGCTCCATTCGCTTGAACCGTGGTACATCGGGTCGATCTACGTGGTCTTCCTGCTGGGCGCCACCACCACCAAGGATTTTGCCGACATCGAGGGCGACCGCGCGGCGGGTTGCATGACGCTGCCGGTGAGGTACGGCGCAACGTTCAGCGCCCGGGCCATCAGCCCGTCGTTTATCCTTCCGTGGCTGATGCTGCCGCTCGGTTTGTGGCTGCACGTTTTGAGCGGCAATCCCACGGCGATTTTGATTTTGAGCGTCATCATGTTGGCCTGGGGATCGTATGTGGTTTACCTGATCAACGACGATCCCCGGCGCCTGGTGACGGAAGGTGAAAACCATCCCGGATGGCACCACATGTACTGGATGATGATGGTGGGACACCTGGGACTCGCAGTTGCGTACCTGATCGGCTAAAGTGAGGGTTGCGGCCGCAGTTGGCCAGCGGACACGGAAGAAGCGCTAGAAGCTGGTTCAAGACCTGCGCCATGGGCTTCAGAGCACGGCTGTTTCGAGGAGAAAGGGCACGACTTCAGTCGTGCCGGGAAGGCACGCACAAAGCCGCGGGCTTTAGCCCCTGGCGCGCATTGCCAGCCTTCAGCGGCTAAAGCCGAATCCGTTGGGCTGGCTTTACGGCACGAGTAAACTCGTGCCCTTTCACCGTGCCCTGACGGCCGCTTAATAGAGGGATTGAAACAGGTTCCAGGACGATCAAAATATGATCCTTTTGACAGGCTCAAGCGGATATCTCGGATCGCGCATGGCGCACGCGCTGGTGGAACGCGGAGCGCCGTTCCGCGTGCTGGTCAGGAACCCGGACAAGCTGGGCCTGGTGCCCGCAGAAGCCCATTGCGAGATTGTGGCCGGCGACCTGCTCGACAGGAAGTCCGTGGCGGAAGCGCTACGCGGCGTGAAGCAGGTGATCCATTCCGCGGCGCTGGTGAAGATGTGGGTGAAAGACCGGCAGGACTTCCGGCGGGTGAACGTTGACGGGCTGAAGGCGCTGCTGGAAGAAGCGGACCGCGCCGGGGTGGAACGCGTGGTCTACACCTCATCGTTCCTTGCCGCGGGACCCTCCTCCAACCCGGAGGCGGGCGAAGGGCTCGAAAATCGCGGGCCCTATTCCAATGAATATGAGGAAACCAAGGCGCAGGCGCTCGACTGGCTGCGGGCCGAAGGTTTTGCCCGGTTCCCGGTGGTGGCGCTGCTGCCGGGAGTTATTTACGGGCCCGGCCCCCCAACCGAAGGCAACCTGGTGGGCGGAATGATGCGCCAGTACGTGAGCGGAAAGTTTCCGGGGCTGCTGGGTTCGGGCGAGCAGCGCTGGAGCTTCTCCTACATTGCGGAAGTGGTGCAGGCGCACCTGGCGGCGCTCGAAAAGGGTGGGCCCGGAGAGGAGTATTTCCTGGCCGGCGATAATCGAAGCCTGAATGAACTGTTCAGCGCGATCGGGCGCCTGACGGGCGTGACGTTTCCGGTGCGGCACCTTTCCTTCGCAACCGGAAAAATGGTGGGCGCGCTGGAAGTGGCGCGGGCGCGGCTGTTCAATCACCGTCCGAAGCTGACCCCGGGCGTGGTGGAAATCTTCAAGCATGACTGGGTTTATTCCAGTGCGAAAGCCTGCCGCGAGCTGGGCTATCGCGTGGTCCCGCTGGAAGAAGGACTCAAAAAGACACTGGAGGCGGGAATTGGGTGACGCTTCGGTCTATAACGGTGCGGGCCGGCGCCCGATGATTTCCACGCGCAAGCTTGTCCACATCTCCATGCTGTCGTTTGCGCTGCTGCTACCTTTCCTCACCTGGGTGGAGGCGGCGGGCGCGGCTCTGGCGGCGCTGGCCTTCAACCTCTTTATTCTGCCGCGGCTGGAACTCGACCTGGGCAAGCAGGCGGGCGGGGAAGCAGCAGCCCGGCCCGTGCAATGGACCGGCATTGTTGCCTATCCCGTTTCCGTGCTGGTGCTGATTCTGCTGTATGGCCGGCGCATGGAGGTGGTGGGTGCCGTGTGGGCCATCATGGCGCTGGGCGACGG
The DNA here is from genome assembly GCA_049583595.1 of Terriglobia bacterium. GTDB lineage: Bacteria > Acidobacteriota > Terriglobia > UBA7540 > UBA7540 > SCRD01. The sequence goes on from JBAUWE010000343.1 coordinate 3,128, forward strand.
CTTTGCCAGCGTGGCCGGCGAAACCCTGCGCGGCCCAGCCGTTCCCTGGAACCGCGACAAGACATGGTCGGGCTTTGCGGCCTTTATCGCCGCCGGAACCCTGGGGAGCTTTGCCCTGGCCCGCTGGATCGATCCGTCGCTGGCGGAACTGAAAGTTCTGCTGGTGTGCGCCGCTACGGCCCTGGTGGGTGCGGTGGTGGAGACGCTGCCCATCGGCCTGGACGACAACGTCAGTGTGCCGCTGGTCTG
>JBAUWE010000344.1:0-6393 GCA_049583595.1 Terriglobia bacterium
GTTATGGGAACTGAGTGGTGATCTGAGAAACCAGTCTTGAAAGGTTGCGCGCTTTCCGGTGGGACACAGCCAGCACTTCGATTTCCGCAACGAGTTAAAGAATCTTGCCGGCGCGCGACCGGACATCGCAAGAGAATTTCAAAAGGACTTGCGCCAGATCTGTTCGCCCGAGCGCGAGAACCAGCGAGCAGAGGAAGTCATTCGGCAGCAGCTCAAAGCAGTTCAAGAGATGCAGGCGATTTCGCACTCCATGATGAAGAAGCAAACGGCATCACCGGCAATGCCTGCATCAGGCGGGTTGGAGCGCAGCGTTCAATAGATGAACCCTGCCCGCTGGGGTTTCGAACAGATGGGAGGCCCAACAAGAATGAGCAAGGGAAGAACAGGTGATTCGGCCGACGCACCCTCCAGTCGGCGAGACTTTTTGAAAAAATCGGTTGCGGCCGCTGCAGCTTCGGTTCCTCTTTCGGCAAGAGGCGCTGTGGCGCAGGAAACTGGCGGGCAGCCTCATGCGTCCGCGGGAAGCAAACCTCCCAACGTTGTAGTCATCATTGCTGACCAGTTTCGCGGAGACTTTATCGGTGCGAACGGCCTCAACCCGATGGGCGTGACGCCGAACCTTGACGCCATGGCCGAACGCGGCGTCACGATGCAGAACGCGGTGACCAACCAGCCCTTGTGCTCTCCTGCGCGGGCCTGCCTGTTCACGGGCATGTACGCCACCGAAACAGGGATGTGGAAATTGCCGCCGGGAGTGGAACTGAATCGCGATCTGCCCACCCTGGCCAGCGTCTTACGAGGCCACGGATACACGGCCAATTACATCGGCAAGTGGCATCTGGCCCCGATCGATCGGGCCAACCATAAAGGGCTGGGGTTCGTTGAGCCTCAGGATCGTGGAGGATTTCTCGATCTGTGGCAGGCGTCCAACGTCATCGAGTTGACCTCGCATCCTTATGAAGGAACCATCTGGGACGGCGATGGCAAGCCCATGCGCTACAAGGATGTCTACCGGGTGGACTATCTCACGGACCTGGCCGTGCGCTTCCTGAAGCAGCGCCATGAGAAGCCGTTTTTGCTCGTCCTTTCGCAGCTCGAACCCCACTTCCAGAATGATGCCAATGCTTTTGTGCCGCCCAAGGGTTATCTCGAGCGTTACCAGAATCCCTTCGCTCCCAAAGATCTGCGTTTCTTTCCCGGCGACTGGCAGGCGCAGCTTCCGGGTTACTACGGCGACATCAAGCGAATTGACGAATCGGTTGGAACCGTTTTAAAGACGCTGGCGGAGGAAAACCTGGAGGACAACACCATCGTGTTGTTCATCAGCGATCATGGCTGCCATTTCAGGACTCGGAACACGGAATACAAGCGAAGCCCGCACGAGAGCTCCATTCATATTCCACTGATTATGCAAGGCCCGGGTCTGAACCGGTCGCGGAAGGTCAGCGAAGTCGTCAGCATGGTGGACGTGACGCCGACCTTATTGGATGCGGCGGGAGTACCGGTTCCCGCTTCAATGAAAGGCCACAGCTTTATGCCGGTGATCAGCCAGCCGAAAGGCCGTGCAAATTGGAGGAACGAAGCCTTCGTTCAGATCAGCGCGTCGATGGTGGCGCGGGCGCTTCGGACCGACCAGTGGACCTATTGCGTGGTCGATCCCACGGGTAACGGAGACCGCGATCCCCACAGCATGCACTATCAGGAATACCAGATGTACAACCTTGGCGCCGATCCACACCAGTTGCTGAACCTGGCCGGCCGCAAGGATCCGCCGCAGCTGGTCCATTTCGACGGTGACCGGCCATTGCCCGAGGTTGCCGCTCACTTGCGTGAACGGCTGATCGCTCGGATGGTGGAGGCTGGTGAACCCAGGGCAGAAATCGAGGAGCGCCATCTTTATCCCTGAGCTTCCTGATCCACGGCGCTGGCCTGGAGAACAGAATCCGGGTTTCCCCATGGAATCACAGGAAGTTCATCAAGCCGCCCGGAGGGCCACTGCTTCTTTTCGATCTCGAGACCGGCCCGCTTTAAAATGTGGATATCATTCACGCGGGTGGCGAACGCGCTCGGAAATTGTCTGAATTTTTCGAGCATCAGGTTCAACGTCGGTCGCAGGCTTGAAGGTGCATTAGGACCTCAACCGCAGGGGCGATCACGGAGGAGCATGATGGAACGCCGAACGTTCATGAAGTCATTGGTGGCGGGATCGACGGCAAGCGGAGCCCTGGCTCGCAAAGCCGTTTCAGGTGAACCCGCTTCGGAGAGTCGTCCGAATTTTCTTTTCATGATTGCCGACGACCTCACCTATCGCGCCATTCGAGCGCTCTATGACCAGGAAGTCCACACTCCGAACCTGGACCGTTTAGCGGCCCGCGGTTGCGCGTTCACTCACTGTTTCCAGCAGGGAAGCTGGACGCCCGCCGTTTGCGTCGCCAGCCGCATGATGCTGGTAACGGGCCTGAATACTTTCCGCGCAAACCAGGATCGCGATTTCACCCAGCTATGGGGCCAGACCTTTCGCGAAGCCGACTACCACACGTACATCGCAGGAAAATGGCACCTTGATCCAACCATGTTGCAGCGCTGCTTTGATGAGATGGGTCCCATCGGCCTCGGAATGTATGAGTCCACTCCGCAAGCCTATCGCCGCCCCGAGCCGGGGAATTCCTGGACGCCCTGGAACAAGAATCTGAAAGGGCACTGGCTTCACACCAAACTTTGGATAGACGCTCGAAAGGATGAGGTTCGCCATTCCTGCCAGATCTACGCCGACTGCGCCGTCGATCACCTGGTGAACAAAGTTCCCCGGTTGAAGCGGCCGTTTTTCATGTACATCGGTTTCAATTCGCCACACGACCCCAGACAATCACCGAAAGAGTTCGTCGACATGTTTCCGCGGGGCAAGATTGAAATTCCGCCGAACTATCTTCCCGAGTTTCCTTTCGACAACGGTTTCATCCGCGGCCGCGATGAGCAGCTTGCCCCCTTCCCGCGAACCCATGCGGCGGTGCGGCTGCATCGCTCAGAGTACTACGCCCTCATCGCCTACCTGGACCAGCAGGTTGGCCGGATTCTTGACGCCCTGGATCGCTCAGGGAAAGCCGACAATACCTATGTGATTTTCACGGCCGATCACGGGCTGGCCGTGGGGCAGCACGGCCTGATGGGGAAGCAGAGCCTGTTTGACCACAGCATTCGCATGCCCTGGATCATTCGGGGTCCCGGAGTTCCGGAAGGGAAGCGCGTGGATGGTCTGGTCTACCAGCACTGCACGTTTGCGACAACCTGCGAACTGGCGGGGATTCCGGTTCCCAACTCGGTTGAGTTTCCGAGCATCGCCGGACTCATCAAGGGCGATGGCGCGCCAAAGTATGACGCGGTGTTTTCACGTTATCTGAATTTTCAACGCACGGTCCGCACGCGTGACTACAAACTGATCGTCTATCCCCAGGCCAGGAAAGTACAGTTGTTTGACTTGAACAAGAACCCCTGGGAGTTGCTGAGCGGCGACCTTGCAGAAGACGCGTCCATGGCGCCCGTTCGGGATGATCTGATGAAACGGCTGCGCAATTTTCAAAAGGAACTTGACGATCCACTCAACCTGGACGACCCGGCGAAATCAAAGAAAGCCCGTCCGATCTGGGAGCATGGAAGATGACTTTCTCCCCGGATCATTGTTGTGCTCCCAATTTACTGTCCGCGTTTCGATGCGGCGCGCAGGATCGCCTCGATACTTCGTTCGACGTCCGCGTCTGTTGTTGACCAGTTGCAGACGCTGATGCGCATGGCCGTTTGGCCTTTCCACACGGTGCCTCCGCACCAGCACGTTCCGTCCTCCTGAATGGCTGCAATGGTGCGCTGCGTCTGTTCCGTAGTGCCGAACGAAACCAGGACCTGGTTGAGCACAACTTCATTGAGCACTTTGTATCCCGCTGCCGCCAAAGCCTCGGCGAAGCGTCGTGCCTGGCGGCAGTTGCGCTCGACGAGTTCGGTGAGGCCCTGTCGCCCGAGAGAACGTATGGCTGCGTAGACAGGGACGGACCTGGCGCGCCGCGATTCTTCCGGTACAAATTCGTGAGGATCGCGCTCGCCTCCGGTAGTGAGGATGTAGGCGGCAGGCAGGGACATCGCGCTGCGGTGCGCGGATTCGTCGGCACAGAAGGCGATCCCGCAGTCGTAGGGAACGTTGAGCCACTTGTGTGCATCCGTTGCCACGGAGTCGGCCTTCTCAATTCCGCGCAGCAGGCCCGCCCGTTCAGGTGAAGCTGCGGCCCACAGACCGAACGCGCCGTCCACGTGGAACCAGGCGCCGCAGTTCTTTGCGCACTCGGCGATCTCATTGAGAGGATCGATCGCGCCTGTATTCACGTTGCCGGCCTGTGCGCAGACGATGCACGGCCCTCGGACACCCTGCAACGCAGCGCCCAGGGCAGGGACGCTCATCCGGCCCTGGCTGTCTGTGGGGATTCGCCGAACTCGATTGGCTCCGAGGCCCAGAAATCGAACCGACGTGGAGATTGTGTAGTGGGCTTCCTCGCTGGCGATGACTTCAACGGGCGGCGCTCCATAAATGCCGTTTGCTTCCACATCCCATCCGGCATCGCGCAGCACCCGATGGCGCGCCGAAGCCAGCGCGGTAAAGTTCGCCATATGCCCGCCGGTTACAAATCCAAAGCTCATGGTTGGAGGTAGCCCGGCCAGTTCCCGCAGCCATGACCCGGTGATCTCCTCAATCACCGAGACCAGAGGTGACAGAACGTAGATGCCGGCGTTCTGGTCCCAGGCCGACACCAGCCAGTCCGCGGCCAGCGCGGCAGGGAGATTGCCCCCCACCACGAAGCCGAAATATCGTGGGCCTGTTGAGGCCACAGCGCCCGCTATGCCCGCGCGGGCAAGAATCCCGGTGACGGCCTCCGGATCAGTCCCTTCCTGAGGGAATGGGCCGCCCAGCGCCTGGCGTAACTCCTCCGCTGATGCGGTGGCGGGTATGGGCCGGTTGGCAACCGAGGCAAACCAGCTTGAAGCATGTTCCTGGACACTTGCGAGGAGACTGGGGATTTTCTCGTGCATTTTTTTGACTTTCTTCTTGAATGGGATCGGACACATTGCCAACAGTAGGCTTCCAGCGACTCTTCAGAGGCTGCCGGCCATTTCGCGCAGACAACACAGGTTTGGCCAATACGGAAGTCCATTGCAGGGATTCCTTCACGCGGGTAGCCACGGTACACGAGAAGGAAATCTGAGATGGACAAAAATGAAAGCTTAAACCACGCGGAGTGGGAGTGTAAATATCCTGTGGTGTGGCCGGCGCTTCACCACTGCGGCATTTTTCAGCAGGCTGCGACTAACGGGTTTTCCACTTTGATGCCAGAAGCGCCATCTTATCATTCATCGCGGCTTCCGGTTCTTGTTGCGATCTGGGCGGGCGCTTGGGCGCTGGTTCCTGGAGGGCTTTCATGGAGAGTCCGATGCGTTTGGTTTTAGGATCGGCACTCAGGACTTTCACTTTCACGATCTGGCCGGCTTTCACAACGTCCGACGCGTCCTTCACGTAGCGGTTGGCCAGTTCGCTGATGTGGACCAGACCATCCTGGTGGATGCCGATGTCCACAAACGCTCCGAACTTGGTTACGTTGGTGACCACGCCCTCCAGCACCATTCCGGGCTGCACATCTGAGAGTTCGCGAACCTGCTCGTTGAAGCTGGGCGCCACGAACTGCTCTCGCGGGTCGCGCCCCGGCCTGCGCAGTTCTTCCAGAATGTCATTCAGCGTATAGGTGCCGGCCTCGAGGCGGTTGCGGTCCACCTTCTCCAGAAGTGCCGGATTTTTAATCAGCTCTTCGATGGGAACGCTCAGCGCTAGAGCGATCTGCTCCACGATCTGGTAGGACTCGGGATGAACGGCGGTCATGTCCAGGGGATTGTCGCCGCCGCGGATGCGCAGGAACCCGGCTGCCTGTTCGAACGTCTTCGGTCCGATGCCCGGAACTTTCTGCAATTGCGTGCGCGAGCGGAAGCTCCCATTCTCATTCCGGAACGTGACGATGTTTTGCGCGGTTCGCTCCGTGACGCCTGCAACGTAACGCAACAGCGTCCAGGATGAAGTATTGAGGTCAACGCCCACGCGGTTGACGCAACTTTCAATCACGCTGGCCAGCGATGCCTGAAGCTGGCGCTGGTCAACGTCATGCTGATACTGGCCCACTCCAATCGATTTGGGATCCACCTTCACCAGTTCTGAAAGCGGGTCCTGCAGCCGGCGCGCAATGGAGATGGCTCCGCGCACGGTGAGGTCGAGGTCCGGAAACTCCTGCCGCGCAACCTCTGAGGCCGAGTAGACGCTGGCCCCCGATTCGCTGACCGTCACGGAAAAAATGCTGTCCAGTTTTCTCT
>JBAUWE010000345.1:0-7330 GCA_049583595.1 Terriglobia bacterium
GTGATGATCAAGGCAGCCGTGGCGGCTGTCTGGAACAGGATCGCAATCACCGGGGTCTGGAATCTCGGGTGAACTCGCGCCGCCGACGCAAAAAAGCAGCCGTCCTGCGCCATGGCGTAGTAGACGCGCGGCCCCACAATCACCATGGCGCTGATGCATGAAAGCAGCGCCGCTGCCATCATCCCGCTGAAGATTGCGCCGCCGCGTCCTACAAACAGCGCTCGCGCCGCTTCGGACCCGACCGGAAGGACTCCCTTCAACTTTTCGAGCGGCAGGGCATAAATGAAGGCAACATTGCATGCAATGTAAAGCACAATCACCAGAAGTGTTCCGCCAACCAGGGCCAAAGGCAGAGAACGTTCGGGAGACTTAATCTCTTCCGCTACATAAGTTGCCGCATTCCATCCGCTGTAGGCGAACATGACAAAGGTGAGCGAGACGGCAAACTGCAACGCAAGGTCGTGGGGAGAAGTCCGCACCGCAGGCTGCGCAAAATGGTGCCAGTTCCCATGTCCGATGATGAAGGCCAGCACCAGAAAGGAGCACAGGACTCCGATCTTCAGCAAGGTCAACAAATTTTGCAGGTTGGCAGCCAGGCGCAAACCCAGGATGTTGACCACCGCAAACAGGGCGATAACACCCACCGCGAGGAGCTGCCCGTTACCCAGATGGATCCATCCGACACCCGAACGCAGAAGCGCACCGGGAGAGGACGGAGAAAGTGAAGGGGAAAAATAGCTGAGGTAAGCGGCAAAAGCCAGGCCGCCGGCGGCAATCGGCGCGGAAAAACCCGCAAAAAAGGAGACCCATCCGCTTACGAATCCCCACACCGGCCCCCAGGCTTCCCGCAGGTAGACGTATTCACCGCCCGAACGGGGGAGATTGATGCCCAGTTCGGCGTAAACCAGACACCCGGTCAGGGCGACAATTCCGCCCACAACCCATATCGCAAGAACCAGTGAACTGCGGCCCAGATCCGCCGCCAGGAATCCCGTGGTCGTGAAAATGCCGGTGCCAATCATATTCGCCACCACAAGGGCCATGGCGCTGAAAGTGGTCAACTCCCGTTTGAGCGATGGCGGCATCAGATGGTTAACCCCGGCGAAGGGTCCTTTCAACAGTGGTGCGGCACAGATAACCGGAACCTTCGCAATAACTCCGAAACTGCTTGCTACCGGGCAAATACTAGGAAGTACTGGTACTGAAGGAAGTCATACTGGCGGACCAGATGAAGACCGGCAGCTTCAGCCTCGCGGATCATCTCCGCTTTGGGGATTTTCATTTCAACCGGAGGGCCAACCGGAAGGGACCGTTTATGAAAGTCAATATTAACAAGGCGACCGCCTGGCTTCAGAGCCCGCATCAGCAGCGGAAAGTATTTCGCGCGGTCGGAAATATGATGGAGGGTATCACAGATGAAGATCAGATCTACCGACGCGGCAGGCAACTTGGGATCGTGCGGCGATGCCAGCACGGGCTGAATGTTTGTCAGATGTTGGGCACTGGCCTGCTTTTCAAGATATTCGAGCATCTCACGAGAAATATCCACTCCGTAAACCTTTCCTGTGGGTCCAACCGCGCGCGCAAACCGCAGAGTGAAATAGCCCGACCCGGCCCCGACATCCGCTACCCGCTCGCCTGGCTTCAGACCGAGAGTTGCAATCACCTTTTCAGGCTGCTGCCACGCGTCCCGGCTGGGGTCCTCCAGGGCCTGGATGTATTTGCTGGTGCTCTGCGGGGGATGGTGTTCCTGGTGCTGCGTCTGAGCTGAAACAAGAACTCCAACCACAAGGGAAACTACAACCAACCACAATGCATTTCCAAATCGAACCATGGTACCTCCCGGGCTAATCTCGCCAACCCATTCAGGAATCAACTGCATGTTGAGTTTCGATTACGCCCATTATACTCTGCTCCGCCCGTTTTAAATCCGTCTGTCTTTCGCTTATCCGCATGTGTCCCAAAATTGCACACAATGGCGTGATCGTGATCACTGCGCAGCCTCGATTTTCATCTTGATACTGAAAAAAGCAGAGGAAATGATCAAAAGCCAGCGGGGCGAAAGGTTCCACCCTCCGGGAACTCATCAGGCCGGGGTGAGACGGACATGGCGCAGGCAAAGCAACTCCGTAAATCCGCAAAGTGGCTGCTATTGGGACTGGTACTGATGCTCCCGGCCTCAACCCCTGACTGCCAGGGACCGCCCCCAGCCCGCATCCCCACCACTCCCGTTACCCAGCATACAGGCTCGCAGCGCAAAGCCCGGGAGTTGATGGTCCAACAACAGATTGCGGCGCGGGGCGTCGGCGACCAACGCGTGCTCGAATCCATGCGCAAAGTTCCGCGCCACCTGTTTGTGCCGCCGGGGATGCAGCCTTACGCATACCTTGACAGCCCACTCCCCATTGGACACGAGCAGACAATTTCACAGCCCTACATTGTGGCGTTCATGACGGAGGCGCTCAGGCTCGAACCGGACGACCGTGTGCTGGAAGTCGGCACGGGATCGGGCTATCAGGCTGCCGTGCTCTCCATGATGGTGCGGGAGGTCTATTCCATTGAAATTGTTGAGCCGCTGGCCACAGAGGCGGCCGAGCGGTTGCGACGGCTTGGCTATGCCAATGTCACCGTTCGCGCGGGCGACGGCTACAGCGGTTGGCCTGATAGAGCCCCTTTTGACGCCATCATGGTAACCGCTGCGCCAGACCACGTTCCCGAGCCGCTTCTACACCAGTTGGCGCCAGGCGGACGGCTGATACTGCCTGTCGGCCAGCAATTTCAAACGCTCATGCGAATACGGCGAACGGCAGAAGGATTTAAACGCGAAAAGCTTCTTCCAGTTCGATTCGTTCCGATGACGGGCGAAGCGGAGAAGCAGCAAGCCCACTGAGGGTTCGACATACCGGGATTTTTGCCTACCGTGGTGGATAATAAACTCCATCCGCAATCAATTCTGCCGGACCGGAAAGAAGCACTTCCTTGCCCTCAGCCCATGAGACTTCAAGCGTCCCCGCCAGGGTCCGGACCTTGACCGCCCGTCCCGTAAAACCGTTCAAGATGCAGGCCACAACCGCCCCACAGGAGCCGGTTCCGGAAGACAGGGTCTTCCCCACCCCTCGCTCCCAGTAGCGGACTTCAATCTCCCTTTTTGAGATGATCCGGACGAATTCCACGTTGGTTCTATTCGGGAACAACGGGCTGCGCTCGATCTCGCGGCCAACATCCTCCCACGGGATTCGCGAAAAATTCTCCACAAAAATCGAGCAGTGCGGATTGCCCATCGAAGTAACCGTTGCCGCCAGAACCCCGTGAGCGGTACCCACCGGGAAACCCACAACCGGGGAAGGATGTCTCCCGGCAACAAAGGGGATCTTTTCCGGTTCAAGAATGGGTCTGCCCATGTTGACCCGGAAGCTCCATTTTCCCTGCTTCGTCTGCGCTTTCGCTGACAATGATTCCAGGATCTTGACGTCGGAGGCTGTCTCAACCCGCAAGGTGCGCCTCCGGGCGTTCGTCCGCATCAAAAAAGCACCGGCACAGCGGATGCCATTGCCGGACATCTCGGCTTCACCCCCATCCGCGTTAAAAAAGCGAACTCGTGCGTGGTTCCTCATGCTCCGAGGTTTCAGAACCAGAAGAAGTCCATCCGCACCGACCCCGGTATGCCGCTCGCAGATCGATTTCGCAAGCAGACTGAGATCTCCGGTGATCGTGCGGTTGCCGGTGACAAGAAAGTCGTTGCCCAGCCCATGGAATTTTGTGTAGATGATTTTTGAAGTTTTGGACATCGTTCACGTTCCGCCTGTCGATTGAGATCGTGTTGTGTGAACCAGCACCGCGTTCAGGCGCGGCTTATCCGCCCTTACGCCGGTAAATCGTGATTCTCTGCTGCTGGGGGAAGGTCCTGTCATACACGGGCACAAAATCGTTAAACGCGCCGGGGTAGGCCCGCATCAGAATGTCAACCGGGTCGCCTTCACCTGCAACGATCCATTCCACAAATGTCTGCGCACCATTGGGAAGTTTCCGCCAGTAACTCCGATTCGACCCACTCAGGATTTTCCTGAAATGAATACCGAGAGTCGGAAGAACACACGGCCACTCATCGGGCTGCATCAGGATTCTCCGACCGTCGTAATGGCTCCTGAAGAATGCGATGAGCGCCTGGTCTGGTTGAGTATTGCAGGGCGTGTTGAGAATACCCTCACTTACTACAGGCAGTTTGCGTGCTCCCCCGGCCAGCATCCAGACGTTCTGCGCTCCCAGGACGGCCAGACATGCCATCAGCATTCCCGTCCGAAAACCACGCGGCAGGGTTGGCGAAATCACAAAGGATGCAAGAAGCGCGATTCCCGGCAGCATTTCAATTCCGTAACGGAGATTGTAATACGAATGCGGAAAGTAAGTGGGAACGTAAAGCGCTACGGCAGCACCGGCCATCGCCTGAATATAAAATGGAAACAGCACGAGCAGGAGAAGGGTGGCTGCACGCCTTGTGCGAAAGCGCCGTTCAAGCACCCACATTATCAGGCCGAGAGCGGCGAGCACAAGCAGCCAGGGCCCCAGAATGAGCTTCAGGTCTTCAACGTAATAGCGTGCCGAAAGCAGGATGCTGCCGTCCGTTGGATAGCGAAAAGCCGTGGTTGCCACCTGGTGGGCGTAAATGGCCTGCGCCGAATTGGGCCCGTTGTAGAATTCGAGCGGATTACCGGCCCTAATGGCGTCGTGCAGCATCCATAGGGCCGGACCCAACCCCGCAATCACAGAAAAAAGCGCGGCACGGCGAAGGCGCACCCGCCACAACTCTTCTCGCGCCAGCAGGACAAACAGCGCGGCGAAAGGAAGGAAGTACCACCCCGAGTAGCGCGTCAAGGTGCCGAAGAATGCCGCAAACGCCGCTGCAACCACCCAGCGCGCCCCACCCATCACCTGGTAACGGAACAAAGCATAGACGGCAACCACGACCCACATGATAGCGAGTGGTTCCGTCATGGGAGTGCTGGCCAGGTAAAACATGCTGGGGCACAACAGAAACGCCGTCAAGGTGACGAAGGATGCCGCGATACTTCGGTTCATTTCCAGCGCAAGCCGAAACAGGAACCACGCACTCACCGCAAAGGCCGCAGTAGCAACCAGGCTGCCGGCCAACGCCGTCCGCCACAGATGATCGCTGATGGCCAGCGGCGCAACCAGCAAATGGAACATGGGCAACCACACGTTGCCAATCTCCGGATAGCCTGGTGTCAGGGAATCAAACAGCCGGCGGGCGCCGGCCATATGCGCAAAGGTGTCACCGTAAAGCTGGGTCAATCCACGGGTATAAAAAAAATGAAGGCTGCCAAGGGCTACCACAAGAATGGCAGCCCAGACGGCAAACGCTAATCCGGCAGGCAGGACTGGATTCGGCTGAAACGATGTGGAATCGGCATGCGGCCGGTCAGACATCAAATCGGGTCAGTTGCGCAAATTCGCGCACACGTCCTTCGATTTCCTGAGGGGTCAGCCCCAGGAGGCGTTTGAGGCCAAATTCTTCAACCGCAAAACTTGCCATCACGGAACCATACACCACGGCGCGCCGTAGATTTTCTTCAGCAAGGTCACCCGTGCGAGCAATATGTCCCATAAATCCGCCGGCAAACGTGTCACCTGCACCGGTGGGATCCTTGAAATCTTCAAGCATGTAGGCCGGGACGGAAAATACTGAGGCGTTATTGAACAGTGTCACTCCGTGCTCACCGCGCTTGATCACAAGGATTTTGGGTCCCATCGCCTGGATTTCCTTTGCCGCTTTCAGAAGGTTCTGGCGGCCCGAAAGCATGCGGGCCTCACCTTCATTAATCACCAGCGCATCCACCTCGCGCAATGTTTCCTTCAGTTCGCGCAGGGTACCTTCTATCCAGTAGTTCATCGAATCCAGCCCCACGAATTGCGCTTTGGAAAGCTGGCGGCGAACATTCAATTGCAAGGTTGGATGGATGTTGCCGAGAAAAACAAATTCAGTTGATACATCAGCACTTGGAATTTTAGGGCTGAAATTCTGGAACACATTGAGCTGAACATCCAGGGTTTTGGCATCATTCATGTCGCCCACATATTCGCCCTTCCAGCTAAAGGTCTTACCCGGAGCTCGTTCGAGCCCAGTAGTTTCAATTGAGCGAAGCCGGAAGACTTCGAGGTGTTCATCACCGAAATCATCGCCGACCACAGCAACTAACTTAACGGGGCCAAACCAGCTTGCCGCAACCGAAAAGAAACTTGCCGAACCACCAAGGATGCCTTCCACTTCCCCGTGGGGCGTGCGGATTGAATCAAATGCGACGGAGCCAACAACCAAAAGCGACATAATGACTTGCCTTTCTCTCCGGATTTGCGAATGTCGTCTATCGAACTCAGTTTACTTAAGATATTTCCCAACGAGCAAGCCCAGCCGCTTCTTTGCCTGGGGAGAAATCTTTCGGCGGTCGGTTAGAATCGCGTGCGCCAGCGCCGATCCGCACTTGCAGTTGCGGTTTTTGGGTAGGCGACGAACGCCGGCCCGCAGGATTTTCTGGGCGTTCTCCACGTTGCGATTGAGAAAATCGATGATCTGATTGACGGTGACGGCCTCGTGATCGGGATGCCAGCAATCGTAATCCGTTACCATTGCCAGAGTGGCATAGCAAATCTCGGCTTCGCGGGCAAGCTTGGCTTCCTGAAGGTTTGTCATGCCGATAATGTCCATACCCCAGCTGCGGTAGGCGTTCGATTCCGCCTTGGTGGAGAACGCAGGGCCTTCCATGCAGACGTATGTTCCACCCCGGTGGACCGTGACCTTTGCCTCCGCACAGCCCGCCTCCAGCACGTCCACCACCGCCGGACACATAGGGTCGGAGAAACCCACGTGGGCCACAATACCGCCACCGAAAAAGGTTGAGATCCGCCCCCTCGTGCGGTCAAAGAATTGCAACGGCAGGGCCATATCCATCGGGCGATAGTCTTCCCGCAACGAGCCGACCGCACTGACGGAAAGAATGCGTTCCACCCCCAGTTTCTTCATCGCATAGATGTTGGCGCGAAAGTTGATTTCCGATGGTGTCAGCAGATGTCCCCGTCCATGGCGGGCGAGAAATGCAACACGCCGTCCTTCGAGAGTTCCGATGCGGAAAGCATCCGAGGGCTTGCCAAACGGCGTCGCCACCCGCACCCATTTTGCCCCGCTCAGGCCCTCCATCTGATAAAGTCCACTGCCGCCAATAATCCCGATCTCTGCTTGAGCCACTATTCATCCTCCGCAATTTGCACTTTAAGTTATGTCACGGCCACCGGCTGGAAGGTCAGCTTACCCTCTAGC
>JBAUWE010000346.1:0-7433 GCA_049583595.1 Terriglobia bacterium
GGCAAGCCCGGATCGTTACCGGTGCGCATGACATGGAGGAACTGCGGGGACGTCAGACCGCCCGGAAGACCCGAACTGTCCGGAGTGAGATTTTTTGAATAGACGTTGAACTTTGTGAACAGCAGTCCGCCCGCCAGGTAGTTCTCGGCGTTGGTCTGCCCATCTCCTTTGCCATCGTAAGGGTTGTGACCGGGGGCAAAGGAGGGACAGGTGTGGCAGGAATTACAGGTCCCTGGGCATTAACGATGTAGCTGCCCAGCCCAACCAGGGCACGGTCTTTTCCGGCCAGATTGAGAGGGACGGGCGCGATGGCAAAGCCTTCCTTAATTTTGCTCTCGTCATTTCCCGGGTTCTGTGCGTTTGTCCGCGTACTGCTGACGGTAAGAGCAAACAACATGAATCCTGCAAGAAGCGTTGCAAGCACAGCAAGGTATCTCATATGTTCATCTCCTTCACTCGTGGATATTTTCTTCCTGGGCTTTCCGGGCGCCACCCGCGCATTATTCTGCGGTCCGTTTCATTAACCAAAAAGCCGCAGAGTCCAGGAGCAACACCGCGGTACCCGCTTGTTCTGTTTCTACTGGCTGACCTTGAAAAACACATTGGGCACAGGCACAGGATCGTCATTCTGGTTGGTCAGCGTTTTGTTTTTGGGGTCCAGAACGAACTCGTTCATTTGGCTCCCGGCCGGGGTGGATGTGCCGTCCAGGTTGGAGCAAGACAGGGTCAACTCGACGGTCAGCGCATTGCCCTGAATCGATCCCACCCCTTGCGCAAAGCCAATCTGGTTGCTGCAGGAAAGTGAGAACGCGGTATCGTTGAGCCTGACATCGCATGACTTGTCGCTGGTGCAGGTGATGGAAAGGCGCTGTGTACTGCCGTCAAAGCTGTCGATCGCTTCCCAGAAACCCACAAAGGGCGTCTGGCCAACGCCATTCGTGCCACTGGCCCTAATCACACCTGTCAGAACGATCCCTAGAATCACTGAAAGAACAATAAACAGGTTGCGTCTCGTCATCAGAACCTCCTTGGGTGGTGATCATCGGAAAGATGCCTTTCTGGTTGGATAGTCGTTAATCTCGTCAGCATGGTCGCAATCCTCGGCTGGCAGCGCGGAGTTGCGGGCGCGCGTCGCATGACTCTGCGGTCCGCTGCTTTCAGATCAAAAGCCGCAGCGTGCAGGAGCAACTCGGCACGACCCCGCTTCCGGAGGTCGTGCCAGTGCGTTCCCGGGGCTGGCGCCCCGATGGGTTGGGACAACCCCGCAAAGCGAGAAGCTCTTACCAGAGCTCAAGCCCGCTGGTCTAGGGAGTGAACACATCAACCTCAAACGGCAGGCTGGTCTTTGGCATCTTTGCATCATTTGCGGAGTTTGAGCGGGAACTGATTCGTGATCGCGTGTGTTCAGGATTGGTGGCAACCAGGGTAAAAAGCAAGAAGTTGGGTCGGTCGCGGGTCGTGGTTGACGGATCACGAATCGCGGACCTGCGGGTCGAAGGCCGCAGCTGGAAATCGATTGCTGCTGAGTTGGGCGTTGGTGTCGGTACCATCCTCCGTGTCGCAAAGCAGTCCGATTTGGGGTTCAGAAAACCTATCTGCGACCACTCCTCCAAGCTCTGCATTTTGAGCACATGATTTTCAGTTTTGATGGTTCAGTAAACAAGCGTTTCTTGAACAACGTAAACCTTGCGGCAACCTTTGGTCGGAACGTTTGCGGTTAGCCGACTATACAGCCATATGACGGGGAATCGGTAAAACCTGCGAGTCAGGGAGGACCTATTGCCGATTGCTTGTGGGAAGGGCTGTTATCGTCAGCTATCTGGGTACCTCTTCCGTCCGAACGGGATACTGTCACCCTCCTCGCGCAAATTTTTGGCGCTCCCTTCTGATTCCAGCCCCACCCATCATGGCCGGCCGGCGAAATGCGCCGTTCTTACCCGCGAACTACGGCGTGATCGCGACAGCACCCTGAAGAGTAAAGATCATTTTGGTTCCCGCGGGCAAGGTCTGGACAGAACCTCGGACTCCCGCCGCATTCGCTGACCGGCCCAAGCCACTGGCAGCGGAGCCGATGGCTCGGCCTCCATATCCGCGCCCAAAACCACCGAGCAAAGAGCCCAATTGTCTGGTCCTGGCTGAGTTTTGCGGTTCAGGCCTCTGGCTGGACGTGCCGGTTACCTTGACCATTGTCGCCGCTATGTTGTAGGTCTTTCCGTTCACCGTAAGTGTCAGAAGGCGGAATTGCATCGTTGGATTTGAGGCGCTTCCAACACCGAGCAACTCCACTTCCGCGTCCGCGCCCTCAGGGATCACTACCTGGCCGGCTACCGCGATGGGCGCGTCCACCCTCCCGGCAAGTTTACTGCCGGTGTGATCCTTGGAGGTATCCACCCCGCCCACCACGCGAACCGCGATCGCCGTCCCCCAGGGAATGGACACAGGATGCGATTGGGCGCTTGGGGTCGAACCGGTAATTTGTGAGCCCGGAGCAGCACTTGTACCCTGAGCAATCTGTTGGGTCGGACCAGGAGAAGGCCTTTGCCTCTCCTGGCCCTGAGGATTTTCCGAGTTTGCTGCAGAAGTTTCTAAACCGCGGATCTTGAGATCACGTGGTGTCATACCAGCCGAATTGCGGGTGCAGGGGGGCATCGTCGCCCCGGTTCTCCATGTGCTCCAACTAACAAATGCGGGCTTGACCCTACCTTCTACCTGGATCGTTTTACCGACCAGGCCGGAAAAATCCGTCCTCCCGCGAATAGATCCCTCGGGCAGTTCCCTAATTAGATTTTCGTCGATATTGGCAAAACAAACGACAAAGGCGCCGCCAGGCGACTCCTTGAAATAGACCGTCACCCAATAGAATGAGGACGATAGTTCGGGCTTCACGTCGACGCGCGAGACGGTGCCCTTGAGAAACATGTCGTTCTTGCCGATCCAGCTCGGATCAAAGTCCGCAATCGACTTGCGCAGGGCATCTTCTCTCGCCAGTTCGTCTAGTTTGCGCTGACGTATTTCGGCCACTTTCGCCCGTTGTTGGGCGGCTTTGGCGCGACCTTCCGCATCCCACCGTTCCATCTGTTTGTGGAAGTCTTCCTCGGACATGCGCCCGGCCACCGCCCTGGTGGTCCCTCTCAACTGGTGCAAGAGTGAAACTTCAATGACGCAGGACGACGAGGTACCGCGGATTTCGCCCTCAACATCAAGTGTCTTGCCAATCATGCGGTGGGCAAAATCGGGGCCGAACATATCGTGAAATATGCCCGGCCTTTGCGAGCATACGCTGAGCTCTTTTACCGTTGATTCACTGAAGTAAATCATCACCACTGGACTGACGGCAACTCGCGAAACCGTGCCCCGAATGACGATGTTCCTGTCCGCTACTTTAGTACCGCCGCTTAAATTTCCATAAAATACTTGACTCAGGAAAGGAGGAAGATCCTTCCAGCTCACTCGCTGAAACGGTTGGGGGGGGCCTGGAGTTGTTTCCGGCTCAGGTCTATTGAGCTGCTTGATCGTCAGCATGCTCATCGATGTGATGTTGCCCGACATGACGTCGCCCGCCAATCGATTTGCGGCCGCTTGCCGCGCAGGCGAGAGGGGACGCGCGTTGGCTGGGCACTGTGGGCATTCATCCGGGAACGCAATCTCCCGCGTGTCGGGATAGGCCATCACCCCGAATGCAAAAGCCACGTCATCGCAAACGGTTGTTGGCGCCGGTCTATTGGCATCCCTATTCTCGGCGGTCATCCTCTCCCAGGGTGTCGCGTTAAATGGCAGATGTTGCACGTAGGAGTATTGAGGAAGCGTGCGGCAGGACTTGCTGGGCTTGAACAGCATCTGCATCGGCAGGGAAATTTTGCGGTTCCCATGCATGACGGGTAACTTCTGGTCAGACCCTTCAACTGGGGCGCTTCCGGTGGGAAAGAAATCGAGCCTGCGCGCCGGACCCCACTGCCCGTGGGAATCGACAAGCGCAAATCCAATGAGTGCCGACGGCGGTTCGCCGGCAGCATAATAGACGCGTGCGCAGTGGCCCGCAACGATGTGAGATCTTTCTGCAGGACTACTCTTTTTAGCGACGAACAGGTCAACGTCCACCTTGCCCATGTTGCAGATGCTGAGAGCCACGCTCCCTTGCTGCGCGCGCGCAGGCCATGCGCATATGGCCAGCAGGAACAGGATGCTGAAGATTGCCAAAATGAATCGAGCGCCCCTACGCCGGCTTGTAAGCTGAATTTGCAGTAATGATGCGCCATTATTGTTCCTGTCTGTGACTATCATCGTCCCCTCCTTAACCCTCATCGGAATTTATGAACTACACCCAGGGTGGCGTTCGCCCATCCTTCCTTTGAAGCGTAAGTCATGTGAATGCGCAGTGGTCCCCGGACAGAAAAACCATGGCTGCACCATCTTTGCCCCAGGAGTCCCGGTCGTTCTTGACCAGTGCGAGAATTGACAGCGAGGCTGGCAATCAGATGCGGCTTACTTCTAGGGAAAGCGTGCCTGCCTTTCTTTCCCCTGTGACTCTGAGTCTTGCTGGCGGGTAGGTGTGCGGCGGATGTGGATATTACTCTGCCCGTTTACTGATCTTGCGCAAGCTTTCTCCGGCCCATCTGTTGTAGCGGCGTCGTGCAGGAACGGACCGCGAGATAAATTTTCAGAACCTAATTCGAATGGAGGTGACTGAGCCCCATGACGAACCAAGGGTGGGACATAGCTACCGCTTCTCTATTCTGGTTTGTGCCCCATGCGGCCCCTCCGCCTTTTCTTCCCAGCCGCATCGCCCGATGTGCAGTTGAGCCCCTGCGGCATGGCCCTTGATCAATTTTCCCAGCGACAACTGTGACTATGGTGGTACCCGTATACAATCAAAAGAAAACACTGTCAAGTACCGCGTGGGTTATTGCTGCCTTTGTGATAAGTATGTACTTCATTGGAAATTTCCTTCTTAGGGACTTGAACGGAACTCGCATTGCCGGTAAATCGCCTAAACGGACAAGTGGCCGATTATCTTTAGATCGCCCGACAGTTTTTTGGGGGGATAGATCCTGACTTGTCGCCAGGGTTTACCGATTCCGGCCGGATGACGGGCTACTCGGAAACAATTCACTTAGATTGATAACGCCCTTAGCGGAATGTGATTCAATTCGCCTAAGAACGAAGGTCGAACTGCCTGACGTGCCAAGATCCTTATTCCTACTCCTCATGAGAGGCTAGCGGGCATCGTCGCCGGCGACAAAGAGGGCGGAAGCGCGCATCGTTTCGCTACAATTTCACTACAATCGGTCCTTTTAGGGCTATTTAGGTGAAAACGGAGTTTACACTATCTACATGAAATCAATAGGCTAACTATGGTAGGCTTGGAGGGATTCGAACCCCCGACCCACGGTTTAGGAATTCGTGGCAAGTAGTTTCCAACAGCTTAAATCTTTGAATTTACAGGATCGCTGAACCCATCTTGTGTCACAGATAAGGCCCTATTTGCGCTTATCTGTGACGCTAACTGTGACGCCATTTTCTCGCCTCATTCACTGTGCGGGGTCATACCCGCGACCGGATCAGTCAAGAACTATAAGCAAACATATTGCGTAGAATTGACTTGATGCTCTTCACCAACACCGACCCGAACTCCATGGATGGCTCCGACGTGCAATCTGGCAAGGCAACGTTCCCACATTCATGCGTACGGTCGCAGAGGCTGTGCTCAACGGTTTTGTGTCCGACTGCGGTTGCGGCCCACAATGAACCCTTGCGGTGGGAATTTCAAAGCCGCAAGGCAGGCGGCGTGTAGCCGCCCTACCGCCGCAGGCCTCCGCACAAAAGCCCGATTCCGGCGGTATATTGTCAATGATGCGCACTCCTTCTTGTAGCGCATTCGAACCCATTCCCGAGGCCTGCAATGGCATCGACCCGGCAGTTCACGCTCCCTGATGAAAGGTTTCGACTTGAAGAGATCAACATGCCACAGGAGATGGCAGGTGACTTAGCAGGCAAGTCTGTGGTGGTCAAGGTCCTGCCCGAGATGCCGTCCAGGACGCTGCGCATCGACCTGGACAACCCTCGGTCGCCGGACATGGCAGAAGAGTTCGCCGACCGGATCGTAGACCTACCATCCGGGATCGCTGTGCTGCCTGCCCGATGGGTACAGGGTCCGGGACGGGCAGGGCGGAAAGTGGCCTGTCAGGGCGGATGACTGCGTGGTGGTCGGCTGCGACGAATCCCCCCAGCTCCATCTGAGGGGGGCTGCTCGCTCCGCCACTCAAAACAAAGCATCATGATTTTTCCCTTGACCCCGCTGCCCCCTTCATAGATGCGCCACCCAGCTTTCGTGCATGTTTTCGCACTTCTGATGGCGACTTGCCGCTTCTTAAGGCATAATCTTAGAATTCACTGTTAGGGGCATGTCCAGAAAGCAAAACGAGAATTGCAGCAGGCCTGGGAGGAGACTCCATGAAGAAGTCCGTGGCACCTATTCCATTCGCAGGCTCCAAGCTGGACGAAACACGTCACGTCTGCGCGTTTTTCAACAACGACGATGAAGAGTATCGCGTGCTGCTTCCGTTTATCAAGGACGGATTCGAATCTGGCGACAAGGCGGTTCACGTCGTTAATCCGGGTCAGCATCGTGACCATCTGCAACGACTGGCTACCGTAGGGGTCGACCCAGTGGCAGCCCAGCAAAGTGGACAGCTCGAACTACGGATCAACACCGAAACGTACCTTCGAGACGGTCGTTTCGATCAGGATCAGATGCTGGAGGCGTTTGAGCAAATGGCCAGCGGAAACGCCAAAGGCGGGTTTCCGCTCAGCCGAATTGTCTGCCGAATGGACTGGGCGGCCAAAGGTGGTTCGCATATCAACAATCTCATTGAGTTCGAGTCACGCGTCAATGATGTTTGGCGTCGCCACGACGACGCGGTCATCTGCACCTACCATCTTGGGAAATTTGGCGGAGACACCGTAATTGACATTATGCGGACGCATCCTATGGTCATCATTGGGGGCATCCTTCACCAAAACCCATTTTTTGTACCGCCGGATGAATTCCTGCGTGAAATTCGCGAACGCCGGGCCAACCGGACTACTTCTTCTTCAACGGTAATCTAATATGGAAGTGTCACTTGAGGAGCCCGCCAGGGAGATCAGGCGCCTTCAGCGCTGCATTAATCATCTCGCCAGCATTCTCGCCCTTCCCGCCATTTGGAGTGGCAAGGAGCCATCCCAAATAGTTCACACCTTGCTCGACGCCCTCCTTAGCATGCTCGACCTCGATCTCGTCTATATGCAGTTGAAGGACCCCGCCAGCAAGGCGCACACCGAGACCATCCGGGTCGCTCCGACGCGAGGACCGAATCCTCCATCGCACGAGATTTGCGAATTGCTTAACGACTGGGTTGGAGACGACCCGCAGAAACGGCCTCCAGTCATGAGGA
>JBAUWE010000347.1:0-6416 GCA_049583595.1 Terriglobia bacterium
CTGGTCGCCGTCCTGAAAAAACAGCTCCAATCGGACCTCAGCCTGTACAAAATCCTGCAAATTCTCAGTGTCACCCTTTTCGAGAAAACCCCCATTTCATGGGCTTTCTCGCAATACAACGACCAATGTCAGGAACCAGACCCTTGCATCCAATTGGATCTGTTCAACTTATGATGGGACAGCACTGATTTGAAATTTCAGATACAAGCGGTCCGCGCACTATCCTGCCCGCTGGGCTCCGGAAAAGCAAGCGTGCGGAAGAACCCTGCCGCTGTGGCCGCGCAGCCAGCGCCAGCGCCCTGACGAAACCCCCGCCTTCCGCACAGCCCATCCGCCCTGCCTTTCAGTTGACGCTTGGCGGGTTTTCGCTTACATTACAGTTTCAAAAAAACAGCGCATTTGACCGATGACTCACAAGCGCTGCGGGCCGAATCCCGTGCCCGGAAAAAATCATTGTCTCCTTTTCTAACGCGAGGGTTCGTGCGCCTTCCATCCTTTGGCAAGCTGCTTCTTCTGATTGTCCTTTCGCCGGCCCTTCCCGTGATGGCTCTCACTCCAGTGGCGGCGCAGCACGGCATGGTGGTTTCGAGCGATCCGCTGGCCACCGAGGCAGGCGTTGAAATCCTCGAGGCGGGCGGCAACGCGGTGGACGCGGCCGTGGCGGTGGGTTTTGCCCTGGCCGTCACCTATCCCTTTGCCGGAAACATCGGCGGCGGCGGCTTCATGATGGTCCGCATGGCGGGCGAACCGCCGGAGATGGTGGACTACCGCGAGGAGGCGCCGGGCCACGCCACCCGCGATATGTATCTGGACAAGCACGGCAAGGTGATTCCGAACGCCTCCATCGTGGGCGCGCGTGCCGCGGGCGTGCCGGGAACTGTGGCCGGCCTGGCCACGGCCGAGCAGAAATACGGCAAGCTGGGCCTGGTTCGGGTGATGCAGCCCGCCATCCGCCTGGCGAAAGAAGGCTTCCCGGTCAGCTACTGGCTGAGCCGGTCACTCAGGAACCACCAGGCGCTGCTATCAAAATTTGTGGCCAGCCGCCGCATCTTTCTGCACGAAGGAAACCCCTACCAGCCGGGAGAAATTTTCAAGCAGCCGGAACTGGCCGATACGCTCGAACGGATTGCGCAGCACGGGCCGAACTCTTTTTACCTGGGCCGGGTCGCCACCGACATCGTCAACACCATGAAGGAGTATGACGGCATCATCACCAAAAGTGATCTGTCCAGCTACCGTGCCAAAATCCGACAGCCGCTGGTGGGGAAGTTCCGCGGGTACGAAATCCTGGCGCCGCCGCCGCCCAGCTCGGGCGGAGTGGCGCTGATTGAGATGCTGAACATCCTGGACCCGCTCGACCTGGGGCCGCCGGAATCCTATCCGTCCATGCATCTGATTGTGGAAGCCATGCGGCGCGCCTACGCCGACCGGGCCGCCTACCTGGGCGACGCGGATTTCGGTTCTGTTCCGGTGAAGGGGCTCACCAGCCCGCAGTATGCCGAGCAGCTGCGCAAGGAAATCCTCAAGTCCAAACCCGACGCCAAAGTGCGGGCGGGCAATCCGGCGCCGTTTGAAGGGTCGAACACCACCCACTTCTCCGTGGTGGATGCGGAGGGCAACGCGGTTTCCAACACCTACACGCTGAACAACGGCTACGGCAGCGGAGTAACGGTGGAGGGCGCAGGCTTTCTGCTGAACGACGAGATGGACGACTTTACCTCCAAGCCGGGCACGCCCAACATGTTTGGCCTGATCCAGAGCGAGGCCAACGCCATCGCGCCGCACAAGCGCCCGCTCTCATCCATGACCCCGGTGATCGTGCTGCAAAACAACAAGGTGCGGCTGGTGCTGGGGTCGCCGGGCGGCGGCACCATCATCAACACGGTGCTGCAGGTGCTGCTGAACGTGGTGGTCTACCACATGGACGTGCTGCGGGCCGTCGACGCGCCGCGCTTCCACGACCAGTGGGAACCTGACCAAATTACCTATGAAAAGTGGGGCTTTTCTGCCGATACCCTTGATAAGCTCAGGAAAGCCGGATATAAGCTGAAGGAAACGGACAGTCTGGGCGAATGTGAAGCCATTACCATTGATCCGGAAACCGGCTGGCGCTTTGGCGCGGCCGATGCGCGGGGCACGGGAAAGGCGGCGGGATACTGATGAACTTTGCGCTCTCAACTCACCTCTTTGCCAATGACCGGCTGTCCTCACACATCCTGGACGGCATTGCGAACGCCGGTTTCCGCCAGGTGGAAATCTTCGCGGCGCCCCAGCACCTGGATTATCACGACCCCAACCACGTTCGCGACGTGGCCGAGTGGTTCGGCGACCACGACGTGGAGCCCTTCTCGCTGCACGCGCCGCTCTTTGCCGACAAGGAGTGGGGCCGCTCCGGCGGGCTGCCCATCTCCCTGGCTTACCTGGAACGCCGCAAGCGCATCGAAAGCATGGAGGAGATCAAGCGGGCCATCGAAGTGGCGGAACACCTGCCCTTCCGCTACCTGATTCTCCACCTGGGGCTGCCGGAAGAGGAATTCAACATCGACAAGTTTGACGCCGCCTTCACCTCGCTCGAGCACCTCAACATCTATGCCAAGGAACGGGGCGTCAGCATCCTGCTGGAAAACATTCCCAATGAGATCACGACACCCGAGCGGCTGATTCGCTTTATGCGCTACACCCACATGGGCATGAAGGTCTGCTTTGACACCGGCCACGCCCACATGACCTGCGGGGTGGACCACGCCTTTGAGGTGCTGAAAGACCACATCGCCTCCACCCACGTCCACGACAACCGGCAGGAAAAGGACGAGCACCTGGTGCCGTTCACCGGGGGCATTGACTGGGAACAGGCCGTGCGCGCCTTCCAAACTCTCGACAACGGGGTTCCCATCATGTTCGAGCTGCGCAACTTCGGTCCCGCGGCGGACTGCTTCGCAAAGCTGCACGAAGTCATGAGAAGGATGGAGGAGATCCGCTAAGCATGGGAACGTCTTCGCCGCCCGTCGTTGAAATCCGCAATGTGGGCCGGTACGCCGGCCAGCAAGTCACCGTCGAGGGATGGCTCTATAACCATCGCGAGAGCGGCAAAATCCTCTTTCCGATTTTCCGCGACGGGACCGGCCTGATGCAGGGCGTGGTGGTCAAAAGCGCCGTGCCGCCGGAACTGTTCGAAAAGGCGCGCACGCTTACCCAGGAATCGTCCCTGCGGGTCACCGGCGAGGTCCGCGCCGAACCCCGCGCGCCGGGCGGCTATGAGCTGGGCGTCACGGGCCTTGAAATCATCCAGCTTGTTCCCGCCGACCAGCCCTATCCCATCACGCCCAAGGAACACGGCGTCGAGTTCCTGATGGACCATCGCCACCTGTGGCTGCGCTCTTCGCGCCAGCGGGCCATCCTGGGCGTGCGGCACCAGATCATTCGCGCCTGCCGCGACTTTTTTGACGATCGCGGATTCATTCTGGTCGATACGCCCATCCTCACCCCCAGCGCCTGCGAAGGAACTACCACGCTGTTTGAGGTGGATTACTTTGACCAGAACGCCTACCTCGCGCAGTCCGGCCAGCTCTACAGCGAAGCCGCCATCATGAGCGTGGGCAAGTCCTACTGCTTCGGCCCGACCTTCCGCGCCGAAAAATCCAAGACCCGCCGCCACCTGATGGAATTCTGGATGGTCGAGCCGGAAGTCGCCTTTGCCCACCTCGATGACGTGATGCAACTGGCCGAAGACCTGGTGGCCGGGGTCATCCAGCGCGTGCTGGAAAACTGCCGCCCGGAACTCGAAACCCTGGGCCGCGACGTCAGTAAGCTCGAGCGCTGTGTGCCGCCCTTCCCGCGCATTCCGTACGACGAGGCCGTCAGGATCCTCAAGGAAAAGGGCAGCGAAATCGAGTGGGGCGGCGATTTCGGCGGCACGGATGAAACCCTGCTGGCTGAAAATTTTGACCGGCCGGTGATGGTCCACCGCTACCCCAGCCAGGTGAAGGCTTTTTATATGAAGCCCGACCCCGAACACCCCGAACTCGCCCTCTGCGTCGACGTGCTGGCGCCCGAAGGCTACGGTGAGATCATCGGCGGCAGCGAGCGCCTGGCGGATTACAACCTGCTGGTGAAGCGCATGGAAGAGGCGAATCTTCCGCGCCAGGCCTTTGAGTGGTACCTCGACCTGCGCCGCTATGGCTCCGTTCCGCACGGCGGCTTCGGCATGGGCATCGAACGCGTCGTGGCCTGGATCTGCGGCCTCGATCACGTCCGCGAAACCATCCCCTTCCCCCGCATGCTCAACCGCCTGACGCCGTAAACTGTTCGCACGCAGCACTTGGTAAAGACAAGCTTTGGATGTGCCTCTAACGCTTCAACAGCTCCTCAGTAACTTCACTCCCCGCCCAGAAACCCATACCTCAATGTTTTGCTGGACGGGCAGCGATGGTTCAGTTTGGTTCGCATTTTGTGGCACGGCCATCTTGGCCGTGTATTTTGGCCGCAGCACGGGCGAGGACGCCCGTGCCACAAATCAACTACCAGGCGGCCGAGCGCTTTGACATTCGGCAGGACCCGGTCTAAGTTAGAAACCATCAGTCGGGTCTTTTCCTAACTCAAAGCAAGGGAGGCAACAACCATGGGCTTTATTGAGTGGATTGTGGTTGGGCTGATTGCGGGTTGGCTGGCTGGAAAAGTGATGAAAGGCGGGGGATACGGAATTCTCATCGACATTGTCCTTGGGATGCTCGGAGGTATCCTCGGCGGATGGATTTTCACAATGCTCGGCATTTGGCCCGGGGGCGGCATCATCGGAGCGATCATTGTGGCTTTCGTCGGGGCGGTGATCCTGGTCTGGATTTCACGCCAACTGAAGAAAGCTTGAGCAGCCTTAGAAAACAAAACGAACGTGTCGCAGCCCCGGTCCGCGCAGTTGGGCGCGTCTGCGAAACCATCCCCTTCACTCGCAGGCTCCACTGCCTGACGCCGTAAATATCCCCTGGAAGAGCCCCCTGAAGTTTTGACATATTGATGACCTTAAGGTATGTTTTGATGCATGAGGACCACCATTCGCATCAACGACCGGCTCCTGAGCGAGGCCAAGAAATTGGCGGCCGAGAGGGGCACAACGCTGACGGCGGTCATCGAGGACAGCCTGCGGGCAGCCATTACGCAGCGCGGCCCTCAAGGGCGCCGTTCAAAGTTCCGGTTTCCTACGTTTAAGGGCGGGGGATTGCAGCCAGGAGTTGATTTGGATGACACATCGGCGCTGTTAGACCTCATGGAAGGCCCGAATGGTACTCCTTGACGTCAACGTGCTCGTTTATGCCCACCGCACCGAGGCGCCACACCACAAGGCGTACCAGCGCTGGCTTCAGCAGCAAGTGGGTTCCGGTGAGCCTTTTGGAATCTCCCACCTTGTACTGTCGGCCTTCATGCGGATCGTGACTCATCCGAGAATTTTCAGAACGCCAACGCCGCTGCAGGAGGCGCTTCGCGCTGTGAGCAGTCTTCGCCTCCAGCCGAACTGCGTCCCGATCTCGGCGGGGCCGCGTCACTGGGAGATTTTCGCGGACCTTTGTCGTAAGGCTGAGGCCAGAGGCAACCTGATTCCTGACGCTTACCTGGCGGCGCTCGCCATCGAATCCGGCTGCGAGTGGATTACGACCGACCGCGATTATAGCCGCTTCCCCGGCCTTCGGTGGCGGCATCCGCTGCGAGGGGAGAGTCGTCCGCGTCCTTGATCGCTTTCCTATCGCGGCTTCTACCACCTGACGCCATGAAATGGTTCACGCTGGTCTTAGCGAAAGGGCCCCGATTTGCCGGGGCCGCCGATGTGCGCACCATCGCGCGGCTTCAGCCGCTGAAGGTTTTCTCTGCGCGCTCTGTGTTAAAGTTTTGACCCATGGTTAAGCCAAACTGTGATTCAATCGTGGCTGGCAACCACCCACCCTGGAGGAAAAAGTCATGACCCTGCGCATCTCTCGCCGGGAAGCTCTTCGCAAAGCATTATGGGCCGCAGGCTCGATGGGCGCGGCGGCGGGGCTCTATGGAAAGGGCCGCGCACCGGAACAGGTCTTCACTGCCGCGGATGGCAAGCGCATCCGGGAGGAATCCTTTGCTTACCTCGAGAAATGCCACCGCAAGGACGGCGGGTACAATCCCTCGCCCGACCCCGGCTATCACGGCAGCAGCGACACGGCGGAAAGCGACCTGGCCGCGGTCACCTATGCCGCCGTGCTGGCCAAAACTTTCCAGCGCAAGCTGCCGGGCAGCGCCCGTTCGGCCGAATTCATCCAGAGCCACCAGCAGCCAGACGGCGTTTTTGTGAATCATGAAGGCGATCTGAAACCCACAGACGACCTGGCCGTCCTCTACAACACCGTGCAGGGAGCCGTGAGTCTGCGGGCGCTGGGTGAAAAGCCGCGCATCAATCC
>JBAUWE010000348.1:0-8891 GCA_049583595.1 Terriglobia bacterium
GGACTTCTTTCGGGCGACTGCACGTTGGCGCTTGTAGGCAATGGCCCTGACCGGCTAAGGCTCGAGGCTCTGGTTGAAGAGCTGGGTCTCGGGCACAGGGTGCGTTGGATGCCGTGGGTCAAGTCAAATGAGGTGGCAGAGTATATGAATGCGTTCGATGCGATGGTGCTGCCTTCGCGCACGATTCGGACCTGGAAGGAGCAATTCGGCAGGGTCTTGGTGGAGGCGATGGCGTGCGAGACCTGCGTGGTCGGCTCGGATTCAGGCGAAATCCCCAACGTGATCGGGGACGCCGGCATGGTCTTTCATGAGGGGGACGAAAGGGAACTGGCGGACCAGTTGCGGAAATTGATGGACGACTCGTCGCTGCGGGAGTCTATTGGCCGGCGCGGCCGCGAGCGGGTGCTTCAGCACTACACCCACGAGGTGATTGCGCGAGACACGGCTGCCTTCTATGAACAGGTGTGCAGGAGTTGAGTGTGAGGGTGGGACTGAACATCTCGGCCGCCTCTGATTGCTACACGGGTGTGGGCAACTACGCGTTCCAACTGGCAAGGAACATTGCCTCCGTCGCGCCGGACGATGAGTGGATCTTTTTCGGCGCAAACGTGCAGCTTGCCCCGCTTCTGGAACGGAGCAACGCGCAGGCTGCCGCAACTCAGCGGACGGGGCTGGCACGCCTTCTGTGGGAACAGACAGGCCTGCCCCTTGAGGCGCGGCGAATGAAGGTTGACGTGTTGCACGGCGCTGATTTCAGCCGACCGGTTGCTTATGGCGGCCGCACGGTCAATACGATCCATGACATCTCACCTTTTGTCGATAGCCGAAATTTCTCTCCTGCGCGGCGGATGTACAAGCGGCTTCTGATCCGCCACGCGATCCGCAGAAGTTCGGCAATTGTCACGGATTCGGAGTTCAGTCGCAGGCAGATCATGGAGCGTTTTTCTCTGGATGGATCAAGGGTGTTTGCCATCGCACTCGGTGTTGCGCAAGGGAACGGCGTTCCGCATTCAAGCACGGGCCCTCCTAGCATACTTTTTGTCGGGAATCTGGAACACCGGAAAAATTTGGTTCGCCTTGTGGAGGCGTTCCGGTTGCTGCGGGAGCGGCGGCGGATTCCCCACCGCCTGATCCTGGCGGGGAAGCCCGGGTATGGATGGGAAGAGATTCGGGCGGCCATCGGAAAGGGAGGCCTCCAGGAGTGCGTGGACGTGCCCGGCTACGTGAGCAATGAATCCTTGGCGAAGCTGTACCCCTCCGCCGAACTCTTCGTGTTCCCGTCTGTCTACGAGGGGTTTGGGCTGCCGGTGCTGGAGGCGATGGCCTGCGGAACTCCGGTGGCTTGCTCGAGCGCGGCTTCACTGCCGGAGGTAGGCGGCGATGCGGTGGAATACTTCGACCCCCTGAACGTGGAGGAGATGGCGGCGGCGATGGAACGGGTGCTGGACTCGCCCGGGCTGCGGGCGGAGATGCGCGAAAAGGGACTGAAGCAGGCGGCAAAGTTTACGTGGGAGGATTGCGCGCGGCAGCACCTGGAAGTCTACCGGCGCGTGCTGGCGAAGTAGCCGGCCTGGACATGGCGGCGTAGAGCCGCCGCAAGGTCTCGGAACCGGCAGCGGCAGGTTGGCCTTGCCACACAGCGGTATGAGGCCGTCGCAATGATTGGGAATCGCTCATCAAGTTTTGACTCTGATGGACCGAAGATGAGGAGGTAGCGGTAGTGAGTGAGTTGGTTGGAGCCCGTGGCCAGCCGGCTGTTGGAAATGAGCGACTGCGCGTAGCGGTGGTTCAATTCTGGCTTTCCGGGTACGGCGGTTCCGAAAGGGTCCTGGAGGCCATGGGAGAGATTTTTCCGCAAGCCGATTTCTACGCCCTGGTGATTGCAGATGGCGGGATTCCGGCATCGCTGCGCGGACGGAACTGGACGACTTCCTTTGTCGACCGCATTCCTGGCGCGAAACGATGGTACCGCCATTTTCTTCCGCTGTTTCCGTTTGCCCTGGAGCAGTTTGATCTGAGCGGCTACGACCTGGTGATCAGTTCGGAATCCGGGCCGGCGAAGGGCGTGATTCCCTCGCCGCGGGCCTGCCACATCTGTTATTGCCTGAGCCCCATGCGCTACGTCTGGGATATGTACCACGAATACCGGAGAAAAATGAATCCGCTGACGCGGGCCATCTTTTCACTGACGGCGCATTACGCGCGGCAGTGGGACGTGAGTACAGCCGCCCGGGTGGACCACTTTGCCGCCATCTCGCATTACGTTGCGGCGCGGGTCCGCAAGTATTACCGCAGGGAAAGCACGGTGATCTATCCGCCCGTGGATGTGACCGCCGGATACCTGGCGGAGAAGACGGATGACTGCTACCTTGTTGTAAGCAGGCTGGTTCCCTACAAGCGCGTGGATCTGGCCATTGAGGCCTGCAACCGGCTGGGACGCCGCCTGCGGGTGGTGGGCACAGGGCCGGAAGAGAAACGGCTGCGAAGGCTGGCCGGGTCTACAATTGAGTTTGCGGGGAAGCTGGACGAGCAGCGGCTGCGCGAATGCTATGCGCGGTGCCGGGCTTTTCTGTTTCCTGCGGAGGAAGATTTTGGTATGGTGCCGGTGGAGGCTCAGTCGTTTGGAAGGCCGGTGATCGCCTACGGACGCGGCGGGGCGCTGGAGACCGTCATCGGGCTCGAGGAGGGCGGAGACCCTCGGACGGCCACGGGAATCTTCTTCAACCAGCAGACGGCGGAATCACTGGCCGGAGCCATCGGCAGGTTTGAAGAGGTCGAGCGGGAGTTCAGCCCGGAATTCATCCGCGCCGGCTCGCTGCGCTTCAGCCTGGAAAGGTTCAAGGAAGAGTTTATGAGATTTGCAGCCGAAAGACTGGCGGAATTCCAGGAAGAGTCCGGCGGATTGACGCAGCGGAAAGAAACGGCCGGCCTGGCGCGGGTCCCCGCGGGCGGCGCAGGAGGCTCCTGCTGATGGGTGATTCGTCAACGGTCCGCCCGGAGGCCGGGATGCCGTTTGTTGAGACGGAGAAGGACGCGGCTGTCGCCGGGGAAAAGCCATACGCGGCTGCAGCCAAACCCTTGCAAAGGGCGCTGAAGGACGTACTGGATATTGGGGGAGCGCTGGCGGGACTGGTGCTGCTGTCGCCGGTACTGCTGCTGATCGCGCTGTGCGTGAAACTGGACGATGGCGGGCCGGTGTTCTACCGGCGGCGGGTGGTGGGTAGGAAGGGTGAGTTTGACGCATTCAAGTTTCGGACCATGGTCCCCAACGCTGAGGCCGTTCTGAACGCCGACCCGGAACTTCGCGAACAGTACGAGCGGAGTTTCAAGCTCAAAAACGACCCTCGAGTGACCCGCACGGGTAGGTGGTTGCGAAAGTACAGCCTGGACGAACTGCCCCAGCTGCTGAACGTGCTGATGCGCCAGATGAGCCTGGTGGGTCCCCGAATGTTCACGCCAGATGAGCTGAAGCGGTGCGGCAACGCGGGAGAACTCATCTTGAAAGTCCGGCCCGGAATTACAGGCTACTGGCAGGTGAATGGCCGGCAGACCGTTTCATTCACGGAACATGTGGCAATGGATGTGTACTACGTGGAGCACTGGAATCTGTGGATGGATCTTGGAATTCTGTTGAAGACGCCTCGCAAAGCTATCAGCGGGGAGGGAGCCTACTGAAAAGGGTAACAGAGCCACAGGGCATCCGCCCTTATGCGGTGAGGTAACCGAGGTTGCCGGGGGGTTGGCAGAAGGTTCCTGCTGCCTCGGCCGGGAAGAAATGAAATCCTGCACGTGAAAGGAAACATCAGCCCCTGCCCTCCAGGAGAAGCCATGTCAAGGTCAACTCGCGAGTTCGGATTTTTGCGGAGCCGGAGGATTTTGTTCCCGATTCTTGCGGCCGATGTTGTGTGGATTGTGCTGGGCGTTTATCTGGCTTATGAGTGCCGGTACGGGTTCAGCGTGAGCGTCGATGCGATACGGGAATGTTTCTCGCTGTTTGGGGAAACCGCCATCGCCGCAGCCCTGATCTGGAGCTTCCTGGCGGTGGTGATGAAGCTGGACGGATTCCAGGGGGGGTGGACTTTCCGCTCGGTGTTTTCCGACCTTTTTGTGGGCGTGTTTCTGCTGATGGCGCTGTTGCTGGCGAACGGTTACCTGACCCGGGTGTACCATTCGAGGCTGGTCTTTATCTACTTTGGGTGCGTTGCGCTGGCTGGCTTCCTGGTCATTCGCTGTCTGGCGTGGCGGGTCCTCCGGTCCAGGCGTTTTGCGACCTCGCTGCGGCGGGTGGTCATCCTGGGCGGCGGCCGGATCGCGAGAGAGCTGACAGCCAAGATCAACCGGCATCCCGAAATGGGCTGGCAGATGGTGGGCTACCTTTGCCCTGACCAGGAGAACGGCCTCCCGGCTGGCGCGGAGGAGGACATCCAGAGGATGCCGACGCTGGGTGTTGCGGATTTCCTGGCCGCTCACCAGGTGGATGAAATCATTGTCGCCGTGGCCAACCCGGCCCGGCGGACGCTGGACCTGGTGGCGCGGTGCCGGCGGCTCGGCATCCGGGTGCTGGTGGTGCCGCAGGCGTATGAACTCTATGTCTCCCGCCCGTCGCTGACGGAACTTGACGGCCTGCCGCTGATTGCCATTGACGAGTACGATCTGCCTGGGGGAGCGCCGGCCATCCGGCGGCTGACCGACCTGGTGCTGGCGCCGCTGATGCTGGCCGCTGTGCTGCCAACAATGCTGGTGGCCGCCGGAGCGCTGATCCTGCGCAAGGGCAAGGCGATCCGCAGAGAACTCCGTTGCGGGAAGGACGGCAAGACTTTCTGGATGTACCGGTTGAATGTGGATCGTGGCCTGCCGGAGCTGCCCGCCTACGAAAAGCTGTTGGTCGACCTGGGACTCACCGAGATGCCGCAGTTATGGAATGTTCTGCGGGGGGATATGGACCTGGTGGGCCCACGGCCGGAGCCGCCCGAGCGCGTAAAGCACTATTCGGACTGGCAGCGGCAACGGCTGAAGATCAAGCCGGGCATTACCGGCCTGGCCCAGATCCACGGCCTGCGCGACCAGCATTCGGCGGAACAGAAAACCCACTACGACCTGCAATACATTCTGCGCTGGTCGCCTTTTCTGGACCTGTCGCTCATCCTGCAGACCGCCTGGACGCCCCTTTCCAGGCTCTGGAGGGGAAAGCCCGTGCAGCCTGATGGCTTGCCGGAACATTCCCCGTGGCCGGCTAAAGCAGAACCGCCCCTGGAGGAAATTGTCTATGTTGATCACCCGTAGTCCCGTCCGAATCAGTTTTGGCGGCGGCGGGACGGACCTGCCGGCGTACTACGAGCAATTCGGTGGAGTCGTGCTGAGCACGGCCATCAACAAGTATTTTTACACCGTGCTGCGGAAGCGGGGCGACGGAAAGATCCAGGTGATTTCTTCCGACCTGCGGACGCTGGAAACCTGGGAAAACATCGCCACAATGAGTTTTGAGCGCAGCGGCCTGGAAATTCCCCTTGCGGTGGTCAAGGAGATGGGCCACAACGTTTCGGTGGACCTGTTCCTGGCGTCTGAAATCCCCCCCGGTACCGGGCTGGGTTCTTCGGCGAGCGTCTGCGTCAACGTTCTGAAGGCGTTGTCCGTCTATCTGCATCTGCCTCTTTCAAAGTACGAACTGGCGGAGCGGGCATACCACGTTGCCCGAAACGTGCTGGGAAATCCGGTGGGGAAGCAGGATGAATACGCCGCGGTTTTTGGCGGGCTGAATTACATCCGCTTCGGGACGGACGGTACGGTGGACGTGGACCCGGTGGAACTGGATTCAGCCCTGCTGGGGGAGCTTGAGGAGAACCTGTTGCTTTTCTTCACGGGCGCCACGCACCGGTCGCAGACCATCCTCGAAGAGCAGGAGAAATCGACCCGCGAGGACCGGGGGCAGGCGCTCGAGTCCCTCCACTTTATCGCGGAGCTGGCCGACCGGATGCGCAGCACCCTCGAGGACGGCGACCTCCACACCTTCGGCACGCTGCTGGATGAAGCCTGGCAGGCCAAGAAGCGGATTTCCGGCAGGATTTCAAGCGAGCAGATTGACACTCTCTATCGCATTGCGAAAGAGAACGGCGCCGTGGGCGGCAAGATCACCGGAGCTGGAGGCGGGGGGTTTATGCTGCTCTACTGCGAGCCGCCCAGCCAGGAGGCGGTTCGCCAGGCGCTGGCGGCCGCCGGGGCGCGCGAAATGACCTTCCGGTTTGATAGCAAAGGTACGCAGGTGATTGTGAACGATCCTTTCATCGACGGCGACGAAACGGCTGGAGGCAGCTGGAGTTTCATTCCGTATGCGGCTGTCAGGCGGAAATCTCCGGCGATAGCCTGGGAGGAGTAGCCGCCTCCTCCCGCGTGTCCCCCGGAGCTGATGACATTTTCCGCAGCGCACTGACTGGACGAACACCATGAAAGCTTTCCTTTTAGCCGCAGGTCACGGGACCCGGCTTCGTCCCCTGACCGATACCACTCCCAAATGCCTGCTGCCCATTCGCGGCGCGCCGATGCTCTCCATCTGGCTGGATCTTTGCCACCGGCACGGTGTTTCCGACGTCCTGATCAACGCGCACGCCCACGGCGAGCAGATCAGAGACTACCTGGCCTCGCATCGGAACGGTGTGAAAACCAGGGTGGTGGATGAGCCGGTGTTGCTGGGAAGCGCGGGAACGGTCCTCGCCAACCGCGATTGGGTGGCCGGGGAACGCTGCTTCTGGATCCTGTACGCCGACGTGCTGACCAACGCCGACCTGGGGCGGATGATGCAGTTCCATCTGGAAGGCAGGAGGCTCGCCACGCTCGGCGGCTACGAGGTTCCGGACCCCGAACGCTGCGGCATCATGCAGGTGGACGCGGAAGGGGTGGTCCGGGGCTTTGTGGAGAAACCGAAAACGCCCATCGGCCGGCTGGCGTTTGCAGGCCTCATGGTCGCCGATGCGGCCCTGCTCAACCAGATCCCGGAAAGCGGGCCGGCCGATCTCGGGTTTGACGTGCTGCCCCGGCTGGCCGGAAATGCGTCCGCCTGGCCGATCTCCGACTACCTGCTGGACATCGGGACGTTGGAAAACTACGAACTTGCCCAGAATACCTGGCCGGGTCACGAGTGAAATTTCCGATTGAGGAACGAGTGCATGTGCAAAGGCGTGATTTTTGACATGGACGGCGTGCTGATTGACAGCCATCCGGTCCACAAGAAGGTGTGGGCGCAATTTCTGGCTTCAGTGAACCGGCCCGTTTCAGACAAGGACCTCGATTTTGTGCTGGACGGAAGAAAACGCGAAGAAATCCTGCGGCACTATCTGGGGAACCTTCCTGCAGAACAGATCAGGGCTTACGGGCAGCGAAAGGACGAAATCTTTACGGAATCCTCAAGAAGGATGAAGACGATTTCCGGGGTGGAGGAATTCCTCGGCATGCTGGAATCGGCGGGCATTCCCATGGCGGTGGCCACCAGCGCCAGCTTCGCGCGTGCGCGCGGCACCCTGGATGAGCTTGGAATCCTCACGCGCTTCTCGGCCCTGGTGACCGGCAATGACGTCGTGAACGGCAAGCCGGATCCTGAGGTTTTTGTGCGGGCGGCGGAGCGGCTGAACCTTGCTCCGCGCAGCCTGTTGGTGGTGGAAGACGCGGTTTCCGGAGTGAAGGCCGCAAAATCCGCCGGGATGAAGTGCCTGGGGATTGCGGCTGACGGACTTGGGGAGAAACTGCGCGCGGCCGGCGCCGACCACGTGGTTCCGGATTACCGCCAGCTCAGCCTCCAGGAAGTTCAGCAACTCTTTTGATATCGAGTACGCCTACACGAGCGATGACATCTGGCTGCGGAAAAGGGCTTGGAAGGAACAGTGAGCGAATCCGGTCCGGATATTGCGTTCAAAAGCTGCTCGCCTTAGATTATTGGGCGATTAGAAAACCAAGACGGCCATCCCGGCTTGCAGGTCGGAGCCGATTATCCAGGCACTCGGCATGACTCGTTTCCGTGAATTCTTCATCGCAGTTCTTCTCCTGGCCTTGTTGCCCATGGCATTCGCCGCGGAGCAGGCTTCGCCGATTCAAGTCCGCTTTGATAAGCGGGTGGAACTGATCAGCATCATCTTTTATCTGGCAGGGAACAAGGAATACGCCGGGTGCAAGGATCCCGCTTACCTGAAGGCTGTGGAGGAATACTTTGGCAACTACCGCTCCCATCCGGCAGTGAAGATGGCCAGGCAACTGCGCGAACGCAACCATATCTGGTTCGGCGCCCCCATCAGCTTTGCTGTTCACCTGACACCTGGGTATCAGCTTCTGCCAGGAGTCAAGGATCATGCCAGCGGCGGCAGCCTTGATTTCCGCTGGACTTTGGCTGAAGCGCAATCGTTTGCCCGGCAGGTACAGAGTTTTGCCCGGGCCAGTAGGGCGCAGAAGTTTTTCAAACGACACGAACCGCTTTACCAGCAAATGACCAGGCGGCTGCGGCTGCTTACCGCACAGCTTGACCCGGAGTGGTTTGCGAGTTTGACGAAAACGCCTGTTGCCCGTGAGTTCACCGTGAGCCCCTCCCCGATGTTGGGCAGCGGGAATTACGGCCCGCATGTCCGGACCAAAGGCGGGATCCATAACTACGCCGTGATTGGTGTCTGGGAATTTGAGAAGGACGGGTCGCCGACCTTCAGGGACGATTACGCGTGGATCGTTGTCCATGAGTTTGCTCATGCCTACGTGAATCCCTGGGTTGACGAAGGGATGGCGGAGTTACGTCCCGCCGGTGAGCGGCTGATCAGAGCTAAAGAGAGTGACTTCGGCAAGACGGGTTATGGCCAGGGGACTGAATTCAATCCCGACCTGCTGTACGAGACCATGGTCCGGGCGCTGGTCGTGGTCTA
>JBAUWE010000349.1:0-3890 GCA_049583595.1 Terriglobia bacterium
TGCCGCAAGCTGGAAGAAGCCCGCCGCACTCTCGAGCGCTATCTCGACCGGCTGGCGGACGGCAGCATGGATGTGCAGGAACTCATCATCAGCAAGCGCCTGACCCGCGCGCCCGATGCCTACCGCAAAGACACGGCCACGGCCGTCGTCGCCCGGCAACTCGACCGCTCGGGCGTCAAGCTGCGCCCGGGAGAGATCATCGGATATATCGTCACCAACGCCGGCTCAAAATTCCCCGACGACCGCTTCCGCGCCTTTACGCTGTGGGAAGGCTGGCACGGCTACGACGTCCGGCACTACCAGCAGGCCCTGCTCGACGCCTTCAAGCCGTTCGAGCACTATGTTCCCGCCCGGGCCGCCGTAGCGCCGGCTTCCAGCCGGCAGTTTCTTTGAGTTTAACCCATGCCGCCACGATGCCGGCGCTACAGGTGGGAAGCGCGAACCTCCGGTTTTGAGGTTTTCTTCGCAACAACATCAAAGCCGCAGACCGCAACCACGGCGGTCTGAGCCACCTGCTTTGAGTCTGCCCCATGCCGCAAGATGCCGACGCTACAAGGTGCATCTCGCCACACTTCCTGGAAACCGGCCAACATCAGGTGGGCCGGTTTGGCCTGGAGCCAGCCCTTAACTGATTGTGTTCGGTACCCTCTGGTCAACTATCGCTTGCCGCGGGGGAGGCTTTTATGATAAAAGTCTTATCAGTGGGGGGAAAGGGACGAAGGTCGCCAGGGAAATGCCGAGTCAGCGAGGTCGACAGAGGTGGGAGTACGACTGGCACTTAAGAAGCCCTCAAACCCAAAAGACTTACCCGTCCGAACCAATCATTCGCAAAATAGCGGTGGTGGCATGTCGGCGGTTCCGCAGTTTGGCCTGCTGGGACCCTCAGAAGAGGAACGGAAGCGGCGTCGGCTAGTGCTGGCAGTCACCCCGGTTCTCGAAAGCCTGGCCATCGCCATCATGTTCTGGGCATTGATAAGTTTGCCTCCCACTCCTACGCTGAACGAGGTAAGACAGGAAGTGCTATATTTCCGTCCTGTTGCGCCAACTGATGTCGCCAAGCAAACTCCCAGCCTGCTGAAGCGCCCGGTCCTGCCGAAGCAAACGGTCGCCGAACCCATCACACCGAAGCTCCAACGGCAGGAGGTTCAAAGACCGGCTGAGATGGCACGCATGAAGGTTCCTGAAATCTCCCGGCCGAAGATCGAGCTTCCCCGGACGCCACCCGCGCCGAAACCCGCAGAACATTTCACCTCTGTGGAAACCCGGCGCCCGGCGCCAAGACGACAGGTCGCGATGCTGCATACGGGGACATTCAATCCCGGCAGCATGGCCAAAGCAACCGTTAAACTTCCTCCGCGCGAGGTGCAGACGGGAGGGTTTGGGGCCAGCAACGGAATTCCCAATAATCCCACGGCAAACAGCCCCCAGCACGTCGCGCAGCTGGGATCATTTGACCTGCCTTCCGGCCCCGGCCAGGGAAACGGGACCGGCGGCGCACACGGCGTTCGGGGCACGGTGGCCAGTGCTGGATTCGGCAACGGCATCGGAAGCGGCACGGGAAGCCGGCCGAGCGGCAGGCCATCACAAACCGTGCAACAAGGCGGTTTTGGCAGCGTGGTTGCCGGGACGGCGCATAAAACCCAGGCCGTAATTCAGGCGGCCGCGTTCAAGCCGGCAGTTGTCCTGTCAAAGGCTAACCCGGTTTATCCGCCTGAGGCACGGCGGCTGCACATCGAAGGTCAGGTCACGTTGAGTGTTCTTTTCGGGTCCACCGGGAATTTGCGCGTGCTGGATGTTGTCCAGGGCCTCGGCCACGGCATGGATCAGGCTGCAGTCGCGGCAGCGAAGCGCATCAGGTTCAAGCCTGCTGAGCGCGACGGGCGTCCGGTCGATTCCAAAGCCCTGATCCACATCATCTTTCAGCTCGCTTATTAAAAGAGGGGAAAAAGCATGAAGGCACTTAAACATGTCTCGCTGGCCGTGTTGGTGACGGCCCTGGCAACAGTGTTACCACTGGCCGCGCAGCAGCCGGCACAGCAGCAATCGAGTCTCGTCCGGCAGACGCTCGAGAAGATCGTCAAACAGGAAAACGAACTGGTCAAGTCCTACGGCACTTACAGCCCGCGTGTCGAAACCTACCTGCAGGAAGTCCATACCAACAAGGATCGCTCGAAGCACATTGTCGGCGACGACTATTTCCTGGGCCGGCTGGAAATAAAGAATGGCGTCATTGAGAAGTCCTTTCTGCCTTCCCCGGGCTTGACGCTCAAGGGTGTGATGAGCAAGGTGCTGCTTTACGGGCCGTTCCTTCGCCTCTTTTCTTTCCAGTTCCAGCCAGGCTCCTTCGCCTATCCCAT
The DNA here is from genome assembly GCA_049583595.1 of Terriglobia bacterium. Taxonomy (GTDB): domain Bacteria; phylum Acidobacteriota; class Terriglobia; order UBA7540; family UBA7540; genus SCRD01. The sequence continues at coordinate 2,358 of JBAUWE010000349.1, forward strand.
GTTTCTGGATCCCCAGAATTTTGACCTGGCGCACTACCAGTTCGAATTTGTGGGACGGGAATTTCTGGGCCAGGTTCGCTGCCTCGTGTTCAACGTCAGTCCGCGCATGAATGCCGGGAAAGGGCTGTTCGAGGGCCGCATCTGGGTGGAAGACCAGGGTTACCACATTGTCCGCTTCAATGGCGCCTACGGAAAAGCCAACAAGTTTTCGTTCCATTTTGACAGTTGGAGAGAGAACCTTCGGCCGGGCCTGTGGCTGCCTGTCTACGTTTACAGCGAGGAGAACGACCTTTCCGGGTATGGCGTTCCACACCTGGGCTTCCGGTCGCAAACACGCTTGTGGGGTTATGTGCTGAAGGCCAAGACGCCGGACCAGGAGCTGACGCAGGTCCTGGTGGATTCCAATTCGGGCGTCAAGGACACCAGCGTGGAGTCGCATGATAATTCCCCGCTGCAGAGCGAGCGCGACTGGAGGCGCCAGGCGGCAGACAACGTGCTGAACCGCCTGCAGAAGGGCGGCTTCATTGCCCCGCCCGGACCCGTGGACAAGGTGCTGGAAACGGTGGTGAACAACCTGATCGTAACCAACCACCTCGACAAACTGCCTCCAGTGCGTTGCCGCGTCCTGCTGACCTATCCGCTGGAGTCTTTTACCGTCGGCGACACCATCGTCCTGAGCCGCGGCCTGATCGACGTGCTGCCGGATGAAGCCAGCCTGGCCATGGTCCTGGCCCACGAACTGGCGCACATCGTGCTGGGCGATAATGTCGACACCAAGTACGCGTTCTACGATCGCATGATGATTTCCGACGAACAGTTAATGAAGAAGTTTGATTTTGCCCACACTGAGGAAAGCGAGGAGGCCGCTGACACGGAGGCCATCAAGCTGCTGAGGAACTCTCCCTACAACGACAAGCTGGGCAAGGCTGGATTGTTCCTGAAGGCTCTGTCGGAAATCGCCCCCGAGGCGCCTAACCTGTTTGGCGCCCACATGGGCAACCGCCTGATTGACAAGCACCAGCAGCTCAGAATGGCAGCATTGCTGCAAGGCGCGCCCAAGCTTGAACCCGATTCCGTTGACCAGATTGCCGCGTTGCCGCTCGGGGCTCGCATCAAGGTGGACTCGTGGGATGACAGCATCCGCCTGGTGAAGTCCAAGCCCGTCGACCTGGTCTCGGCCAAGGACAAAATGCCTTTTGAGGTGACGCCCCTGATCCCCTACCTCATCCGGTATCAGGACAACCCGTCACAGCAGCAGGCACAGCGGTAGTCACCACCGTCCAGCTCTGCCTTCAGAATAGACGCCATCGCCGGCGGTTGTGACCCAACCGCCGGATTTTCCCCCGTCATCAGGGAACTCTCAGAACCTCCCGGATCCATCAGAACCGGAAGTTTCTACTTACCCTGCGGGCTGGCCTGCCGCTCGTCGCGGGAACCGCTGCCCGTAACTTCGGGATAAGCCACGAGCTTGGGAGGATGGTCGTCGGCATCCACCAGCCAAACGTGGCGGCCCTTGAAATAGTCGATGAGCTC
>JBAUWE010000350.1:0-8599 GCA_049583595.1 Terriglobia bacterium
CCCAAACTCTGCGCGCAGTCCTCCAGCACTTTGAGGCCGTGCCTTCGGGCGATGGGCAGGATTCGGTCCAGGTCAGCCGCGCAACCCTCCAGGTGCACGGCCATGATCGCCTTCGTCTGCGGCGTGATGCGGTGTTCGATGTCGTCCGGATCGATGTTGAGCGACTCGTCAATTTCCGCAAACACCGGCAACGCTCCCGCCAGCACGATGGCGTTGTAACAGGAATACCACGTCCACGCCGGGAGAATCATTTCATCGCCCGGGCCCAGCCCCAGCGCCGCCATGGCGCACTGCAGCGCCGCCGTACCGGAAGTCACACCCAGCACGTAGCGGCGGCGCATCCGCCGGCCGAACGCCTTCTCAAAGTTGGCGCACTGCATGGGCGAACTATGTCCGGGACCGTACCAGCGAAAGGGACTGCGCGAGGCGATCACGTCATCCAGGCGGCCGCGTTCCTCGCCGTCGTAATACTCGGTGCCCATGCCGCACTCGGCCACCTGCAGCGGCTTTTCGCGCACCGGCTTTCCTCCGTTGACGGCCAGAGCGGCCGGGCCCGCCACAGAGGGGCTTGATATTCCAGATGACGGCGCGCCTGCCAGCGATCCCGCCGGCGTTGCCGCCGCTGAAGCCGCAGCCGCCACGGATGCCAGAAACTCTCTTCGATTCACCATGACCACCCTCCCTCGAAAGGCGTGTAGTTCTGCCGTATTCTATCCACGCTTGTTCGATCAACACAAGCAGTAGCGCGGTCCTCCGGTTTTGAGGTCCGCGGTTCTGCTGGGAATCCGTTCCGATTCCGTGCCGCCTGGTGTAACATAGGGCGCATACTTTTTGGCACACGTCAGCTACGCCATCCTGAGCGGGAGGTCGCACACATGTTTCGACGCACACTGAGCATCCTGGCTGTGAGCTTTGCTCTTGCCCTGCTTTGCGGGCCGCTTCATGCAGAGGATATTCCCCCGACGCTGGCCATTGGCTCCCCGGCGCCCGACTTCTGCCTGCCGGGCATTGACGGCAAGACCCATTGCCTGAAGGACTACGCCTCCGCCAAAGTTCTGGTGGTGATTTTCACCTGCAATCATTGCCCGACGGCGCAGCTTTATGAAACGCGCATCCAGCAACTTGTGGACGACTTCAAAGGACAGAGTGTGGCCTTTGTCGCCATCCAGCCCAACAATCCCAAAGCCATCCAACTGGACGAGCTCGGCTATACGGACGTGAGCGATTCGTTTGCCGAGATGAAGATTCGCGCCGCCTACCGGCACTTCAATTTTCCCTACCTTTATGACGGCGAGACGCAGAAGGTTTCGCGCGAGTACGGCCCGGTGGCCACTCCGCACGTTTTCGTTTTTGGTCCGGAGCGCAAGCTGCTCTACGACGGCCGGGTTGACAACAATCCGCGCCCCCAATACGTCACCCGGCAGGACGCGCGAGTCGCCATCGATGAGGTGCTGGCCGGCAAGCCCGTCCAGGTGCCCGTCACACCCGCCATCGGCTGTTCCACCAAGTGGATGTACAAGGAGGCGGCGAGCGACGAGGAAATGGCCCGCATTGAAAAGGAACCCGTGACCGTGAAGCCGGCCCTGGCCGCCGACCTCAGCGCGCTGCGCAAGAACAACACCGGCAAGCTGCTGCTGGTGGATTTCTGGGCAACGTGGTGCGGCCCCTGTGTGAGAGAGCTTCCGCTTTTTGAAACCATGTACCGCATGTACCGGCTCCGCCCGTTCCAGCTGGTGACAGTGAGCGTCAACTACCCTGACGAAAAGGCGGGCGTCCTGCGCGTGTTGCAGAACGACCATGCCTCCAGCGAGAACCTGATTTTCGGCGCGCCGCAGATTTACGATCTGATGGCGGCGTTCAATCCCAAGTGGAAGGGCGCCGTTCCCTACACCGTCCTCATCAGCCCCACCGGCGAGGTGCTTTTTGAAGAGGAGGCCCCCATCGACGCGCTCAAGCTCCGCCGCCTGATTATTGCCAACCTGCCCGATGACGACTACCTCGGCCACACGGCCTACTGGAGCGAAGCGGTCTACGGCAAGTAAATTGGCGGCCGCGGCGCGGATCGGATGTAGAATCCACCGCAGCCGGCGGGCCAGGAATGTAAATCCGGTTCAGCGACCCGCAATCTCAATCGAGAGGAACAACTGATGAGCCTACCGAAGGCGGCAACGTTTTTTGCCACACTGTGTGCTGCGGCGGCGCTTTTTCCATCGCCGGGAATGGCCGGGCAGTCCTGCGAGAGCCTGTCACAACTGAAGCTGCCGCAGACCACCATCAGCACGGCCGTTTCGGTGCCGGCGGGGAAGTTCAAAAATCCGGGTGCTTCCGCTGGCAATCACCCGTCCCTGAAAGTCCCGGCCTTCTGCCGGGTGGCGGGCGTCCTCCGGCCCACTGCCGACTCCGACATTAAATTTGAAGTCTGGATGCCTGCTGAAAACTGGAACGGCAAATTCGACGGCGTGGGCAACGGCGGTTTTGCGGGTTCCATCGGTTACGGCGGCCTGGCGGAGGCTTTGCGCGACGGCTTTGCCGCGGCGGCCACCGATACGGGGCATGAAGCGGGAGGAACTGACGCCCGCTGGGCGTTGAACCATCCTGAAAAGATTGTTGATTTCGCCTACCGCGCCATCCACCTGACGGCGGTCACCGGCAAAGCGATTGTGCAGAGCTATTACGGCACTGCTCCGCGCTGGTCCTACTTTTCAAGCTGCTCGAACGGCGGCCGGCAGGCGTTGATGGAAGCGCAGCGTTTTCCCGACGATTACAACGGCATCATCGCGGGCGCGCCGGCCAACTACTGGACCCACCTGCTGGCGGAGGCCATCTGGAACACCCAGGCCGTGCTGGCGAAGCCGGCCAGTTTCATCCCGCCCACCAAGCTGCCCGCCATCAGCCACGCGGTGCTCGCCGCCTGTGACGCCCGCGACGGCGTGAAGGACGGCATCCTCAACGACCCGCGGCAGTGCCACTTCAACCCTGAAACGCTCCTCTGCAAGGGCACAGATTCCGCCGCCTGCCTCACCGCCCCGCAGGTGGCCGCCCTCAAAAAGATTTATGCCGGAGCCACCGACGCTGAGGGCCGCAACGTTTTTCCCGGCTTCCTGCCGGGCGCCGAGATTGGACCAGGCGGCTGGGCTCCATGGATCACCGGCTCCGCTCCCCGCAAGAGCCTGGATTATGACTTTGGCACCCAGTTTTTTTCCAACATGATGTTCAGCAATCCGTCGTGGAAATTTCAGACTTTGAACTATGACGCTGACATCCGCTCCACCGACCAGAAAATGGGTCCCCTCCTCAACGCCACCCATCCGGACCTGGCGAAATTCAGGAAGCATGGCGGCAAGCTGATCCTCTATCACGGCTGGAACGACCCCGCCATCCCTGCCCTGAATACAGTGGCCTACTACAGGAATGTAGTGGCCCGAATGGGCTACGAGCCCGCGCAGAGGTTTGTGCGCCTCTACATGGTTCCGGGAGTACAGCACTGCGGCGGCGGTCCGGGGCCGGACTCGTTTGGCGCCTACATGTCGGAGGACGCCGACCCCGAGCACAACATGTTCAGCGCGCTCGAGCGATGGGTGGAGCACGGCAAGGCGCCCAAGGCCATCATCGCAACTAAATATAAGGACCCATCAAATCCGGCGGGTGGCGCAAAAATGACGCGTCCGCTGTGTCCCTACCCGGAGACGGCAAAATACAAGGGCAGCGGCGATACCAACGATGCCGCCAATTTTGTTTGCACTATGGCGCCAAACCGGTAGCCACTGTGGTCCATCGGACGCTTCAACTGTTCAGCAGCGAGCCCATGATGCCTCCGATGGCGCCGCCCTCGGCGGCTTGGGTGGTCTGGGGCATGTATTCCATCAGCTCGTGCGCCAGCCGGGCGATGGGCAGCGTCTGCAGCCAGATTTTTCCCGGCCCGGTCAGTGACGCCAGAAAGATTCCGTCGCCGCCAAACAGCATGTTCTTGATGCCCGGCACGGTTACGATCTGAAAGGAAACGCCCGCCTGGAATGCGCCCACGTGCCCCGGGTGCACCCGAAGATTTTCACCCGGCCCGAGTTCTTTCATCACCAGCTCGCCTGAAAGCTCAAGCCACGCGGTTCCGGTCCCGCTCACGCGTTGCAACAGGAAGCCCTCGCCGCCAAAAATTCCCGCTCCCAGCGATTGCTGGAAGCCCACGCTGATCTGAATCTGTGGCGTCCCGCACAAAAATCCGTGCCGGTGAATCATGTACTCCTGCCCCGGACCAACTTCCACCGGCACAATATGTCCCGGCAGTTTGGTGGCAAAGGAAACCGTTCCGGGAGCGCCCGCGGCCTGGTACTGCGTCATGAACAGTGATCCACCTCCTGCCACGCGCTTCAGCGCGCCGAAAATTCCACCGCCCCCGCCAAACTGCGTGTGGGTGGTCATCTGGATGGAACTCGTCATCCATGAAAGCTCGCCCGCCTCGGAAACAACAGCCTCGTTCGGGTCCAACGTAACTTCAAGCACCGGCATGGTGGTGCCAACAATACGGCTCTGCATATATGACTCCTCGTATGAATTGTGCGCCGGCGGCGCATCGCAGGCCACCGCCCAGCGCACGATTGACTGTATATCGTAAACTCGCACCCCGGCAAGAACCAGTGCTCGGGGTTTGAAATCCGCGGCAGACGCCGTCCGCTCATATGAAATTCCTGACGGTTATGCGCTCTGCAGTCGTGGTACACTTGTTTTGCGTCTAATGCGCGCAGTTCTGTTGTTCGGGTCAGGTTAACAGTTCTGTCAAATCCCATCTTCAGTCCCATTCGCATCATGCCGGCGCAAGCGGACCCGGCAGGGTCCACGGGAGGATATCGTTTGAGCGGTGCAAGCCAGGATTTACTTTTGATGACTGCAGAGCAGCAAACCCATACCATGGACTGGAAGGCGGTTGTAGCGAAGTACCAGCAGCCCTCGCTCCCGCGCAGCATCTTTCAGATCGTCAACTCCGTTGTGCCTTTTGTGGCCCTCTGGTTCATCATGGACTGGGCCCTGGGGGTATCCGTCTGGCTCATCCCGCCTCTGGCCATTCTGGCGGGCGGTTTTCTGGCGCGCATCTTTATTATTCATCACGATTGCGGCCACGGATCATTCTTCAAGTCCCAAACCACCAATGACGTTGTGGGATTCATTACCGGAGTGCTGACCTTCACCCCCTACCACTTCTGGCGCTTTGAACACGCCGTGCACCATGCCGGCTCGGGCGATCTGGACCGGCGCGACCTGGGTTCGGTGTGGACTTTAACGGTCCAGGAATATCTGGAAGCTCCCTGGTGGAAGCGCTTTGCCTATCGCGTGATGCGCAACCCGTTCTTCCTTCTGGGCGTGGCGCCGTTGTTCCTCTTCCTGGTCTACCACCGTTTTGCCTCATCGCGCGCCAGCCGGCGTGACCGCTTCTCCGTCTATTGGACCAACGCCTCCATGCTGGCCGTGGCCATCGTGCTGAGCATGGTGATGGGTTTCAAAGCGTACCTCGTCATCCAACTCTCTATCATCGCGGTCGCCAGCACGGCGGGAGTCTGGCTGTTTTACGTGCAGCATCAATTTGAAGGCGTCAACTGGCAACGCCACGATACGTGGGATTACGCCACCGCCGCCATCGAAGGCAGTTCGTTTTACAAGCTGCCCAGAATCCTGCAATGGTTTTCGGGCAACATCGGCTTTCATCACGTCCATCACCTCAGCCCGCGCATTCCCAACTACAACCTGGAGAAGTGCCACAACGAGGGCCCGATGTTTCAGCGGGCGAAGGCCGTGACCCTTTTCTCCAGCTTCAAGTCACTTTCCCTGCGCCTGTGGGACGAATCCCAGAATCAGCTGGTCGGTTACGGCCATCTCCGGACCCTTCGCAAACAGTAGCGCCGCGGACCACGACTCACGCCTGGTAGACGTTGCGGCGGCCCGCGGAAAGATCTGCCGCCGGCCTGCGGCGCTCCGGCAAAAAAGAAAATTCAGACCGGCCAAAGACGCGGTAAGATTTCTGGCATCATCATGATCATGAGGCCCACGGCCGGAAGAACGGTGGCTGCGGATGCCACCGGACAGGGAGAGAAGCAGTCATGAAGAAATTATTGGTTTTAGTTTTCGTAGCCATAATGGCGGGAGCCTGCAGCCGCCAAGAGGCGAAGAAGGCCACGCCGTCGCCTTCGGCAGCGGCCGTCGCGGTGACCGGCCCGTTTGCGCCGGCGGAACTCAAGGCCTTCACTGCGCTTGATCCCATTGATACGCACTCGCATATTTTTGTAACGAATCCCGGCTTCATCGCCATGATTGAAAAGCTGAACCTTCACACGCTCAGCATAGCGGTCGACGACGATACGGACCCCTACCTGAAGGACCTGCCACGCCAGATCAGCGACGGCCTCCACTACGTTGCGGCCAGCCAGGGGCACGCGGTGTTCTGCACAACCTTCAATCCGTATCTTTTCCGCAAGCCCGGATTCGCGCAGGCGGCCATCCGGCAGATCAACCGGAACTTTGCCCAGGGCACGATTGCCGTGAAGATCTGGAAGAACATCGGCATGCAGATTAAAGACGCGCACGGAAATTACATCATGCCGGACAATCCCATTTTCGAGCCCATCTACAAGGACATCGCCGCCCACCACAGAACCCTGGTCGCGCACGTTGCCGACCCCGACTCATGCTGGAAGCCGCTGGATCCCGCTTCGCCCGACTATGGGTATTACAAGGACAACCCGCAATGGTACATGTACGGCAATCCTCACGCTCCTTCCAAGGAGGCGATTCTCAAGGCCCGCGACCACGTCGTGGAGGAAAATCCGGATCTGCGCGTGGTGGGCGCTCATCTGGGCAGTATGGAATCCAATTTTCCGGAACTGGGCGAAGACCTCGACCGCCATCCCAACTTTGCCGTGGATATGGCGGCGCGCATGCCCTACGTGATGATGCTGCCGCGCGCGCAGGCCATCGCCTTCATTGAAAAGTACCAGGACCGCTTGATATACGCCACGGACCTCAACTTCATGCCCGGCACCAATCCGCAGGAAAAAATCAAGCAGTGGGAAGACTATTACGCGCGCGACTGGCGCTTTCTGGCAACCAGCGACTGGGTGGAATACATGGGGAAAAAGTACCAGGGTCTCGATCTGCCGCAGCCGGTCCTCGAAAAGTTGTACCATGCCAATGCCGTGCATTGGTTCCCAGGCATCCTGGGACAGAAACCATAGACAACGATTGCGGGTGGCGCTGCCGGGTTTGGTAGCACATCTATAAGGTTGTCGGTTCCGCGGGTGGCGCAGACGTCGTTGTGGGATGTCTGCGGGCCGCGCCGTGCGCAGCCCCTGATAATTCGTGAAGTGCGCATACATTCCAAAAGGCGGAACGCATGCGCAACCCACGAAAGGTCAGACGAACCGGCACGAATCTGACCGTAAGATCCGAGGACCTCAACGCCGGAGATCGTCCCCATCAACTTTACTGCGGCGCCGATGCCGGCGGGTGCTCCTTCGGTTGATTCAAATGCCGGGAAGCCAGCCCAAGCTCATCACGCGCCTTGGCGTTTGAAGGATCGAGCGCAAGGGCCTTCTTCAGTTCGGCGATGGCTTCGGGATACTTTTGCTGAAGCCGGAATGCGGTTCCCAGGTGGAAGTGGGCGCTGGCCAGCGAGGGCTCATCCTGAATGGCGGCTTCAAATTCCGATTCCGCGCCCGGCAGGTCGCCCTGATGGAGCAGGAGGAAACCGCGCGCATCATGATCTTCCGCCTTCGGAAGACCTGCATGGACCGCCCACTGATAAAACTGGACCGCGCCGCCCTCATCATCGCGCCGATCGAGTGCCTGGGCCATGTTGTAATAGGCTTGCGCAAAATCCGGCTTCAGGGCGATGGCTTTGCGGAATTCGATGGCGGCATGGTCAGCGTCTCCGCTGTGCAGATAGGCCAGTCCCAGAGAATTGTGAACAGCGGGAGACTTGGGCAGGTATTCGAGCGTCCAGCGCAGTTGGCGAACAGCCTCCGGCCAGTCGCGCTTGCCGAAGGCCGCCAGACCTTGCTGATAGTGCGCCTGCCCCGCGCCGGCATCACGATGAGCTTCGGCGCTCCAGCCCCCGCCCCCGGCGAGCAGAACGGCCACCAACACTCCTGCAACCGTGATAGCGATTCGCCGTGGAGGTCGATGAGCCTTCCGCAGATTCATTCAGGTTCTCCGCGCTGCTCGGAATAAGCAACGCTCGTCACCATGTTACGGCGCAAACGCAAGCTACGCAATTTGCGCGGCTCCCGGCATTCGTAGCGCCGCCGTCCCGGCGGCTTTTTCCCAGGCCGGCAAGATGCCGGCGCTACGGAGACAACGCGCTTTTGCGGCGCGCCGGTGATATCATCGGTTGCCGCGTTGACAGCAACCGTAGCGCCGCCGTCCCGGCAGCATTTTTTTCAAGCCGGCAGGATGCCGGTGTTACGCGGACAACCCGCTGCCTCACTTCCACAGCTAGTCGAGGCGTTGAAACGAATCCGATTTTGCACGAGGAGGTCTCGACCCATGCCGAAAATCTCTCGAAGGAAACTCTTAAGCGTCTCGCCGGGTCTCGTAGCAGCCGCGGCTGCTTCTGCGC
>JBAUWE010000351.1:0-2797 GCA_049583595.1 Terriglobia bacterium
GCTCCCGGCTATCAGATGGTGACGGTGCGCCTGCGCGACGGCAAGACGGTGCGCGGCTTTGCCCGAAGCCGAAGCAATTTTGAGATCGTCGTGCAGGACCTGAAGGGACAGTTCCATCTGCTGCCCACCGATGATGTCTCAGCCATCAGTGAAGATCCGCAATCCGAGATGCCGGCAACGAAGGCAAGCCCGGAGGAACTGCAAAACCTGATTGCGTTTCTTAGCGGCCTCACCGGGATCAAGCCGGGTATGACCAAAGCCACTAGTCCCTCCGGGCCCGGCGACATGCCGTTTTCGAGGATTCTTAACCCCCGGCCGGGCGACTGGCTTACCTATAACGGCAGCCTGAGCGGGAACCGGTACAGCGAATTGGCGCAGATCAACACATCGAATGTGAAGCAGTTGCGCCTGAAGTGGGTCTTTACGGTGCCGCTCTGGAAGCAGTTTCTTCCGGACACCTCTTACTTCCACCTGAACATGCAATATTTCGGACTGGAGGTGGTGCCGCTGGTTGCAGACGGCATCATGTACGCGACGGGCCCGCAGCGGGCCTACGCGCTGGACGCGCGCACGGGCCAGGAGATCTGGTCGTATTCCCGCCCGCGAACTTCGGGGATAGTTGGCGATGCCTCGCTCGGCACCAACCGTGGCGTGGCTATCCTGGGCGACAAGGTTTTCAGGGTAACAGATGATGCCCACCTGATTGCCCTGAACCGCACCACCGGAAAACTGGTGTGGGAAGCGGTGATGCCGGATGAGCCCATGCAATATGGCTCAACGGTGGCGCCGCTGGTGGTCAAAGACATGGTGATCGCCGGCGTTTCCGGCGGCGACTGGGGTATGCGCGGATTTCTGGCTGCTTACAAGGCATCCAACGGCGAGCGCCTGTGGCGGCATTGGACCATTCCTGCAAAAGGAGAACCCGGAGCCGAAAGCTGGGGCGGCAACCCGCCCAAGACGGGCGGTGGGGCAACCTGGCTGACCGGTTCCTACGATCCGGAAACCAACACGCTCTACTGGGCCACCGGCAATCCCTATCCCGACTCTGATGACAGCGCCCGGCCCGGCGACAACCTCTACACGAATTCCATCCTGGCTCTCAATCCGGATAACGGCAGGCTCAAGTGGTATTACCAGGTGACGCCCCATGACGTCCGCGACTGGGACGCGAACGCGCCGCTGGTGCTGGTCGACAGGAAGTTTCAGGGGCAGGACCGGAAGCTTCTGCTGCACGCAGACAAGAACGGTTTCTTCTATGTGCTGGATCGTACGAACGGCCACGTGCTGCTGGCCAAACCGTTTGTGCGGGTGACGTGGGCCGGCGGCATCGGCCCCGACGGACGCCCCCAGCTTCTCCAGCAGAATGGGCTGCTCTGCCCGGGGTCCTATGGCGCCAACTGGAATGGGACCGCCTTCAGCCCGCAGACCGGGCTCTATTACCTGGTGGCGCTCGAAAAGTGCGAAGCCAGGCTTTCGGCCGGCAACTGGAAGCAGAAGCAGCCCAAAGAGGAGCCTGCGAAGAAATTTCTGGAGGCGCTGGACATCCATACCGGCAAGGTGGTGTGGAAGGTGCAGGAACGCGGGCTGGCCGAAGGCAAACGAGAGGCCGGGGTACTGGCAACGGCGGGCGGACTCTTGTTCTATGGCGATCCCAGCGGCAATGTGGTGGCCGTGGACGCCCGCAGCGGAAAAACGCTTTGGCACTTCCGAACGAACGGTGAAAACAAGACCTCGCCCATGACCTACACGGTGAATGGAAAACAGTATGTAGCGCTTGCCGTGGGCCCCAACATTTTATGCTTTGGTCTGCCCTGAAGGAGGAGGAACGCAGTGAATAAACACGTTTCGAGACGCGAATTTCTACAGGTGTCATCCGCCGGAGCGCTCGGGGGCGCCGTCGCTATTTCGCACGCTGCGGCTGAACCCGCCGCACCGCATGGACCCTTCCGGGGAACGCTCTGCCTGTTCTCCAAGCCCGTTCCGCAACTGAACTGGAAGGAACTTGCTGAGAGCACCAGGCGCGCCGGCTTTGACGGAATTGACCTGACCGTTCGCCCGGAAGGGCACGTTCTTCCCGAGCGCGCGGAAACAGACCTTCCGAAAGCCGTCGAGGCCATCCGGAACGCGGGGCTTAAAGTCCCGATGATCACCACGGCGCTGCTTTCAGCGGACGATCCCACGGCGCGGCCCATCATCAGCACGGCCAGCAAACTCCACATCCCTTACCTGAAGCCGGGGTATTACCAGTACAAGATGGTCAATGTTGTGAAAGAGGTTGCCGAGGCCGGGCGGCAGTTCCGCACTCTCGTGGACCTGGCGAAGGACCACGGAATCCAGGTGGGCTATCACAATCATCCTCGTTACATTGGCGAGGCCATCTGGGACATGGCCAGGGTGATCGAACCGCTCGACCCGCGCTGGTCCGGCTACTACTATGACTTGTGCCAGGCCACCATCGAGGGCGGCGAAAGCGGATGGAGGGTTTCAACCAATCTCGTCACCCCTCGCCTGAAGATGGTGGCCGCCAAGGATTTTCTCTGGAAGCAAACCGCGCAGCACCAGTGGCGCGCCGTCATCTGCCCCATGGGCCAGGGAATGTCGCGCTGGAAGGAGTTTTTCCAGATTCTCGCCAAGTCGGATTTCCATGGTCCGGTTTCCTACCAGCATGAGTATTTGATTCCGGGCGTTTCTCACCCGTCGGGGATTGCGTTATCGCGGGATAAGGTCCCTGCGGTCATGTCTGCCATCAAAGGAAATCTCGACTACATCAAATCCGTTATTCGCGAAGCCTATGGAG
>JBAUWE010000352.1:0-11339 GCA_049583595.1 Terriglobia bacterium
CGCCGGGGCGGGTGAGGGGGCGTTTCAACCATGCGAGTCAGCACGCAACACGTCCGCGAACTGCGCCGCCAGCAGACAGAAGCAGGTAGCGCGGTCCTCCGGGTTTGAGGTCCGCGGTTCTTTCCGCGCATGAGGACAAAAGCCGCAGACCGCAAGATCGGCGGTCGGCGCTACCATTCGCCGCCTTCTGCTTCTTCCCTACTTCCTATTTCCTACTCCCTGGCTTCTCCCGCTACTTCTTCGTAACCTGCTTGGGGCTGTGGAGAGTCATTTCCGGCTGGGCGTGGTAGGCCGTGATTCGACCGGTGACGCAGATGTTTTTGTTGAGGTAGAGCTGCTGAGTGTCGCCGAACTTGCCACGGTCGAGGCCCCAGATGACGGCTGTGAACACGTGGTGGGGATAAGGCTTGCCGAAATTTAGAAAGGTCGGCTGGCCTCGGGTCTTGAAAGCGAGGTGCACGCTCGCCACCTGGCCGCACACTTTCGCGGTTTCGCCGATGTGGTCTTTGGCCTGTTCCGCGGTGAGGGTTGGCGTATTGGCGGGACGCGCGACAAGCGATGCGCACGCCGCCAGGCAAACGAAGAATGCAAACAGAAAACGTCGACTTTTTACGGTTCACCTCCCTTCAAACGGAAGCCAGGAATCTCGGGCGGCGCATGCGTCGCCCGACCTCGAAGCAAAAAGCCGCAGAGTTCAAGAACAACTCTGCGCTACCAACTCAGTCTGTAATCTCAACATCCGGCGCCCAGTACCCCACGTTCAGTAATCTCTCCTGGGTCGTCGTCAGGCCCCGGCCGTTCGCCGCATAAATCGCAAACACCGCGACGTGTGCACCACGCGCGAAGGGGCACGGATTTATCCGTGCCGCAAACCAGCCCCCAACAAAAATTCCATAGCCCTCTTCGTGGGGAGAGGGCGGTCGCGCAGGGCGACCGGGTGAGGGGTCACGTCATTGAGCGATTGGCGATTTGCGATTGAGCGAATGCAGGAGAGAAAAGCTTCCCGTAGCGGCGGCTTTATCCCGCCATCCCGCTCCAAACGTGGCAGGGTAAACTCGCCGCTACCCCGCCGCCTTTTTTCATCCTTCATCCTTCATACTTCATACTTCATAGGCTTCCTGTTTCCCTCCAACTTCCATCGCCACTCAGCTTCGCCGCTCGTCCCAATCCATCGGGGCGCGGCCCGCCTGCGCCTACCGGTCCCTGCCGTATTTCACCCGCACAAGCGCCCTTGTTTCGGTCAGGGTGAGCGGCACCGTTCCTTTGTGGATGATCGTATGGCAATTGGGACAGACCGGCCGGAGGTCCCGGATGGGATTCAGCTGGTGTCCCGGCCCGGCCTCGGATGGAGGCTTCAGCTGATGGACGTCCATCACCCCCCGGCCCAGCTCGCCGTACTGGGCCTCAAAATCAAACCCGCAAACCAGGCAGCGCGCGCCGTAATGGGCGATGCAGGCGGCCCGGGCCTCCGGGTCCCCTTCATAGGCATTCGCCGCCACCGGCCCGGCAGCGCCTTCAATGGGGCTTTGAGGCCGGGCAATTTCAGCCGGAACTTCCGCCAGGGACGGAGGGCCCACGAACGCAATGTCACTTTGAGGCCGGGCCATTTCAGCCGGAGCATCCGCCATTAACGGCGGGCCCAGGAACGCAAGCAGGGCGTCGATGACGCTTTGGTCTTTGATTTCACTCAGCCCGTGGGAGAAGTTGTTCTGCTCAACAAGCAATTTGCCGAACCAGCTCTCATCCGTCACGTCAACGTGTGGCGCAAAGCCCGTTCCTTTTCCTCTGAGGATATGGCCCGCGCCGCTGTGAATGGTTTCCTCCGGTGTAAAAACATGGCAGAGCTTGTAGGTCATCTTGCCACCCATTCTCTCACCGGAAATGACCCAGATGTTTTGCCCAAGGATCTTCTCCACATCGCCCCTGCGCTTGGCTGTCCAATGCTTAAATTCCGGACCGGCCTCGACAACCGGCCCCCACTCCTGAACTTTGTTATAAGCGATGTAGTGGCGTGCCAATTTCCACCTCCCGCGCTGCCAGCCAGGGCGCAAATGCCGCCCCTCGCCCGGACGCTGTCGAAACTGCCGGGGCGCGGTCTGCACTACAGGTTGAAAGCGGATTCCACCTCTTCATGGCAGGTGCCCCCTGAGGGAAATCAGTGAGCACATTCTTTCATAGTTTGCCACCCGAAACAACGCAGTTGTGCGTGGAACGCTTGTGCCCGGTTTCGGACTTGCGCTGAGCGCGCGCGGCGCGATTTCAGGCTTCGGACGCCGCCAGTCGCCTATGCCCCTGCGTGGCGCGCGGCAGTGCGGAAAAGCTCTGCTAAGAGCCTCCAGTTAGAGCCTACATCAACGCCGGAACGCCCCAAATGGGACGTATGGGATTTTCAGCCCATTTTCATGTGATTTTGTAAGTTATTAAAAATAAAGTACTTATAATATTTTAGCGAGCTTAAATTTAGCGATTTCAAAAAAACTGTCCAATTTTGGAACAGTGGGTAAAAATTACAGTCTCGCTCGAAGCTCAACCATTTCAGCGTTTGAACCGGCCCATCAACTGCGCCTCCCCCAGGATGTGCCCCTTCAGCGCCGCCAGCATGTCGGCCTTGGTCGCGCCAGGTTGCAGGTTGAGCTCGGTGTCGAGCGCATAGAGCCTGAAGAAGTAGCGGTGCGGCTTGCCCGGAGGCGGGCACGGACCGCCGTAGCCCACGCTGCCGAAGCTGCTCATCCCCTGGAGTCCGCCGTTCGGAAGTTCGCCCTGCTTCGGCGTGTTCACTTCCATCGCCCTTGCCTGCGCGGGCAGGTTGTAAACCACCCAGTGCGTCCATGTGCCGGCTGGCGCGTCGGGATCTTCGACCATCAGCGCAAAGCTGCGCACGCCGGATGGAGGATCCGTCCAGGCCAGCGGAGGCGACACATTCTCTCCCTGGCAGGTGAAGCGGGCGGGAATGAAAGCTCCCTCTTTGAATGCCGCGCTCTCAATGCGAAAGCTCGATTGAGCAGGATCCTCTCCCTGCGCGGAACCCGGCGCCGGGTTGCCACACGAGACAACCGGCAACAGCAGAATGGGCGACAGCAGGACGCAGCACAGGACGAGCACGAATCTCCAGGAGCAACGGACCTGGCGGGAAACTTTGCGTGAGGCCAAAGCGGCTCGGCTTTGATAGGGAGGACGCATCATTCCATTTCCCCTTTCATTCAGGGCGTTCCCCAAAGGTGGCTCTTTCAAAACGTATACCACATAAATTTCTCGAAGGCATCCCTTACAGCACAAAGGCTTCTCAAGTTCCGCCGGTGATATGACGAATAGAGGTTTAGGAATTCCTGGCGGGCAATCGCGGCAAGGTCGCGACGGGTTCGCTCGCGGCCGATTGCACAGCAGGGAGAACAGACAGAAGCCTACACCGCACATGGCGCGATTACGCAACACACTTTCGGCCCTTGTCCTCTGGTGCGTATTCCTGGTGCTCTACCTGGGAGGAACGGTCATGCTGGTGATCGGGCTGGTTTTTGCTTCACGAATGTGGTGGGCGGCCATTCATCAGCCCTCCAGCCTCTGGGTTATCGGTACGAAAACTGCGGAACTCCTGGTCATGGCCGTTGGTTTGATTCAGGTCCTGATCGTCCCCGTATTCCATCATCAGTCCGTCGACCGAAGTGGAACGTGGAGGACGGGTCGAAGGTCAGAAACAGATGGTCAGGTTGCTGAGGACAAAGACGGTCCCTTGATGACTCCTTAGACACTGCAAGTTTCAACCTGCGCTTGTTCAGCCGGATACACGTTGCCTCCCGTGAAAAACAAAATGCCCTGCCGGTCACAAAAGACCGGCAGGGCATGGATGATTCTTCAACGCTTAGCTTTCGCTATTCAGCACTCTTAATCTTGCTGAGCGAAGGCATCGGCCTCATGTGGATGATCGTCACATCAGGTGCGTTGTAAGGATAGCTCGGCGCGGACCGCAGATTATCCGGCATCAAAACCGTATCGACACGCCGGTTGTGCGCCAGCACTTCATTCATCCAGTGACGGACGTCGGCCGGCTTGTTGGGATTATCGCCCTCGAGCTGTTTCACTTCGCTCAGGCTGAGGTTCTGCGACTTACCGAAGGCCTTGACTTCGACCAGGTCGGCAGGAACACCCTGGCTGACGAGGTAGTTCTTGACGATGTCTGCGCGCCATTCGGAAAGCGACTGGTTGTATTTCTTTGACCCACGCCGGTCGGCATGGGCTTCCAGCACCAGCTTCGAATCAGGAGCGATCTTGTGATGGTCGATGAAGGTCTGGGCCAATTTGTCGAGAGCCTGCTTCTGGCTGCGCAACAGGCCGTTGTCCTGGTGGTGCCTGTTGGGCCAGTTGGTCGGGAAGAAGATGCTGGTCAGTTCAACCTTCACATGAGCACGCTCAATGAGGCCGACGATGTGCAAGGTGGCAGTCTCTGTCTGAGATCCGCCGCACTCGTTGGTAGCGTGCAGGGTGTAAGTGTCTGTTTCATCCACAGGCCCGTAACCGGTCTCCTTGGGTGTCGGGGTGAGCGTCTTGCTTCCGCTGGCATCCACATTTCCCAGCGGATCAATCGAAACCGACTGGGCATTGGTGGTTGACCACGAAAGGGTCGCCGATCCCTGCTCGACCACCTCATCCCCCACCTTGTGATAGCGAACCTCGGCGGGGCTCATGGTGAGCGATGCCTGGATCGCTGAATCAACGTCAACGGTGGCACTCTTTTTGACGATGCCTCCGGGGCCGGCGGCAGTAAAATCATAAGTTGTAGTCTGCTTCGGCGTGACGGTCTGGTTACCGCTGGCGCCAACCTTGCCGATCCCGCCGATGGTATTCTCAACCGAATCGGTCGAGGACCAACTGAGCTGGCTGGACTGGCCACACTTGAGGCTGGTGGGATTGGCAGAGAAATCGCCCTGGGTCGGGGCGACTGCAATCCGGGATGTGGACAGGCCTGCCTTAAAGCGGGGCAGCGGAGAGGTCAGCTTCTCGAGTCTCGTCCACGGCTTGGTCTTCTGCGCCCCATTCTGGTTAACCTTCACGATGACGCGTTCGTTTGCCTTCACCGTCACAGGGCCGGACCAGATATCCTTCCCCCACCATGTCACCGTCACCTGGTAGGTTCCCGGATGGACAAGCAGTTCCTGTTGCCAGATAAAACTGTTGTTCACCTCATCGACGTGCCCGACAAAAAAGTCAGGAGTCTTCCCATTCAGAAGGACCGCCGCATGCTTGGGTCCCTTGATCTGAATTCTTCCCCAGGGGCCGGAGACCGGACCGCCCTCAGGCTTCAAAGTAACGTCCAGCTTGGTAGCCTTGCCCACCTCGAGAGTCACCTTTCGGGAATCAGGAGCATATCCGTAGTTACGGACGGTAACCGTGTGCTCACCAGGATCAACCCAGATGGTGCAGAACATTCCGGCGCAGCTACCTTGCTTCAAAGCAGCACCGTCAACAAAGACATATGCCTGCTTCGGGCTAACGTGAATCTTCAGCTTTGCCTGGCCTTCCTTCGGAAAGGCAGGGGCAACAACAGCGAACAAAACTGCAAGCAAGATTCCCGTCGCCACAAAAAATTTGCGTCGCGGGTCCATCAGGTCAACCTCCGTAAAACTTGAAATATCCTCGGCAATCCGCGTTCGTTGCGTATGAGGAGCGAGCCTAACTACAGGCCCTCTAACAAAACCACTTCTCCACGATATGTCAAACAAGAAGATATGTCAAACAAAAGAAATGGGTAACTAAAGAAAGTCGCCATCTGGGTAATTGGCTTCATAGTACCCAGCCAGCAAACTGCAGGCGTTGCTGCGCAGCCCTTCGAGTCCATCAACGTTTCGGCCTATCCCAGCTAAGCATCGGGAATTGTTAAGCTTGCCGCAGAGAAGCCAGCGCCACCCGCGGTTGGACGTTATTTTCCCCGCACATCCAGGGCGGGCGGGGCCCCTACTTACCGTTGCGAACGTGTTGCTTCGAGCTTTCCGCACCGATACAACCCTTCTCTCTGGAGCTTAATCGCCGGCCTATTGTCTATCGTCAGCACACGCAATCGGCATGAAAATCCGTACCACAAAGGACCAAAAATTGTCGGCCGGCTCTGACATTTTGAGGGACGAAAATCCCCGTGCAACAACCGCCCTTCCCCTATATCGCCAGGGGACCGGCTACAACTTTACTGATTTCTGCCGTCTGGGTCCGGCTCTAAAGTTCTTCCAGTTACCACCGATATGGTAAGCCGTGTGCCAGAGTCATGACTGCGGCACGAGTGACCCTCCCGTTCTGCCGCACGGGTCAGGTTGTAAGGCATGGCGATGAGAACCAAATCGAATGGCTTTTCTCTGATTGAGCTCCTGATTGTTGTTGCAATCATCCTGATTATCGCCGCGATTGCCATCCCCAATTTTCTGCGCTCGCGGACGGCGGCCAACCAGGCCTCGGCGGTGGAATCACTCCGCACACTCTGCACCGCCGAATTCACCTACTCCTCCACGTATAACGGGGGGTTCACAGCAACCATGGGCTATCTGGGGCCGCCACCCTCCGGTTCCACCGACGACATCACTCACGCGGCGATCGTCGATAACGTGCTGTCCGGGACTGCCGCGGGCGGAGCCACCGCATTGACTTCCACCAAGAACGGCTATCTGTTCACCTACTCCCCGGGCGTCGCCGTCAACGGGCAAATATTCTCATTCACCCTCACTGCCGATCCCGTCACTCGTGGAACCACCGGCCTGAATTCGTATTTTGTGGATCAGACGGGAGTCGTCCGGCAGAACGCCACCACCCAGGCCAGCGCAGCCGACTCACCCCTGGCAGGATAAGCTGCCGGCAGCAGAAACCTTTCAAAGTATTCTTCCGGAAAGACGCGCAGGATTTGCGCGGTGAATGATTGCTGGTTGTGGAGGAAGTCTCCCGCGCGCGCAGCTTCAACGTTCAGACGGGGCAGCGCAGCAGACTTCCTTCCAAAACCGAGAGCTACTTGGACTGGGAAACGATACGCAGATAGGGCCGCGGCGCCTTCCAGCCGCCGGGATACTTCTTCTTCGCCTCATCATCCGAAACCGATGGAAGGATGATGACGTCTCCGCCCTTTTCCCAGTTCGCCGGAGTGGCCACCTGTTCTTTGGCCGTAAGCTGGATGGAATCGAGGGCGCGCAGCACTTCATTAAAGTTGCGGCCGGTGCTCATCGGGTAGGTCAGCATCAGCTTGATCTTCTTGTCCGGACCAATCACAAAGACCGTGCGCACCGTCTGGTTGTTGACCGCGGTCCGGCCCTCACAAGTTTCCCCGGCCTCCGCCGGCAGCATGTCGTAAAGCTTGGCCACTTTGAGTTCGGGGTCTCCGATCATGGGATAACCCACTTTGTTGCCCTGGGTCTCTTCAATGTCGACTTCCCACTTCTTATGGCTGTCCACAGGGTCCACGCTCAACCCGATAATCTTGCAGTTGCGTCTTGCAAACTCCGGTTGCAGGCCCGCCATATATCCGAGTTCCGTGGTACACACGGGAGTAAAGTCTTTGGGATGGGAAAAAAGGACGGCCCAGCCATCGCCGATCCATTCGTGGAACTTGACGATTCCTTGAGTGGTTTCGGCAACAAAGTCCGGGGCTATGTCTTGGATGCGTAGCGACATCGTGCACTCCTTGCGAAAAGTTTTATTGTTCGGGTAAGCCCGCCGTAAAAAGTCTAGGTGTGGCTAAATCTTCCTGTCAAGAACAATCTCCGTGCGTGTCCTGAGCGCAAGTTAGAAATTTTGCGCCTCCGATTGGGCGATCGTCTCCAGGCGGAATGCGGCCGGGCACAGCAGTTCACCAGCGGTTTCACACATAATTCCCATCCGATCCCACTGGCTGGAGTAAGATGCCATAACGAAGGAGGACATCTTGCACAATCACGACTCAGATAACACGGATAAGAAAACTCGACGGGATTTTCTTGCCAGCGGCATCGCGGGCATTGCGGGCTCAACCCTGCTGGCGGATCAGATGGCCAGGGGAGCAACCCTTGCCGGCGCCGCAAGATTGGGGGCGCTGGAGCCAGGCTCGCTGTCGGCTGAAGCCTCACCGCAAGCCAGCTCGGGAGGAGGGAAAAAGGGAGCCGGACAGTTACGCGGACTGATGGCGGACGCCGGACGTGTTCCGGAAGATCCTTCCTACTACCGGCGCGCCATTGATTTCTGCCACGAATGGAACCTGAACGCTTACCTGATTTCCCTGACGGACGACCAGGGCTGCGCTTTTCGCTTCAAAAGCCATCCGGAACTCATCACTCATAAAAACGCACTCACGCACGAGCAGGCCAAAGAACTTGGGGAGTACGCGCAGCAGCGCGGCGTGGAGCTGATTCCTGAAATCGAATCGTTCGGCCACACGCGGTTCATTACCGGGGTTCCGCAATACGCCCACCTGCAGGACGCCATGTCCTCAGGACGCCACAACTTTTCCGCCGTCAGCCCGGTTGCGCCGGAAACCCTGAAGCTGTTCGCGGACCTTTACCGCGAGGTCGCGGAGGCATTCCCCTCTCGCTATTTCCACGGCGGCTGCGATGAGGTCAACTGGGGCGGGTCGGCGCTGTCCCGGGCAGCGCTCGAGAAGAAGACGCGCGCAGAAATCTGGGCCGAGTATGTGAATTCACTCGACCACATCGCGCGGGGGCTGGGCAAGGAGCTGATCGTCTGGGGTGATTTTGTTCTGCACAAGCAGCCGGGTGTTCTGCCCCGCCTCAACAAGGACATCATCATCATGGACTGGCAATACTATGCGACCGACCCCAAACCGCTCGAACAGGCGGCGCGCAAAGTGGTTGATGCGGGACTGAGAGCGATTGGCGCTCCAGCCATCATTTCGTGCCGATGGGGACCGCGCGCCGGAGCCAACGCCCTGCGCAATATCGACGCTTACGCTGAAGCCTACAGCCGCATTGAGAGCCCACGGGCGCTGGGCGTGATTGTCACCAACTGGCTGCCCTCGCGCTACATCCAGCGGTCGCTCTGGGACACCTACGCTTACACCGCGGTCGCCTTGAACGAGGGCAGTGCCGTGGCTCGGGCGTCGGCCTTCCGGCGCTTCGTTGAAAAACACTACCAGGCCGAATGGAACGAAAACTGGGCGGACATTTTCACGACGCTTTATGAGATCACGCCAAACCAGCGGACCTGCTCACCGGCATGGATGCAGCCCACACTGCCCGTTCCCTGGTCCAGCGACAGCGATTTGAAAGCGGCGGTTCATTCGGGCATGGTGAATGCCCCGCCCTTCCGGCGGCTGCTCAGCCAGCTTGTCTTCAGCGAGGCCCAGGTGCGGGACCATCTGGACGACTTCTTCACCTTCCGGCTTTCCGTGGAATACCTGGAACACATCTTCTGGCGCATTACGGCGCTGGCAGAGGAAGCTGCAAAACCGCAGCGGACGCCCGAGGCCGGAGCGGCCCTGATCCGGACCATCGCGGAACGCGACCAGCGGCTGCTGGAAAAACTCGACGCCTCCTGGAACAAAGGTCGTGCCAGCGACGCGGCGGCAAGGACAGGAACGGTGTTCGATTTCCGTCCCGGCGACCAGTTGCTCTACACGTTCCAGCAGGCTGCGGCCTTCTCACAACAACTGGCGCGCGATCCGGAACACTTCGCTCGCCTGCTGGCTGCTGCAAGCTGATAGTGGGATCAATCGGAGCGATTTTGGCCTGAAGCGCGGCACTGGAAACAACGTCCAACCCAGGTCCCGCGCCGCCTTTCGGGCGGCCGCCTTCACCGGCCTTGTGGTTTTAGACTAGCCACGGACGGTCGACGCAGGTTAAAATTAACGCTCAAATCGACGGAGAGGTGGCCGAGTGGCTTAAGGCGGCGGTTTGCTAAACCGTTGTACGGTCAAAAGCTGTACCCAGGGTTCAAATCCCTGCCTCTCCGCCAGTTCTTTTAATCCTAATCACTTATCCTTTATTGAATCGTGACAGGCTTGGCGGGCGGTTCAGCGTCGAGTGTCCTTTTAGCGTCCTCCAAGACTTGGCCCGCCTCTGCGATCCGGTTTTCCGGCATCGCCATAGCGTTGCGCACGTCATCAGCCGCAGTCTTGATGTAACACGTTGCAGTAGTGTTCACGTTCGCGTGCCGCAGAATCCGTTGGATGACCACATCCGGCACTCCCAAGCGGTACAGATTGCTCCCCAAACCCCGCCGTGCCGCGTGCCAGACGTGCCACGTAGGAATTGAGTCATCTCGCTTGTACGCGTGATCTGCCTTCTGATGGTCAGACTTAGACTTCCTGCAAATTTCGCCGAACTTTCAGGGCATAGCCACCCAAGCCATAGAAACCAGCAACAACATGTGGACCTTGGCGCAGCCAGAGCGCTCGCACTCACCCGATTTCTCACGAGCCTGCTCTACGCCGTGGAACCCACTGACCCGCTCGCGTTCATCGCCGTCTCGCTGATCCTGATCGCCTTGGAGATATGCGCTTGCTGCTTACCTGCCGCCGCTCAGCCAAAGTCGATCCCATGGTAGCAACAAGTAGGGCCACGGGCTCGTTTGGCATGCCCAGCCGCTTGTTGCAGTCCTGGATTCTGGTCAAATGCGTCAGCAGAATGACAATTTCCTGTTCGGCAAAGACGATTCCGGAGTCCGTGGGACCAGGGACTTCCGGAGCCAGAAGCAGAACATCTGGTTTTCGTCCGGGACTGTTTCACGGACCGGCGTTCGCGCCCGTGCGAAATCCGATGCCACTCACGCTGTCCGGGCTGAACTCGAGCTCGACGGCCGAGTCCGCCTGAACATCAACAGCGCCTGGGCGTATCCGGACCTTGGCTGGGGCAATGAATGCCCCGCGATTCCTGCCTCCGGTGCTTGCGAGGGTTCGGTCAGGCTTCGACTTACCGATGACGATTCGACGGACGTGAATTTCAAGGACCGCTAGCGCGACCGGCTCATGCAGTGTTGCATGCGAGCAGCTTCCTGCTGGCGCTTGAACCAGTTGAGTGTCTCACTCAGCCGCGTAACTTCGCCAACAATGATCAGCATGGGAGTTTCAAGCCCTGCGTTTGCCACCAGGCCGGCAATATTATCGAGTGTCCCCAGTACCGTGGTCTGGGACGCCAAGGTCGCGTTGCTGACAACCGCGACGGGCCAGGTTCCCGGCAAGCCGGATCCGATGAGTGCAGCCGTAATCCCACCCAACCACGACGAGCCCATGAAGATAACCAGGGTGTCGACGACTTTCGCGACGTTGATCCAACTGAGGTCGGGTGACTGGCCGCTGCGCGCACCATGGGCCGTGACAAAAGCAACGGACGACGAGATGCCGCGGTGCGTGAGCGGAATGCCTGCCAAGCCGGCCGCACCCAGCG
>JBAUWE010000353.1:0-4265 GCA_049583595.1 Terriglobia bacterium
GCCTGGGTTATCTGCTGGATGCCCCGGTCCCCTTCCGCTCCGCGCCCGACCTCTTCTGCCTTGATCTCTACAAGGATTTTGACCTGGACCGCCTCGCTGCGATGGCCGGACCGGCAAAGTGGGAACCTCATTACCTGGGCAAATCGGTCGCGGATTCAACACCGAAGAATTGACCTCGCCCCCGAAGTGAAAAGTGTTGGCAAGGGATGCCGCGCCACTCGCGGGCATCTTGTGCTATGCTTCCCCTCTTGCTTTGAGCCTCCTGCTGCTCAGGCGAAACCAACTCTGAGGCTTTTTATGACCCAATATCGCTATACTTTGTCCGAACGCGACATTCCCAAAACCTGGTACAACGTGATCCCGGACCTTCCGGCGCCGCTGCCGCCGCCCCTGCATCCCGCCACCGGAAAACCAGCCGGCCCGCAGGACCTTGCGCCTATCTTTCCCATGGCGCTGATCGAGCAGGAAGTTTCCACCGAACCCGCGATCGCCATTCCCGAGCCGGTTCTTGATGTGCTCCGGCTATGGCGGCCCACGCCGCTCTGTCGGGCGCATCACCTGGAGCAGGCGCTCGGCACACCAGCGAAAATCTTCTATAAGTACGAAGGCGTTTCGCCGGCCGGCAGCCACAAGCCCAACACCGCCGTTGCGCAGGCTTATTACAACAAGGCGGCGGGCATCCAGCGGCTCTCCACGGAAACCGGCGCGGGACAATGGGGCAGCGCACTCTCCTATGCCTGCAACATCTTCGACATCGAGTGCATGGTTTACATGGTGAAGTGCAGTTACTACCAAAAGCCCCATCGCCGCACCCTCATGCAGTGCTGGGGCGCCAACTGCATCCCTTCGCCCAGTGACAAGACGGCCGCCGGGCGCGAAGTTCTGGCCGCCGACCCGGATTGCCCCGGCAGCCTGGGTATTGCCATCAGCGAGGCCGTGGAGGACGCCGCCGGCCGGCCGGACACGAACTATTCACTCGGCAGCGTGCTCAACCACGTCCTGCTTCACCAGACCATTATCGGACAGGAAGCGATTGAACAACTCAAGCTTGCCGATGCATTCCCAGACATCGTGATCGGCTGCTGCGGAGGCGGCAGCAACTTCGGAGGTCTGGCCTTTCCCTTCGTTCCTCTCAAAGCCGCGGGCAAGCAGATTCGCCTGATCGCCGTTGAACCCACCGCGTGCCCCACCATGACCAAAGGTCTCTACGCCTACGACTTCGGCGACAAGAGCGGCATGACGCCGCTGCTGAAGATGGAAACCCTGGGGCATGACTTCATTCCGCCCGGCATCCACGCCGGAGGGCTCCGCTATCACGGCATGTCTCCGCTGATCAGCCTGCTGCACCAGGAGGGCGTGGTGGAAGCGGTCAGCCATCCGCAGTTGCAGTGCTTCGAGGCCGCCATCACTTTCGCGCGCGCGGAAGGCATTGTCGTGGCGCCTGAGACCTCGCACGCCGTCTGCTCGGCCATTGATGAGGCTCTGAAAGCGAAGGAGGAAGGGAAAGAGAAGACCATTCTCTTCAACCTCAGCGGCCACGGCTTCTTCGATATGGCCGCGTATGAGAAGTACTTCGCCGGCGAGCTCACTGACTACGAGTATCCGGAAGAAAAAGTTCACGAAGCCCTGGCGCACCTGCCCAAAGTTCCTTAGCGCGCGACTTCATGCGGCGCTTCCTGGGGTTTGGTGAGAGCTGTCAGCGCCAGCCTTTTTGTCTTTTGCTCACACGGCCTTGTGCTATGCTGGTGCGGACTTTTTGATCCTCAACACCTAATTCACTTTTTTCAAGTCCACTGGCTCGGGCCAGTGCGCAGGAGACAATCATGCAAATGCTTCTTCAAGTCAAGTTTCCGCACGAAACTTTCAACACGGCCGTCCGGGACGGAAGCCTGGGAAAGAAAATACAGAGCATCCTCGAGGAAACCAAACCCGAGGCCGTCTACTTTACTGAAATAGATGGGAACCGAGGCGTTATCCTGATCGTCGATTTGGCAGATCCCTCCAAAGTTCCATCGCTCGCCGAACCGTGGTTTCTGCAATTCAACGCCGACTGCCAATTCCGCATCGTAATGACGCCCGACGTCCTGGCCAAGGCCGGCCTGGAAGAGCTCGGCAAGAAGTGGGCATAGCCCTGACCACGGGAAGAAGCAGTTGTCACAACCCGGCTGCACGGGGCGGCGTAACCCGACGTGTGCCTGCCTCATCTCTTAAGAACGTGGGGCAAGAAAATTCATCCTAAATGGTTCGTTCCTGGAGTCCACAAGGAGATTCGATATGGCAGAGAAAAAGATTATTGCTGTTCTGGGCGCAACAGGCGCGCAAGGCGGTGGGCTGGCCCGCGCCATTCTGGCTGACCCCAACGGCGGCTTTGCGGTGCGTGCGCTCACTCGCGACGTGAATTCTGATAAGGCCGAAGCCCTGGCCCAACAAGGCGCGGAGGTGATGGCCGTCGACGTGGACAATCCCGAAAGCCTGAAGAAGGCCTTTGCCGGCGCCCACGGAGCGTTTTGCGTCACGTTTTACTGGGCGCACTTTTCGCCGGAAAAGGAACTGGCCGAAGCCACCTCCATGGCGCAGGCCGCGAAGCAGGCGGGGTTGAAGCACGTCATCTGGTCCACGCTGGAAGACACCCGCAAGTGGATGCCGCTCGACGACAACCGGATGCCCACGCTGATGGACAAGTATAAAGTGCCGCACTTTGACGCCAAGGGCGAAGCCGACGGGGTGTTCACCAGCCTGGGCGTGCCGGTCACGCTCCTGCTCACCTCCTTTTACTGGGACAACTTTATCTACTTCGGCTTGGGCCCGAAAGAAGGTCCGGACGGCAAACTCGTCCTCACCTTCCCCATGGATGACAGGAAGCTGCCGGGCATTGCGGCGGAAGACATCGGCAAGTGCGCTTACGGCATCTTCAAGCGAGGAAGTGAGTTTATCGGTAAGAAGGTGGGCATTGCCGGCGAGCACCTGACCGGCGCCGAGATGGCGGCGGCCTTGTCCAGGGCGCTGGGACAGGCGGTCCGCTACAACGCCGTAACGCCGGACCAATACCGCAGCTTCGGCTTCCCGGGCGCTGACGACCTCGGCAACATGTTCCAGTTCAAGCGCGACTTCAACGATTACTTCTGTGGCGCGCGCAATCCCGAATTCGCCCGCAGCCTGAACCCCGAACTCCAGACTTTCGACGCCTGGCTGGCCAAAAGCAAGAACCTGATCCCGCTCGACTAACCGCGGAAGGCATGAATGGACTCGAATGAAATCAAGGCCCTGCAGGCCCCTTTAAAGCAGAAGTATCGCGAAGAGCCTCAATCGGCGGTCATCACTCTGCGCGCGCAGGCGCGGCTGGGTGAAGGCATCACCTGCAAGGTGGAAACCGGAAAGGCGCTGGTTGAAGCAGGTCTGCACCCGGCGACGGGCGGTGATGGTCTCTCCGCCTGTTCGGGCGACATGCTGCTGGAAGCACTGGCGGCGTGCGCCGGCGTCACCTTGCGCGCGGTGGCCACCGCAACCGGCATCCCGCTCCGCGACGCAACCATCACCGCGGAGGGAGATCTCGACTTCCGCGGAACCCTGGCCGTGGCCAAAGACGCCCCGGTGGGCGTTCAGCGGATTCGCCTGAAATTCGATCTCGAAAGCGACGCAACCCCGGAGCAGCTGGAAACGCTCGTTCGCCTCACCGAGCGCTACTGCGTTGTCTATCAGACGCTCTCAAAACCGTCGGAAATCACTGTCACTTACAAATCAGCGTAGCGCAGAGTTGGGCGCGTGCGGCGCATGACCCTGCGGCCTTTTTCCCACTCTGTCATTTTCCGGGGTTCATTACGCCTGGCCCCAGGCTGGGTCCCAGCCCAGCTTTTTGCCCGCCTTCAGAGCCAGGTTGCCAATCCAGGAAGTTCGGGCCGCTTCAAAGCCGGCCTCGACGGGCGCGTTCGGAGTCTTGCGCGTGCGGACGCAATCCAGGAAATTCTGGATATGTTCAATCGTTCCGTCGTGCAGCGATTCCGCCAGAATTTCCGGCTTGGGCTCCTGCGTGCCCGGCTCCCACTTTCGCCCCTGGGGATAAAATGCCAGGCGCGTGCGATTGATTTTGAGCGCGCCATTGGTTCCGCGAAACGTGATGCCGCCGTCGTCAATTCCGTCGCAGAGCGCACCCGTGAAAGTCACCATGAACTTTTCCGGAAATTCGTAGGCCGCCGTGATGGTGTCCGGGCACTGCCAGTTCATCAGGTAGAGATCGCCTGTGGTGGTGGCGGTTTTGGGCGCGGGCT
>JBAUWE010000354.1:0-1600 GCA_049583595.1 Terriglobia bacterium
CCATGATGGCGGGAACGAACACATCTGTTTTCAAGCCGGGTGAAAAAACAGAGCCGAAATCGAAGGACGCCGGAAGCACCCCCACCACCGTGACGGCCTTTTTCTCGAGGGTGATCGTCTGGCCCACAATTCCGGGGTCAGCGTCAAACTCACGCCGCCAGAACGCATAACTCAGCAGGACTGAAGGCCGGCTGCCCTTCTGGAGTTCTTCCGGAGTAAAAAGCCTCCCGAGAGCCGGCCGGACGCACAGCGTCGGGAAGAAATTCCCCGCCACCATCACGCCGGTAACTCCCTGCGGCTCGCCGCGGCCGGTCAGCGTGTAATCAGAATCGCCAAAGAAGGGCATGTAGGCGGTGAGTGCCTGAAAGCTTTGGTTGCGGCGCTGGAGTTCCTCGAAATCCACCACCTGAAAGCTGACTTCGGAAAGTCCGCCCCTTCCATTTCCACCGGCAATCCAGGCGAGCGATTGCGGTTGGTCAAAGGGCAGGGGCCGCAGCAGCACCGCATCCACCACGCTGAAGACCGCCGTGTTGGCGCCAATGCCCAGGGCAAGGATGACGATGGAAATTGCGGCAAAGCCCGGGTTGCGGCGGAGCTGGCGCAGGCCGTAGCGGAGGTCCTGGGTGAGTTCGCTGATCATGCGCACGCCCCAACTGTCGCGGCATTCTTCCTTGACCTGCTCGACGCCTCCGAATTCGAGGCCGGCGCGGCGAGCGGCTTCTTCAGGGGACATGCCCGACCGGACGTACTTCTCCGCCTGGTGCTCGACGTGGGCGCGGAGTTCGGCGTCCATTTCCGCTTCCATGGAGTTGCGCCGGAATAAAGCTTTTACACGGTAGAGAAGATCACGAACCACGGTTACTCCAACCTGCCTTTCTATCCGTCAATCGCCAATCACCAATGGCAATGGCGCGACGTAGGCGCGACCCGACTCGTTTCATCCTTCATCCTTCACACTTCATACTTCATTCGTATCTCAGCGCCACCATGGGATCGACTTTGGCCGCGCGGCGGGCGGGGACCAGGCTGGCGGCGACGGTCAGTAGAGCGACCCCGGCCAACGCGCCAACGATCGACGGCAGGTCCGTCGGTTTCACGCCGAAGAGCATGGAAGCAAGCAGCTTTGCCCCGGCAAGGGCAAGCGGCAATCCAACCGCGACGCCGGCCAGCGCCACTACAATGCTTTCGCACAAAATCATCCAGAGCACCTGCCGCCGCCGGGCGCCAAGCGCCATGCGGATGCCGATCTCCTGCGTGCGCCGGCTGACCTTGTAGGCGACCGTTCCGTAAAGTCCCGCCGTCACCAGAAGCCCGGCCAGCAATCCGAAGAGCGCAGCAAGGCGGGCGAACAGGTGTGCATCAGAATATCCTTCTTCCATCTGCGCCTGCTGGGTCATGGGCTGCAGCAGCGGAATGTCCGGACCAAACCGGGCCACTGTGCGGCGCGCCTCAGACAGCAGGGCGAGAGGATTGCCGCCAGCGCGCAACTCAACGGTCTTAGTGGCGCCAATCGACATCTGCGTATACGGGAGGTATGCTATGGGCATATTGTTTTCACGGACGCCCGTGTACTTGCTGTCCGCAACCACTCCTATGATGG
>JBAUWE010000355.1:0-7552 GCA_049583595.1 Terriglobia bacterium
CCTTGTAGCTGCGCTGGGACACATTCCCGGTCAGGGTTTGCTCATCCTGGCCAGGAGTTTTGCAACCGTTTCTCGCGGCAGGAAACGCTGCGAAAAAATGCTGACCTTATTCACAAAACGCGGCACAACCAGCCCTCCGCCACGCTGAAGCCGCTTCAGCGCGTCATCCACCACTTCTTCCGGACTTTGCGGGCCACCCGGAAACCTGTGCCTTCCGTGGCGGGCGCCGATATTCACAAAATGGGTTCGCGTGCCTCCCGGGCACAGCGTCACTACGGCCACTTGATAAGGCTTTAATTCTTCCCGGAGAGCCATCGAAAAGCTGTTCATAAAGGCTTTCGTGGCGGCATATGCCGTCGCGTAGGGAATCGGCTGAAAGCCTGTCATTGACGAAACGTTGATGATTCCGCCGCGGCGACGCTTAATCATCCCCGGCAAGAGGTGAAAAGTCAATTCCATCAGCGCCTCGATTTGCAGGCGCATCATGGCTGTTTGCTTATCGAGAGGCAGTTCCCAGAACTTCCCGCGCGCCCCAAAGCCGGCGTTGTTGATGAGAAGATCGATCCCAAACCCGCGCTGGCCGACCCGCCGGGCAAGGCGTTCGCCCGCGCCGGGCTCGCTCAAGTCCATCGTCAAAGGTTCGGCGAGAATCTGGTGCGCGGTCTTGAGTTCGGTTGCAAGGGACTCCAGCTTGTCGCCTGAGCGGGCAACCAGGAGAACGTTTTTCCCCTGGGCCGCAAGCTTGCGAGCAAAGCACTCCCCAATGCCGCTGGACGCTCCGGTAATCAGCGAGTAAAAAGGAAAGTTCATATTTGCAGCCCGGCGGCAGCACTCTGCGAGTTTGGTGCTCTTGATTTGAATTTTGGAGATTGCTTCCGCTGATAAAGAGCTTCATGGACGCTCGCCGCAACAAAGAACAAAGACAGCAGATACTGCAGCTCTCCATTGATGTGATATCCGTCAAAAGGACGCGCATGGTGTTCCCCGTGGAGAGGATCCAGCCGCTCGTGCAGGAACTTGCGGATGATTCCTTTGCCCGGAGCGAAGCGTCCGTGCAAGACGAAACGGTAGAACCGGTATTCCACAAGAGTCCAGACGGGCACCCCGGCTGCGTAGAAAACGATCGCTACCACGGGATGAGAGGACTGGACTGCGTAGAAAAGCACCACGAAAGCACATAGGGTATAGAAAACCGTCATGGGGTAGAGGCGATGGCGTGAGATGCGGGCCTGCTGGCGCTTGTAAACGCCGAAAGGCACGTCAGAATAAGCTGATCGATGTTCATTTTGTTCTGTTTGCGCATTTCCACCTGAAACTCTCTCGTCCATTTGACAACCTCAGCACGTTGTATTTCCGCCTATGGATAGATGCACGAGAAAGTTTGTGGTTACAGGTCGCACCCGCACGAGAATTCCGACTTGTTAGGCCGGGTTTTCGCCAATAAATTCTACCCCGGGGTAACAACATCATCAAGACTGTTTTCTCTCTCGAACGAACACCCTTCGGGGTGCGTGGTCTCCCAAGGTTGCTATCGGAAATTGGGCCTGGAAAGATTGATGTTTCGCAGCGTCTGTCTCAGCTTGTCCAGGGGCTCTCTCCCGCCTGATCAAAGAGCCGGTTGTAAGCCTTCGTGCCGCACATTCCAACTGCTGTTGCTCGGAAAGCCCGGTGATTTCTGTTCGGGTGTGGTCAACCTGAGTTTTCGGGGTTTTCGTCCGGGTTTGTCAGGCGGTCCAGTTCCCTGTCTGCGGCGTCGATCATGCCTTTTGCCGATGGCGCGGAGATGAGTCCCGCGTGGACGGCCTCTTCAATGGAACTCTTCTCAGCGGCAATCAGCCGCACTTTGGCCAAATGAATTTCCTCGGATGCCCGGTTTTCATCCTTGCGGTAGATTTCGGTGACATCGCTCTTAGCCTTTTCCAGTTGAGTTTCGAGCTCATGACGATACCGCTCATAGACCGGGGGAGAAATCAGGTGGCTGCGAAACATGGAATCGAGTTCCCCCTGAGCGGCCGCCACCGCAATCTCACGTACGCGCGCTCGGCCGTAAAGGTCCTCTTTGTTGCTTGAAACACCGAGAGCGCGGAGGAGCGGCTTGATGGTCAGGCCCTGCACAATAAGGGTAAACGCTACGGCGCCGAAGGTCATGGTCAGGATCTGATTGCGGTAAGGGAAAGACAGATCCAGGCTTAAGGCCAGGGCCAGCGAGAGGGCTCCGTGCATGCCTCCCCACACCAGCACGTGTTGCCACCGGCGCGATATCTTTTCAGAAAACATGTTGTTGATGGGAGCGACGGTATACACGGAAATAGCCCGTCCCAGCAGCACAGCACCGATCGCCAGCAGCGTTGCTTGCCAGTAGTGAAGGATTTCCGTCACCCGGACTTCGAGACCAATCAGCAGGAAGACGATGGAATTGATCACGAACGACAAGTACTCCCAAAAGGACCACATTGCCACCCGGGTGCGGGGGCTCATCCCGACCCGGGCCCCGAAATTGCCGATGGTGAGCCCGGCGGCCACCGTCGCGATGACTCCTGACAAGTGGAGACCATCCGCTACCAGGTAGGAGCTGTACGCCAGGATGGTGGTCAGCGTGATCTCAATTCGGGGCTCGTCGATTCTTTGAGTGACCTTGCTGATGGCGTATCCGAAAGTGAGTCCGACCGCTGCTCCACCCAGGACAACCACCAGAAAGCGTTCGATCCCGCTTTGAACTCCCAGGTCGCCCGTTTGGATTCCAGCCAGCAGAATAGCGAAGAGGACGGCTGCGGTTCCGTCGTTAAACAGGCTTTCTCCTTCCACAATGACGGAAAGGCGCTTGCTGACCGACATACTCTTGAAGATGGACAGGACAGAAATGGGGTCTGTGGCGGAAATGATGGCGCCGAACAGCAACCCGAACATAATGGGCAGCCCGACTTCCCAGTGGATGACAAAGCCGGTGATGATGGTGGCCACCAGCACACCTATATTGGCCAGAAGCAGGATGGGTATGAAGTTTTCCCGCAGATGCCTGAACTGGATCTTGACGCTGCCCTCAAACAGAAGTGGGGGCAGGAAGATGACCAATGCAATCTCGGGCGTCAGCCAGTCGGGCCGCAGACCCGTAACATTCTGCAGGAACGGAGTGCGCACCATGCCGAGAGCCAGGCCGCCCAGCACCAGTGCTACCGTGTAGGGAACACGAAGTCGGGCGGCCACTACAGCGATGACGGATGCGGCGATCAGTAACCAGAGGATGAACTCGACTGCGAGATTGGTCTGCATGGGTTTTGCCGGGGATTCGATAAAATATGTAATGAATCTTTGGACTCTGTCCTGACCCAATGTTAACCCGGGACGCGGACCCATGGTAGCCTTAAAAGGCAGAGATGGTATATGGGGACCCTTTCATGAATTCATCTGGCGGGGATCGGGAGAGATTCATGTCTGAACACAAAACAGGCTTGCTGATTGAGAAGAGGTTCAACACCGGGTTTCTCCGGGCTGCGTTGCTCTGTTGTATCGCAGCGCTTATCGTGAAGCCGAGTGTGCTGTGGCCACAGGAACCTGACTCTTCCGTACTGATCAAAATGCACGAACGGGCGCCGGAATTCCCGGGCGCAATGTCTCCCACATCACAGTTCCCTTCGCCGCCCTCCCTTCCTCCGACCCCGACCGGTTCTGCCGGGGGGATGCCGGAGGTTCGGGTGCCGCAGGGTCCGGGGACTTCAGCACCTCGGATGTCTCCAGCGGCGGCGAGTGTGCAGTGGATTGATTCGCCGCCCCTGACCATGGCCAGGCTGAGGGGTAAAGTTGTTCTGATCGACTTCTGGGAATACACCTGCATCAACTGCATCCGCACTTTTGCTGAAAACAAGAAGTGGTATGAGCGGTATCACAAGTATGGTTTTGAAATCATCGGCGTCCATTCTCCGGAGTTTGACATCGCCTATCGAGCTTCGAACGTGAGGACCGCGGTGAAACGGTTTGGGCTGCCCTACCCGGTTGTGGTTGACAGCCACTTCCTGATCTGGCGTGCCTATCATAATTCGACCTGGCCCAACCGGTTCCTGATCGACGCCAAAGGGTACATCCGCTATGACCGCTCCGGGGAGGGTGGTGACAGCGCCCTGGAGCATGCCATCCAGCAACTCCTGAAGGAAGCTCATCCGGGGTTGAAATTCCCTTCAAGTTACACAATTCCTCCCGAAAAGAATGCTTTTGCGCCCTCCTGTGGCGGCACGACTCCTGAGATGTATGTGGGCCAGTGGGGAGACCGGGGCATTCTTTCAAACAAGCAGGGCTACCACAAAGGGAAGACGATCAATTACATCCTTCCGGCCAGCGTGGAAGATGGACACGCAGCCGTTTCGGGGCGATGGGAAACCGACAGCGGGCAACGTTCTGGCCAGGGCAACGGCATGATTTACCGCGGAAAGAAAAAGGGCACGACTCCTTCCGGGGACGAACTGGTCATGCGTTATCATGCAAGGGAATTGTACACAGTGATGAACGTTGAGCATGGACATCCCTCTCGTGTTTACATCCGCCAGGATGGGAAGGATCTGACGGCGCAGAACAAAGGAGTTGACGTTCGGTTCGACGCTGAGGGGCATTCTTACATCGAAGTGCGCGAGCCTCGGATGTATTACCTGGTGGCCAACCCGAAGTTCGGCAGCCACAAAGTGGAGTTATTGCCCACCCGCCCTGGCCTCACGATCAATTCGTTTACGTTCGGCAACAACTGCCAGACGGATTTCCCTCACCTGTAGCTATCCTGTCAGACGCCGGCGGCGAGCTCACCACAAAAGCAACGCATCCATTGCCTTGCGTACAGGCTATCGGGATTTCTAACAGATTCTTACTCTGTCGCTGAAGAGATCTGGACGTCGTCGAGCCACACTTTACCGGTGATGGCCGTGTCATCGTCCGCCTTGCTGGGTGGGCGGACCAGCAGTATCAGGAGCAATTGCGTCTTGGGACCTGTTGTGAAATCCATATTCAGGGGATTCCAGCCACCGCTTGTTCCTGTCATCTCCGGGGTGAATTTGTGGAGCACGCGAGGGTCGTACGCGTCAACCACTTCAAGGCTTGGCCCGCTGTCGCTGGCAATGTTCTGGGTTTTCATGAAGGCATCCAGCTGGTACTTATGATTCGGCGAAACCTTAACAAACTGGAAAATCTGATGATAATTCAGGTTTTGATTTCCGGTGAATTGCACGGATAGGGAATGTCCCGGCGAATGAAATGTGGCTGTGTCCAGACCTGCGTACACTCCCTTAGTATCCTGGATCCTCCACCCGAAGCCCATATTCAGTAGGGGGTCCTCAAAGCTTCCGTTGGTTATCAGGTTCTGATCGGGTCCACCTGGAGACGTGCGAATCAGTCCTTTTCCCTGGAGGTCCGTCCATGCCTGGTAAGCTGCGTCGGCACGGCCCGTCTTGATCAGCGTGTCGATATAGCCTGAGGTCTCATGAGGGTCGAAGGTTTCGGGGGCCGTCGCAATGCGTTTCCACACGGCCTCGGCCTCAGGGATTCGCCGCTCGGTGACCAGATAGTTCAGATAACTGAATTCGGCCGGAAGGTTGTTCGGGATGAGTTTCTGGAGGATCTGGGCGGCATTGCCCGAGGCTTTCCAGGCTACGTTGAAAACCGTGCGATCGTATTGCCGCGAACCGGCCAGCACCACTTTCAAATGACGAAAAGCTTCCTGGGTATTTCCGTGGAGCAGGAAATAATTCCCAATGGTCCACTGGTAGCCGGGGAGGTTGGGCGCCAGCGTTGAAGCGTGCTGCAGGTCTTTTTCTGCCCTGGACGTATCGCCCTGGAACTCGTGGGCTGCTGCCAGGTTGATCCAGGCCTGGGGATCATAGGAGTTGGCCTTGACGGCTTCCTGGAACTGCTGGATGGCTTTGCCGGGTCTGGGGTCGGCAATGCTGTACTGATACTGGCGGCCCAACTGAACATGGTAGGTGGAGTTTCCTGGATCGAGGCGACTGGCCAGGCGGAGGCTGTCAATCGTAAGCGTGTGCCCGGCACGACCAGCAAAGTAGGTTTTGGCAATCCATGCGGTGGCCAGCACAAGACCCATCGTCAGCGAAATCATCAGGATTCTTTGGGCATTCCGGCCCTCCACTTGTATTCGCATACCACCTCAAATTGCGCCTTAACCCTTTGCTGAGGGTTTGTCCCTGTCGCGCCCATCGGTGCCGCGAGACCTCAAGACGAGCCACCTGCTGCGGCACACGGGAGCAGTGCGGAAGTATATCAAATATCTCTCAGAAATTGAGCGGTCGCAGGCCTTCGCCCCTATGCTTCCATCCTGGTTGCCCTTGCATTTTTCAACCTCTGAGATATTCTCGAAAGTTCAGTCGCCTTCGTTGAGGGTTGGGAAAGCATCAAAATCGGAAAAGCCAGCAGCGCGGCCAGATGCCTTCCAGACGTGGGGATTTGCCGATTCGGTATTCATGGATTCCGGCAAGCACAAAAGAGAAAAGGGGAGCGGCCCTGATTTTCGACGCTGATTACAGGCCAGGACCTGCATCTCGAGCTATCATCAGCGGTTTGATGGGACGTGCCAGTGTTCCCGGCATTCAACCATTCATGAGGGGAGGAGATCACAGATGAAAGACAAAGACGGAAATGCCCTGAAGCGGCGAGACTTACTCCTGTACGGGGCTGCATCGGCGGGACTGCTCGGGCTGGGCGGCAAGGCCGCATCAGCAGCCACGCCGGAATCGGGCGGTGGGGCTTCTTGGCCCCATGAGATGAATCTTGCTCTGTTGCGAAATTACCGGACCGCCAAGGCTTCCAGCTACGATCGCACAGGCGGCAACCAGGATGCCCGCCCCCTTCAGCCGGGTGAGACGATGACGTTGCTGAGCTCCCGGGGGCCCGGCATGGTGAGCCACATCTGGTTCACCATTGCCAGCGAGGATTCCCAGCACCTGAAGAGATTGATTCTCCGCATGTACTGGGACGGCGAAACGGAGCCGAGTGTCGAGGTTCCCGTGGGGGATTTCTTTGGCCTGAATCTGGGCGAGTATTTCCTCTATCAGTCGGCCCTCCTGACGGTCTCACCCGTCAAGGCGCTGAATGCTTATTTCCCCATGCCGTTTCGGAAGTCTGCGCTCATCACGGTGACCAGCGAAAGTGAAAAGCCTGTGGGCTCCTACTATTGGAACATCGACTATCAGCTTCTTCCGAGCCTGCCCGAAAACGCCTCTTATTTCCATGCCCAATACCGTCAGTCAGCACCCTGCCCCGGCTGGAAGACAGCGGAGGAAAAGAATTTGCTGGGGACAAACAACTACGTTTTCATGGAGGCCGAGGGGCGGGGGCACCTGGTGGGTGTCACGCAGGGGATTGTCCTGAATCAGAATGGCTGGTGGGGCGAAGGCGATGACATGCTGTTTGTTGACGGGAGCAAGGAACCCGTGACCACGGGCACCGGGTCTGAAGACTATTACAACGGTGCCTGGGGCTTTGACGGCCAGGCCTTTGACTACCCTTATAACGGAGTGCCCCATGTCGTAAACCCGTTTTCAATTGGAGGGCGGTGGTGCCT
>JBAUWE010000356.1:0-4695 GCA_049583595.1 Terriglobia bacterium
CCGCAACGGACCCTGCCATGGCGCCCTTTGGTTCAAGGCGGAGATATTCCTTGAAAGCCTTCAAGGCGTCCGGAGCGTTCCTCTCCCGCAACATGACGTTACCCAGCACAACGTACGCGGGAGCCAAAGTGGGTTGCAACTGCACGGCTTTCCGGGCGTGCGGGGCGGCGTCCTGCCAGCGGTTCTGGCCCCAATAGGCTCGAGCCAATTCATAATGGCCCGTCGCGGACTGCGGAGCCAGCCTGAGCCCTTGCAGCAGCGGTTTTTCTGCCTGGGAAAACTTGTGTTCCTGGTTGTAGCAGGCCCCGAGCGCCAGAAACGCGGAGCCGGCCTTATGATCCAGTGAGACAGCCTGCTCGAGCGCTGTTTCGGCATCCTTCCAACGATGCAAATCCATCCGGGCTGTGCCCAGAAGCAGATAGGCTTCAGCAAACGACGGCACCTGTTGGACTACCTTCCGCAAGTGAGGGATGGCCTCCTTCGGCTGGTGTTCCTGCATGACCAATTGGCGGGCTTTTTCAAATTCCTGCCGGGTCGCCTCCGGAAGGGCCAGTTCCGCCGCGGAAACGGTCACGCCAGGCGAAGCCGGTCCTTTACCTATCACCTTATTGGCCGGCAGCGGCACAAGGGTCAACTCGACATAGGCAGTGGTGATGGTGCGCAGATCAACCTGCTGGGAATCATCCCGGTATCCAGGCTGGTGAGCGGTGACCGTGTAAGCCGCCTGGGGAATCGAATTTACCTGGAATGTCCCATGGGTGTCCGTCTGGAGCTGGGCGACAAGGCTTCCACTGCCAGCGTCTTCAATCGTGATCATGACGATTTGCCGGACAGCCGCGCCGCTCGGATAGCGCACCTGCCCGCGGATCTGGACCGGCATAGTGCGACCACCCTGAATTCCCTGCGGCCATGAAGTCCCGGCACAAAGCAACAGCCCGGCCAACAGCAGGAAAGCAATCTCACTGCGAATCGGCTTCATCGAGCGCCTCGCGGGCACCTGAGGTTTGCGAAGGAAAGCAACAATCGCTGCATTAGCGCCGGGCTGCCGCCGGCGTTTTTCGCCGCTCATGGGACAGTGCCGCAGGAAAAACAAGAGAGGGCGGAAACCGCCCTCCCTCGGCTTTTCCAGGTTAAGTGCCTCAGAACTCCAGTCGTACCATTCCACGCATGCTGAACGGAGCCTGAAACGTGGGGTTATTGATATCCGTTGTGGCAGTTGCTGAATGTGCGTACGGCTTCAGGAAGTCTGCATTCGGTGTGAGGTATCCAAGATCCACATCCTGGTTGAGGTATTGGATGGTGCGCGTATTTCCGATGTTGAAGAAGTCCCATCCC
Source organism: Terriglobia bacterium (assembly GCA_049583595.1). Classification (GTDB taxonomy): domain Bacteria; phylum Acidobacteriota; class Terriglobia; order UBA7540; family UBA7540; genus SCRD01. Next base: position 1,336 of record JBAUWE010000356.1, read on the forward strand.
GCGACCAGGTTGACCTTCTCCGAGATCTTGAAAGGATAGCTGAGGTGCAGATTGACCTGTCCAGTCACCGGCGTCCGGCCCAGCGAGCCGCGGCCACCCAGCGGGACTTCGCCTGCGTTCTGGTAGGCGGGATGCGCCGCCAGCTTGCTAATGGGCAAGCCGCTCTGCAAGGTAATTCCCGGACCCATCGTGAGACCTTTGATCAATCCACCCGGGACGACGTAAGCGGCGTAAAAATTGACGATGTGGAGCCTGTCCGTGTTGAGCGGTCCAGGCTTAAACTGATCGCCCAGCAGGTTCAACTGGCCCGCCGTAAAGTCATAGAGCGAACTGATGCCGGGGTCATCCTGGCGGTTGTCGTTGCGGTACGCTCCCTCATAATTTCCGCTGAGCCTGGCAATGCGCCAGTTGGTGCGCACCAGCCAGTTGTTGCTGAAGGACTTGTTGAATCCGATTTCCACCGCATCGTAGTTTCGAATTGGAGCGGCGAAGCCGTCAGGAACGCCGTCCGGAGTAGGAACTCCGGGTGTCAAACCATTGGTGCCGAAGGGATTGAAGCAAGCGCTGCCCACGACATTTCCCAGGGAGTCTGTCACGTTGACGGCGTTGTAGGGCACGGTTCCGTCCGAAGCGAAGCATGCTGACGGAACACTACTTAACAGGACGTTGCCACCCCCGTCGAATTGAGGTGTGTAGACGTGCTCGATGGGGTTGGTGAAGATGTCGGTGTTGGCACCAAGGTTTCCGATGACGTAGTCATACGTTGGGCTGACGTCATAAATTTCGGGCGGCAGTGAACTCCCGTCTTCGATGATCCGCTTCAGCCGCCGGCTGATGTACCGGGCGCTGAACACCACACCATGAGGAATTTCCCGGTCAATGCCAACCATATACTCGTCGTTGTACTCCATTTTTGTCCCGGGGTAGATCGCCGTCCCTACCGCCTGCTGTGAGACACCGATGCCGGTTCCCACTCCTCCGTCCGCGCCGGTCAGCAGGTGTGCTGCGTCCAGGATGGGCGTTACAGTTCCATACTGGTTGATGGTAACAACTCGCTGGCCGCTCCCGTTCGTAGTGAAATCGGGTGCGAAGTAGCCGTTCTGGAAGTCCAGCTCGCTACTCAACGACCTCAGGGCCATGTCTAACGGGAGCACGTAATCGTAACGGGCGAAGTTTGCGTAGATTTTTGTCTTGCGGCTGCCCGTTGGGTCCCAGGTAACACCGATGCGAGGCAGCCAGTTGTCGGTGAAGGAATAGTGGGTAGCAATCCCGGTCATCCGTTGCTGCTCCCACCTCAACCCCAGATCCAGCGTCAGGTGCGGGTCCAATTTCCAGATGTCTTCCACGTAGGCGGCGTGGTAGTCGCTGCTCGTCTGGAAGTCGGGCGGGCCCCACAGGCCTCGTCGTTGCCGCAGCGCAACGGGAGCCATTCCCAATCCCGGCACGTCCATCAACGGGCAGAGAGTGCAGGTGGAGTCCTGGATTTGCAGATAATACAGGGCGTTCGTCGGCTGGCCAACCGCAGCTTCGGGGACACCCAGATCGGTGATGGGCACGCCGGTGGCATTGGTGGCCGGAATGGGGCTATTGGGGCCGCTGTAGAGGCGTTCACCATCGTATTGGTTCTTTTCATAATGATACCCGAGCTTCAAGGTGTGGCCGCCCGCAAAGTCATACGTCTTGGTGGTGGCCACGTCGAGGCCGTAGGTATTCGCCTTCGTGTTTTGCTCGAACCCCAGCCCGACGGGAGTAAACTCGCCCCTTTGGCCGGGCAAACCATCCGTTTGAGTCTGGTCAACGATCTCGCTGAGGTTTGTCGTGGGAAATTCGGTAAAGTCATTGTGGTTCCAGGAGAAGTCGGCGCTGATCAGCCAGGTGGGCGAGAGAGTGCCGGTATAGTGGCCGACCATGTTCTTACTTCCGAATCGCCAATTGCTGAACCGGGTGTTGTTATCTGCCGTGAGGCTGCGCCAGGGGCTGTTGCTGGTATGAGACGGGTCCCCGAAAAAGGAAAAGTGGAGCTGGTGATTGTCATTGACTCGATAGGTTACCTTGCTGGCGTAACTATAGGTATTGGTCCGAATCTCATAGGGCCCATGCTGAAAGAGCGCCGAAGCGGTCGGCGCCAGGCTATAAATCCTGTTCCAGGTGGGGTCAAATGAACCATAGAAAAAGAGGTGCTTCCTGACTCCAGGCACGGGGCCGCCAAACTCTCCCGCCACGTCATACCCTTCCTTGTGAAGCGCCTTCCCGTAGGTGTTCGACAGGTTGAAATCATCGGGCTGAAGCCGTGTTGCCTCAAAGCCCTTGGGCTGAAAGAAGCCGGTCAATGCCCCGTGGTAGCGATCGGTGCCCGACTTGGTAACAATTTGCACGACACCGCCGGTGGCCTTGCCGTATTGCGGCTCGAATCCTGCGGTCTTGATGTTCACTTCCTTAACAAACGACATGTTAATGCCCGTGCCGACCGGGCCATACTCTCCGCTGTAGACGCCGAGTGCGCTGTAGCCGGCGTCTGTGATGTTGACACCGTCAGCCACGTACAGGTTTTCCAGGCCCGAGGCCCCGGAAATGGAAGGGTTGGAATATCCGGTGCCGCCGCCGCCCGCCACGCCGGCCGCAATGTAAAAAAGCCCTGCCACATTTCGATCAAGCGGGAGTTTGGAATAGGCCGCGTCCGTGACGTGGGTGGTGACATTTGTTGAATCGGTGTCTATCCGCACCGCTGGAGAACTGACCTCCACGGTTTGCGTCGCAGCACCCACTGTCAATGTCACGTGGACGGTGGTCGTCTGGTTCACATTCACTTGCGCGCCGGAAGCCTTGTAAGCCTTGAACCCGGATTTCTCCACTCTCAGATCGTAGCTGCCAGGAACCAGGTCACGAAAAATGAAGCTGCCTTGCGAATCAGTATTCTGGACCTGGTTGCCCGTGGGGCCCACAATGGTCACGTTTGCGGTGGGAATGACTGCGCCACTGGTGTCGTATACCGTGCCGGCAAGTGAACCGCTTACCGCTGAGACCTGGCTGAGGGCCGTAAACGGAAAAACAAGGAGCAGCAGACATGAGATCCAAATGAAGCCTACGGTGGTTTTCATACTAGACACTCCTTTCAGTAGTTTCGGAGACAAGCGCGCTGGGTACCGCCCAGCCCTTCATCGCTCACTTCTGCGACAAGAGACAAAAGCAACGCCACGGCACATTCCCAAACCCGGCTAGAATTTCAGACGCATTCAGCAGACCAACAGGTCAAGGGGCCCGAAACACATATTCAATTCGTTTATCCGCACAGGTCTTATCAGATTGATATGCAATGTAAAAATTGCTGGCCAATTCTCATCGATGCCCAACCCCCGGGGC
>JBAUWE010000357.1:0-1545 GCA_049583595.1 Terriglobia bacterium
CACTTACTGATGGGATTGATAACCCCACTTCCTCGGCAAGTTGATTTCTTTTCGTCCTGCCGCCTCGTTGGAGAGTGTTCAATATTTTAATATCTAAGTCGTCCAGCATATTATTCCTTATTTTTTAAGGCGAATATTTTTTGTGGGTCTAAATATATAATGTTATTAATTGCAAATCAAGAAAATTTTATAAAACTTATGAAATATTTCTTACTTTATTAAGCAAACAGCTAAAATCTCTAATTTGTTTAGGTATAATGAAATTAATTATTTAAGGAGAGAATTTAAAGATATGCCCCGCATTAAATATGCGGGGCATGAGATTAATCACTGCAATAAATTTATTCTAATCCTGCTCATAAGCAATCTCACCATGAAGAGATACATCCATTCCTGCCTCTTCTTCTGCTTTAGTAACTTTAACAGGTGTAATTAAATTTATTACTTTAAGCATTATGTAAGTAAAAATAAAACAATATGCACAAACCGCTGCCACGGAAACTAATTGTTTGATAAAAAATTCTGCTGACCCTCCAACAAATAATCCTTCCACTGTTACCATTGGATTAACAGCTTTGGATGCAAAAAGGCCTAACATAATTATTCCAATAGTTCCACCAACACCATGAACTCCCCAAACATCTAAGGCATCGTCCCACTTAAGCTTGTTTTTCAAAGCAACTGCATAGTAGCAAACAACACCGGAGACTATTCCAATAATGGCAGCATCACTAACGGTTACAAAACCTGCCGCGGGTGTAATTGTAGCTAAACCGGCAACGGAACCCGTCAGCAGTCCAACAAACTTCGGTTTCTTTTCCAGTATCCACGCTAAAAATAACCAGGTGATTGCAGCAAAAGAAGCAGCAACATCTGTGTTTAAAAATGCAGTAACTGTAACAGTATCTACTTTTAATTCGCTACCGGCATTAAACCCGTACCATCCAAACCAAAGCAAACCGGTTCCTAAAGCAACTAATGGAATGCTATGAGGGCCTCTGGTTAATACATTTCTTTTTCCTACATAAAACACAGAAGCCAAAGCAGCCAAACCCGCACTAGCATGAACTACAATTCCGCCTGCAAAATCTAAAACTCCCCATTTTGCTAAAAGCCCACCACCCCATACCATGTGAACTAACGGGAAGTAAACACCGATTAACCACAAAGTTAAAAATATCATATAAGCTGGAAAGTGAACTCTATTTGCAAAGGCTCCTGTTATTAAAGCCGGAGTAATAATTGCAAACATCATTTGATAAGCAACAAATGCATACAACGGAATTTGGCTGTTGCCCATAAAAACGGAACTCAAATTTGTTCCTGATAGAAACATCATATTTAAATTGCCTATCACGCCACCTTCTCCACCACTAAAACAAAGTGAGTAGCCAAATGCAAACCAAAGCACTGTTGTCCATCCTAGTGAAACAAAACTTTGAATCATTATGCCAAGCACATTTTTTCTACCAACAAGCCCTCCGTAAAAGAAGGCTAAGCCGGGTGTCATTAGCATAACCAAACTTGTTGCTATCAGCATAAAGC
>JBAUWE010000358.1:0-7683 GCA_049583595.1 Terriglobia bacterium
ATCCACACATCCAGACCGAGGGGCAGGACACGCAGGTTTTTAATGAAATTTCCTACACCTCGGGGCGCCGGGAGGCCGAGGTGATGGGCGTGGATATTTATGCCTGGGGTGACCTGGGACCGCACCCGGAAACCTACTGGCTTGGGTACGCGGTGGGGGCTGCGGCTGCCTGGCATCCGGCATCACCTGGCCCGCAGGAAATAGAGCATGATTTCTACCGGCTTTTTTACGGGAAGGGATCAAGCGGCATGGGCCGCCTCTACCAGCTGCTAAGCGCGCAGGCGCAATTCTTTGCCTCCAGCTGGGACAGCAAGGCGTCCGATCAATTGCCGTTGATTTTCGGCTACTCTTACGGCATCGGGCCGTTTGTGCCTCACATCGAGACACTTCCGCTTCCGCCAGTGCCCTCCGCGGACTATCTTCACCTCGCGCGCGACTGGAGCCAGGAAAATGCGCGCCGCATGCAACTGGCCGAAAAATTTCTTGGCGAAAATGACGAGTTGTTGGACCTGCTTTACACGAAGCTTCCTTCCGTCCAGTTCAACCGGTACAACCTGGAGGTTTATCTCTCCCTGTCCGAGATCTGCCGCCAGAACCTGAAGATGCTGCAAGGGTTGGAAGGAATCAGCAAGCATCTTGAAAATGCCCGGGAGCAAGCGGCGGGGTTGCACTATCAGGATGCCATCAGAGAGCTCGACGGTGCGCTGGATGCCGCAAAAGCCATCCGCGATGGGCGCAACCAGGTGCTCCATGATACGACGAAGGTCTGGTACAAGAGCATATTCCCACGAGTACGGGAAGCCAACGGACGCCACGTGGCGCGTGACCCGCAGAGCTTCGTCTCGGTTGCCACCAGTGCGCAGGCGCGTCGCCGTCAATCCGGGTTGGGTTACATGCTTGACCGGGAATTCTCGCTGCCTTTCGGCGAATGGTTTCATCAGGTTCAGGCAGTCAGGAACCATTACGCGGCTGAGCATCACCTTCCGGCGCGAGAAGATAAATTCGATTGGATGGATACATCCACTCTCCACAGCCAGAGAGTCAATCGCGACCTTTAGCCGGACTCGATATTCTGCCGACATTTGAGATAAACCCGCACTTTTGCCGGTGCCGCGGGACGGAGTTCAACCGCCGACGCCAGCCTTTTCAAGTCTGATGAAAGCGGCTAAATCGCTGATTGCACAAAATCCCAGGGAGGTGGGTTCTGCAAGACCCGGAAGTTTCACTCCCCAGGTGGACCTAAATCGGGGAGACCTTCATTGACATCCAGGTTCCTTTGTACTAAAAGGCTCTTACATGGAATCTAAATCAGATACGCTTTACATTCACCGGCAGCAGTGCGGGAGGCTCTGCCCTGGCTGGTGCCGTACGCGCACAAGGAGGTGTTAATGGCCCGCGGTCCTCTAACCGATTCTGAAGTTACTCTGTACCGGGAGAATGGGTTTGTCGTCGTCCAACAGATGTTCGGCCGGGAGGAAATCGGTTTCTTGCGACGTGCAGCAAAGAAGGACAAGGAGCTCGATGCCCACGCTGTGGGGCGCCGCGACGGGGAGGGAGGGACGGTCCGCCTTTCCCTTTGGAATCATCCCGGCGATACGATCTATGGAACGTTCGCCCGATGCGAATCGATCGTTCGCTCTGTGGAACTTTTGCTTGGAGGCGAAGTCTATCACTACCACTCCAAGATGATCATGAAGGACCCGAAGGTCGGCGGAGCGTGGACGTGGCATCAGGACTACGGCTACTGGTATCACAACGGCGTATTGTTCCCATTGCTTTGCAGTGTTTTTATCGCAATTGATCCGGCGACTCCTGAGAATGGCTGCCTCCAGGTGGTTGAAGGGTCGCATCGTATGGGACGCCTGGACCATGTTCTGACAGGCGACCAGGCCGGGGTTGATCCGGAACGGCTCAAGGAGGTCCTCCAGCGATTCCCGATCAGCTTTGTCGAAATGAAACCCGGCGACGCTTTGTTCTTTGACTGCAATCTGCTGCATCGGTCTGACCAAAACCGGTCAGAGTCGCCACGATGGTCCATGATTTGTTGCTATAATGCCGCCCGCAACGATCCTTACAAGGAGTCGCAGCATCCGCGCTACACCCCGTTGCATGCAGTGCCGGATACGGCCATTCGGGAAGTGGGGACGCGTCGTTTTGCAGATTCTGAAGCCTCGGAAGCCTGGTTCACGGATTCGGATGATCAGACCTCTCGAAACTTGAAGCCCGCGGATTGAGCCTTAATCCGATTTACTCCTGAGAGGACTCCAGCGAGCCATTCGATGGTCGTGGAAATTCGATGAGTACGATGGGGGTGCCTGGAGGATAAGGGCGCCCTGGCGAAAGTGCCACCAGGCCATGGGTCAAGCCAGATCAGCCAGTGCGGAGGGCCAGCGCCCTGTATGACCAGGCAAGGAACGACGGTAACTCACGAATGCCGGCACGGTGAACCTGGCAAGTTTAGAGGAGACGACCAATGACTTCACGAGAACGCGTTCAGAGGGTGATGGAGCACAAGGAACCGGACCGCGTTCCTCTTGACCTGGGCGCGTGTACAGTAACCGGAATGCACGTTGACACGGTTTACAAGCTTCGACAGACGCTCCACCTGGACGAACCTGGAACGCCCGTCAAAGTCATGGAGCCTTCCCAGATGCTGGGGGAAATCAAGCCCGACCTGATGGAGGCGCTCGGGGTCGACGTGGCGGGGCTCGCAAAACCAACCACCAAGTTCGGCTTCAAGAACGACGACTGGAAACCCTGGACGACTTTCGAAGGTACGCCGGTTCTGGTTCCCGGGGGCTTTAACACCGAGCCGGACGCTAATGGCGATATCCTGATGCACCCCGGAGGGGACAAGTCCGTTCCGCCCAGCGCCCGCATGCCGAAGGGCGGGTTCTACTTTGATTCCATTGTGCGCCAGCCGCCCATTGACGAAAACGCGCTCAACGTGGAAGACAACCTGGAAGAATTTGGTCCCATTGCTGACGACGATCTCGAACACCTCCGACTTGAAGCGGAACGGTTATATACCCAGACGGACAAGGCCATCCTGGCCAACTTTGGAGGGACGGGTTTCGGCGATATTGCGAATGTTCCGGGCCCCGGAGTCAAATATCCGAAAGGCATTCGTGACATCGAGGAGTGGTACATCAGCACCGTAACGCGCCGCGACCACGTTTACAAGATCTTTGAGCGCCAGTGCGAGATCGGCATCAGGAACCTGGAAAAGATCTTTGCCGCGGTCGGGAATCGCGTGACGGCCGTCTATGTTACAGGAACCGACTTCGGCCAGCAGAACGGACCCTTTATCTCGCCGAAAACCTACCACGACCTCTTCAAGCCGTTCCACCAGGAAGTTACCAGCTGGATCCATAAGAATACTCAGTGGAAGTGCTTCATCCATTCCTGCGGGTCGGTCCGGGCGCTGCTCCCTGACTTTATCGACGCGGGTTTCGAAATCATCAATCCGGTCCAGTGCTCTGCTGCGGGCATGGCGCCGGAAGAACTGAAGAAAGAGTTTGGCGACCGCGTAACCTTCTGGGGCGGCGGCGTTGACACGCAGCGCACGCTTCCTTTCGGCACGCCCGAGGAAGTTCGGCAGGAAGTTTGCTCGCGGCTGAAGATTTTCGGGCAGTCCGGGGGGTACGTTTTCAACCCCACGCACAACGTGCAGACCCGAGTGCCGGTTGAGAACGTCCTGGCGTTGTATGAGGCCGTCCGCGAGTGTGGAAGATATCCCCTTTAAGTCGGCTAAACCTGTGGCCACCATTGGCCCTGCAAGCCACAACATCAGCCCGCTCCTGCCCGGGGGCCCGCAGGCGCGGTGTTTCAGACTATAAGCGAACAGTCTTCAGGGCCTCGGACCCTCTTCCAGGCTGATCAAACCTCTTCCGGGACAACAAACGGTGCACGGTATCTGCGGTCGCCGTCGCGCAGGATGAGATCGGCTTCCGGATCGTTGATGACCGTCTGGCTCTCAGGATCGAAATCGACCGGACGTCTCAGGCGATACGATGCATTCGCCAGATGCACCAGTGTGCACGAGATATGGCCCTCTTCGATGGGCGCGTGCTGGTCTTGCTTGCGGCGGCTGCGGACGCATTCGACGAAGTTGTCAAAATGCGACTGGTTGGCTTTTGAGAAGTTGCCGCCCACGTCGTTGCCGGGCCCCGGCTCAGCCGCCTTGCCCAGCCAGACGCTATACTTGTCATCATCTTCATCCATCGCCAGGTAGCCTTTGGACCCGTAGAAAATGTCGCCGACGGTATTCCGGCTTCCTGCCAGCGCCTCCACCCTGTGCTGGCTCGATTTCCCGGCAGCCTCGCGTGCTTTCTTGTCCTGCCAGGCGCCGATCGTCGCTTCATGGTTGGTCATCCAGTGACGGACTTCAAACTCCAGCATCTTGCGCTTGCCGTTGGGCATGTCGTACTCGAAGGCGCAATTGAGCGTGTTCGGAGTCTCCTGATCGTCGTCGAACATGAAGTGGCCGCCGACCGCCGAAACCCGGTTCGGAAAGCCCACTCCCAGACCCCACCGGGCTATGTCCACCTGGTGAATGCCCTGATTGCCGATATCGCCGTTGCCGTAATACCACAACCAGTGCCAGTTGTAATGGAATCGGTTTTGGGTAAAGGCGTGAACGGGCGCCGGACCGGTCCACAGATCGTAGTGCACTCCAGCGGGAACAGGCTTGACAGGTGCGTGCCCGATGGTGTCCCGCCACTTGAAGCACAAGCCTCGAGCCAGATAGACGTCGCCGATCAGCCCTTCGCTGATCTTCCTGATGCCTTCCAGAACCGCCAGGCTGGAACGTCCTTCCGTGCCGTGCTCGACGATGCGGTTATAGCGGTTCGCAGCTTGAACCAACTGGTGGCCTTCCCACCAGTTGTGGCTGCAGGGCTTCTCGATGTAAACATCCTTGCCGGCCTGGCAGGCCCAGATGCCGATCAGACTGTGCCAGTGGTTGGGCGTAGCAATTGAAACTGCATCGATGGATTTGTCTTCGAGCACCCGGCGAACATCAATGTAAGTTTTCGGCTTGGGGAAGCCCGCCTTCTCCATATCGGAGAGACGCTTTCGGGTCACATTCTCATCGATGTCACAAACGGCCGCCACCTCAGCGTTGGGGTTTTTGGAAAAGCATTCAATATGGTTGTAGCCGCGGCTACGAATGCCACAAACCGCAACCCGGACGCGATCGTTTGCACCTAGAATTCTCTTTGAATCTGCTGCCATGCTGACCGTTCCTAGTGCGGCCAGTCCCGCGCCGGTTTGCAAAAACTTTCGCCGGCCCATCTGCGAATTTGAAGACTCAGTCCCCTGCTGTTTGGCCATGATGACTCCTTCTCTCGATTGATTGGAACGGATAATGGAACTCCCGCAAGGCATCCCCGGGGGCATGAAAGTCAAGGCCTTGAACCCATTCGCGCCTATCCTCCTCCAGGCGACGCGTCAGGTGCCACTGGAAGAGAAGATTACCGCCGGTCCACATTCACGCTGCATCGCCATGGGCAGGCAACATGATAACAGGACATTCGCCATCTATTGCCAGGAGTTTCCGCCAGCCTCCCCGGAAAGTCGGCGTCAAGCCGCGGGCTCATATTGCACCCTGACGACGTGGAAAGATGCGATGCAGCATTCAGGACTGCGCGGGGTGGGCAATGGGTTCGATTCTGGGGATGATCAGGTGCACCAGCCCGAGCGCCAGAGGATGCATGGTGCCGCAGATGATGAACAGCGGAACGTACGAATGAGTGAACTGCAGGATGTAGCCCGCCAGCGGAGCGATAATCATGCCGCCCACGGCGCCCGCCGCTCCACCAATTCCCACCACCGACGCAACGTCGCGCTTAGGAAAGATGTCCGACGCCAGCGTAAAGATGTTGGCGGACCAACCCTGGTGGGCGGAAGTGGAAACAGAAATCAGCACCAACGCCAGCCAGATTTTCCCGGTCAAAACAGCGGCAATGCCAGCCGGCATGGAAAAGGCGCAGACGGCCATGGCGGTTTTGCGGCCTGCGTTCACGCTCCAGCCCCGCCGCATCAGGAATCCGGAAAGCCAACCGCCGCCCACGCCACCGATGTTTGCAGCGATAAAGGGGATGGTGCCAAACCACGCAAGCTGTTCAATGCTGAATCCGCGCGCCTGCACCAGGTACTTGGGCAGCCAAAAGATGTAGAACCACCAGATAGGATCGGTGAGAAACTTGCCGGCAACAAAGCCCCACGTCTGCCGGTAGCGAAGCAACCGGCGCCATTCGATCTTTGCCTCGGGCTCCTCTTCCTCACCCGGCTCGCGCAGTTCAATCTTCCTCAGCTCTTCCAGCGACAGCCAGCGATGCAGCCTGGGCGTCTGATAGAGCGCCAGCCACACCATCATGATCCCCAGCGCGAACAGGCCGGTGACGATGAAGGCCGCTTTCCACCCCCAGTGGATCAGGATGACGCCCACCAGGGGATAGGCAACGACGTTGCCGATGTTGGTTCCGGAATTGAAAATGCCGGTGGCCAGCGCGCGCTCGCGCTTGGGGAACCATTCCGCTACGGCCTTGATGGAGGCCGGGAAGTTGCCCGCTTCGCCCGCGCCCAGCATGAACCGCGCAACACCGAAGGAAAGCACGCCGCGCGCAAACGCGTGGCCGATGGTGGCCAGTCCCCACCACCCCATCGAAATCGCATAGCCGATCCTTGTGCCCAACCAGTCGATGATGCCGCCCGAAATCAGCATGCCGATGGCATAGGCCCACATGAAGGCGGCGATGATCCAGCCGTAGTCGGATTCAGTAAAATGGAAAATCTGCTGCAGGTGGGGCGCCAGAATGGCTATGGTGCCGCGGTCAATATAGTTGATCGTGGTGCCGCAAAAAAGCAGGGCGCAAACCCACCATCGGAGATGGGGCAACGTCGGTTGCGGATGATCGTGGCTGTAACCGTCCAGGGAATCCATAGAATTTTCCGAGTTCTTCCAGCAGGGACCTGGCCCTGGAGGGGCAAGGCTTATGGTGCCGAACCATCAGCCGCGGGCAGTCTGCCGGAAAGTCTCTCCGCCTGTCGCTCCACCGAACTCTTTTGCAGACTCCGGGTTTCGGCAAATTCCTTTTGGGCGGCTGCTTTCTCACCTGACCTCAGGTATGCCTGCCCAAGTTGGTAATGAAACTTCGCATTATCAGGGTCCAGCGTCAAAGCCCGGTGGTAGGAAGTGATTGCCTGAGCGAACTGCCTTTTCTGTGAATACGCCCTCCCCAGACCCGCCCAGGAGTTCGACAATTTGGAATAAAGGGACAGAGCGCGACGAAACAATGGAATGGCTTCATCGGGATTCCCTCTATCGAGGGTAATCTTGGCGAGGTTTTCGTAGCTCCACGGCTCGCGAGGACTGATGGCAATCTCCTTCTTGTACTCTTCGACGGCTTGATCCAGCTCGCCAAGGCGCTGGTAGACAACTCCAAGATTGTAATGAGCGAAAGGCAGCTTGGGATCCTGCGCAATCGCTTTGTTCAGTTCAAGGGCTGCCTGTTTGTTGTAAAAGAAGTCGATGTTGAGTTTGCCCAGCAACAGATACATCTGCGGCGACTGGCCTCCGACGCGAACCATTTCGTCGAACGCCTTCTGGGACTTGGCCTTCTGGTTGAGCTTGCCGTAAGCGAGTCCCTCGATAAAAAGAAATTCAATATTGTGCTTTTC
>JBAUWE010000359.1:0-32802 GCA_049583595.1 Terriglobia bacterium
CTGATCAACCCCTCAAAAGGGTCCTGGTTTTTCCTCGGCGTCATCCTCACCAGCCTGGCAATTGAACCCGACCTGCCCGCTCCCGACCGTTGCGGCTCCTGCACGCGCTGCCTGGACGCCTGCCCCACCGGAGCGCTCACCGGGCCTTACGTGATGGACGCCTCCCGCTGCATCGCCTATTTCAACATCGAGATGAAAGGCTCGATCCCGGAAAAGTACCGGGAGAAAATCGGCCTTAACCTCTTTGGCTGCGACATCTGCCAGGACGTTTGTCCATGGAACAGGAGCGAGACACCAGCCATCAGCAGTCAGCCCTCAGCGGTCAGTTCCCAAAATGCACAGAAAGGGTTCGGTCGCACCGGCGCGGCCACAACAGCGCTGCCCGAATTCCAGCCCATGCAGATTACCCTCGCAGCTTCGACTGACGCCGGGGATACAGAATCCGGCGGGGAAACGGATCCATCGCCGGCGCGTGGTTTCTCGCTGTTTAGTCCACCGCTCGACGCGCTTGCGGAACTGAGCGCAGAAGATTTCCGCCGCGTCTTTGCGAGTTCGCCCATCAAGCGTCCGAAATACAAGGGCTGGCTGCGGAACCTTTGCGTGGTGATGGGCAATTCCGGCGACCGTCGGTTCATCCCCAGGCTCGAAACACTCTCCCGGCATGAGGACCCCATCGTCCGCGAACACGCCGAATGGGCCTTGCGGCGGCTGAAACAAGGACCTGAATGACGCTGTCGGGCCCTGCCCTTGTGAGAGGGAACACCGAACTGTCCCTCCGCCCACGTACATTCCTCTTGACATTAGTCGTTATCACGAATATATTCGAATTGTGGCAAAGACACTCCAGGCCGAGATCAAACAGAAGGCGCCCTTCTCGAGCGTCGAGCAGGAAGTCTATCTCAACCTGCTGCGGACGGGCGACGCGCTTTCGCAGCAGGTCGAAAAACTACTCCGCGCGTCCGGCCTTTCCGGGACCCAGTATAACGTCCTTCGGATCCTGCGCGGCGCCGGACGCCACGGCCTTACCTGCGGTGAGGCGGCGGCACGCATGGTGACCCACGATCCCGACATTACCCGCCTGCTGGACCGGCTGGAAAAGCGAAAGCTGATTATCCGCTCGCGGGACACCCGAGACCGTCGCGTGGTCACAACGCGAATCACCTCGGAAGGACTCCGTCTTCTGAAATCTCTAGACAAGCCCGTGACTGAACTCCACCGCAGCCTTTTTGGCCACGTGCCCGGGCAGGACCTTAAAAAGCTTTCTTCTCTGCTCGAAAAGGTGCGATCGCCCCAATGATGACTTTTTATTTGCTCAAATATATGTTGTAACGATATTCGTCATCAGACATCTTATCAACCAGGAGGTGCAAAATGGCACAGACTCAACAAGCTCCGGCAGTGAAACAGGGAATCAGAACATGGGAAATCGATCCGGCGCATTCCAACGCGCAATTCTCCGTTCGCCATCTGATGATTTCGAACGTTAAGGGAGAATTCACGGGCATCAGTGGGCGGATCCTTTTTGACCCGCAGAAGCCTGAAACTCTTTCTGCAGAGGCCGCGATTGACGTCAGCACCATCAACACCCGCGAGCACGACCGCGACAATCACCTGAAAAGTCCCGACTTCTTCCACGTCGAGGAATACCCGACCATCACCTTCAAGTCGAAGAGGGCGGAAAGGAGCTCAGGCGGCCTGAAGGTAACAGGTGACCTGACGATTCATGGTGAGACCCGTGAAGTCACCCTGGAAGTCGAAGGGCCGACCCCGCCGACGAAAGATCCCTGGGGATTTACTCGAGTTGGCGCTTCGGCCACCACGAAAATCAACCGCAAAGACTTTGGCCTCACGTGGAATCAGGCGCTCGAAACCGGTGGCGTCCTGGTGGGCGACGAGATCAAAATCACGGTGGACGTGGAACTGGTGGCGCAGGCCGAGGGTGAAAAGTAAACAGGCTCGCTGCCAGCAACCTGGCATCCTTCGACAGGGGTTATATAACGGTAAGTTCCGGGCGGGCGCGAACTAAGTTTTTTTCAGCCCGTTCGGAACCATAGGCATGGAATAGATGCGCCTGCCCGTAGCGTGAAAGATGGCGTTGCCGATGGCGGGAGCGAGGCCGCAGATGGGCGTTTCGCCGGCGCCCGCGGAAGGCTGGTCCTTGCGATCGATCAGAACCGGCTGAATTTCCGGAATGTCCTGGAACCGTGGCACGCGATACTGCGTGAATGTGCCGTTGGTGATGCGGCCGTCTTTGAACTCGATGGCCTCAAACAGAGCGCCGCCGAGGCCCATGACGTTGGCGCCCACTATCTGGTTCCGAAGGCCGTCGGGATTTACCACGGCGCCACAGTCGAAAGCCGCGGTCACACGCACCACTCGCACGTTGCCGCTCTTTCGGTCCACGGCAACTTCGGCGCAGGTGGCGACGTAGCCCCCTTTTTCAACCCCGCCGCCTACTCCAAACCCGTGACCCTTGGGCGCCTTTCGGGTGTTCCAGCCAAAAGCGTTTGCCGCAGCAGTGAAAGCAAACTTCAGCCGCTGGTTTTTCAAATTCTTCAGCCGGAATTCCAGCGGGTCCATTTTCGCCTTATGCGCCAGCTCATCCATATGCGATTCGCGCGCAAAGTGGTTGGCGGTTGCGGCCAACGACCGGTAGGAGCCCTGCCGCAGCGGAGCCTTCGTGGGGTGAAACTGGATATGCTGGTTGGGAACCTCGTAAGGCGTACGGATGGCCGAGCCGCCGGAATTATAGTTGTGGAACTCCCAGGCGGTCAGCAGGCCATGCCCGTCGACGCCGCTGGTAATTTCAATGACTCCGGAAGGGCGGAAATACGCCCAGGTAAACTCTTCCTCGCGCGTCCACACCAGCTTGACGGGTTTATCGGCCGCGCGCGCAAGCCGCGCCGCCTCGATGGCCGCCTCGCCGGTATGCTTGCCGCCATACGCCCCACCCGTATCGGGAAGAATCACCCGGCATTTGCCTCCTGAAAGGTGGAAAGTTTCTTCCAGTTGCTGCTCGACGCCGAACGGCCGTTGCGAGCCGGTCCACGCGGTCAGTTTGCCGTCTTCCCATTCCGCCACTGCGGCCCGCGGCTCAAGCGGAGCGTGCTGAATGTAAGCGATGGTGTAAGTGGCTTTCAGGCGGTGCCGTGCGGTGGCCAGACCTTCCTTCATTGACCCCACTTCATAATCACCGCGCCCGTCTGACCCACCCGGCTCGGCGTGTGCCCTCAGGTATTCGAACAGTTCCGCGCTGGAAGGCTGCGGAGTGGTTTTCCATCTGGCCCGGATGGCAGCGGCGGCACGACTGGCTTCGAATTCGCTGGGGGCTACGACACCCACAAAATCTCCATCATGCACCACCGTGACGCCAGGCATGGCCTTTGCCTTGGACACATCAAGCGATTCCAGCGTCGCTCCGTAGGCGGAGGGTCGCACCATCTTGCCGAACATCATGCCGGGGCGCCGGATGTCAGAAGCGTACTGGTGCTCACCGGTCACAAACGCCCGGCCATCAATTTTGGGAACAGATGTTCCGGCCACCTTCCATTCACTCGCGGGAGTCAGCGGATCGTTTTCGACAATGGCCCGGGCCAGTGTCTGCCCCTGCGCGAGCTCAGCATAAGCCGCCGAGCGGGAACTGTTCGGCTGCAAGACTTTGCCGTCTTTGGCAACCAGCAGTGAAGGAGGAACCTTCCATCGCCTGGCGGCCAAGCCAACCAGCACGTCACGCGCCACAGAGGCCACCTGCCGAAGCTGTTTGTTCATGGTGGGCGTGGTGCGGCTACCGAACGTTCCCATGTCAAAGGGCGTCAGATCGGTATCGCCCATCACCAGGCTGATGGCGCCAACCTCCACGTGCAGTTCTTCTGCCACGGCCTGGGTCAGCGAAGTGCGGATGTTCTGTCCCATTTCCGCTTTTCCGGTATAGACCGTCACCGCGCCATTCTCGCCAATGTGCAGCCAAGCGCCGATGTTCTGCGGCAGTGGCTCGCGGGAGCCGAAACCTCTGCGGCCCGATTCCTGCGCCAGGCTTTTCGGCAGCAGCAGAAAAACGGCCACACCGCCGCCGACCAGTTTGAAGAAGTCGCGCCGGTCCAGATTAAATTGATGCAGCGGAGCTTCCTGAAGCTCGTAACGCTCGGGCTCGATGGCGAATTCCGGAATGTTCCTTTTGCTCATGCTTAAGACTTCTTCATGGTCGCTGCGGCACGCTTGATGGCCTCAACAATGCGCGGATAGGTCCCGCAACGGCAGATATTGCCTTGCATAAACTCTCGAATGGTCTTTTCGTCAGGGTTGGAATTCTCGCGCAGCAATGCCACGGCAGTCATGATCATGCCGGAAGTGCAGTAGCCGCACTGCAGCGCTTCCGCGTCAAGAAAAGCCTGCTGGAGGGGATGGAGCCGGCCGTTCTTTGCCAGCCCTTCGATGGTGGTAATCTGCTTTCCGGCGGCATCGCCCACGGGCGTCAGGCAGGAGTGGATGGGCTTTCCGTCCAGCAACACCGTGCAGGCACGGCACTGGCCTTCCCCGCACCCAAACTTGGTTCCGGTGAGGCCCAGGTCGTCACGCAAAACACTCAACAGAGTAGCCTCCGCGTCGGCGTCAATCGCGTGGCGCTTCCCGTTCACGAGGATTTCAGTCATCCTGGCCATGGCAACGAGCAGCGGCTTCCATTGTGTATCAGACGGTCTGAAAAGGCGAACAGGTCACAGGAATTTTCCCCTGCAACCTGCGCCCTTTCCAGTCGATTTATTTTCCGCCGGCGAACCGTTTTTCAACGGCCGTCCAGTCCACCACACTCCACCATGATTTGATGTACTCAGGGCGGCGGTTCTGGTATTTCAGGTAGTAAGCGTGCTCCCACACGTCGAGCCCCATCACCGGGCTTTTGCCCTCCATCAGGGGACTGTCCTGGTTAGCCGTTGAATAGATGTCCAGCTTGCCCGAACCGTCTTTCACCAGCCACGCCCAGCCCGAACCGAAGCGGGTGGCTGCGGCGGCCGAGAATTTTTCCTTGAACTGGTCGAACCCGCCGAAAGTGCTCTTGATGGCATCTGCCAGAGCACCACCGGGCTGGCCGCCCTTCTTGGGCCCCATGATCGCCCAGAACATGGAGTGGTTGGCGTGGCCGCCTCCGTTGTTGCGGACGGCGGTCCGGATGTTTTCCGGCACCAGTGCACAGTTGTTGGCCAGAAGTTCCTCAACAGTCTTTCCGGCCAGATTGGGCACCGAATCGATGGCTTTATTCAGGTTATTCACATAACCGGCATGATGCTTGTCATGGTGAATTTCCATCGTCATCTTGTCGATGTAAGGTTCCAACGCGTCACTTGCGTACGTAAGATCAGGAAGAGTAAATGGCATTGCGCCTCCTTTAGCTGTTGTAGGTGAAGATCCCATCCCGGCCTCCTTCTTAGGGCCGGATTCTCGCGGCCTTCTCTCAATCGAGGCCGCGCGGTCTGTATACCCTCATCAGCGGGGCACAGAGGAACGGAATCACCGCTCCCCGAGTCCGGCACAACCCTGGCTGGACTCAGTCAGCCGGGCGGCAAGTCTTTCCGCCCAGGAAGGAATTTCTGATTCCACGTTTTTTTTCGCCCCGCAATTCATTGATGGCACCAGTTTATCACAGCTCCAGGTGGAGGGATTAAAATCGCCCTGAACAGCGCGCCGCCCCTGCCGCCATTCGCCGGAACCGAGGCTGGCGGGTTTGTGAGATGAAGCGCCAAGGCCGCAGGCGCACAGTGCGATTGGCCATTCTGCTCCCGACTGATGCGGAGCGAGTGGCTGCCGGGGCTAATATTCCGGAAGCGTTATTTTGTCGGCAAGGTCCCGTCCGACGGCAAAATCCGCGACCCAGGGAACCGCCAGAAGATTAAAAATCTGATTGCGCAGAAAGAGCGCCCATTTCGATTTTGGCGCGAAGGACCCCGCGAAACGCAGGGCGGCCTTCTGCTTGTTGAGGACGAAGGGCGCGAACAATTCCTGGTATCTCCGAAAAGCCATGGCATAGTCCCCGCCGGCACGATGCAGTTCGCCGGCTAGAATGTAGGCAGCGATCATGGCCAGGGCCGTTCCCTGCCCGGCCAGCAGGGAGACGCAGCAGGCAGCATCGCCCACCAGCGTCACCCGTCCCGCGGTCCACAATTCCGGGCGTGAATTCATCCGGATCTGGCTCACGCGGTCCAGATAGAAATCATCGGCGGCATCGAGCGCCTCCAGAATCCGGGGGCATTCCCATTGGGTCGCGCCAAATCGTTTTCGCAGCAGCGCCTTCTGACCCGCAACGTCAGCCGGGATGTCAGGATCGTCATCCTTGAAAGTAAACAGAAACAACGTCCGGTCCCCACGCATTGAAAATCGTCCCACCTGTTGGCCGACTTCCGTGTGCAACATGTAAACGAGATCATCTCTTGGCGTGTAGCCTTGCACCTGGAAAGCCGCGGCTTTGAATCCCAGATAACTTTCAAACCGGCTTTCTTCTCCAAAGACCAGCTCGCGCACCCGGGAATGGAGCCCATCGGCGCCAACCACCAGATCGAATTTGCGCACGTCCCCGCTCTGCACCGTGACTCGAACGCCGTTTTCAGTCTGGTCGATGCGGTCCACGCTGTCTCCAAATATCGTTTCCACCCGGCCTTCGAGCCGGTTGAAGATCGCCAGTGCCAGGTCCGTTCGCGGAAGGCTCGTAAAACGACCGTGAGTGATCCGGGAGAAAGCATCAACCGGAAATCCCGCCACCTTCTTCCCTTTGCCGTCTACAACTCGAAGCTCCCTGATTTTGTACCCCTTGCTGCCGATTTCCTCCGACACCCCCATCCGCTGCGCGATATCAAAGCCCGCGCCCCAGAAGTCGATCATGTAGCCGCCGGTGCGAAACCGGGGCGCCGCTTCGATGAGCGTGGGCTCAAAACCGTAACGGGCCAGCCAGAAGGCTAGAGTCGGTCCGGCGATTCCCGCTCCGGAAATCAGAATTTTCATGGCCCAGATTATGCCACACAATCGATACGCGGACGTGCGCAATGGCGCAGGCCCAGGCAACCCCATCATTGCGCAAAGGCAGAATTTGCTTGACATTTGTCGGCTAGCATGGTAGTCTTTAAAATGCCGACGTGCGGCGGGATTTGAGACGGATGGGACAACAAAAAGATGTTATTTTGAAAAACGAACCGGAGAGGTTATTGAAAACAAAGGATCGGCGAAAAAAACGAACCGGAACGAACCGGAAAACGAAGCGGGGAAGTTGTTGAAAATACATAGCTGTGGAAAAAACGAACCTGAGAACGAACCGGGCCATGTTGTTGAAAATAAATGATGGCGAAAAAACGAACCGAAAACGAACCGGAGAAAATCCGGCACACCATCTAGCCGCATAACTCATTTTCACGGTCTTTCCGGCCACCCTGGTCCCTGCCCGGTCTCCTTTCTGCATGGCCGCGAATCCACCCATGAACCCTTTCCTCAACGGGCGCATCAATAGATGTCTGGGGGTTAAAAGCCACAAGAGGTCTGGAACAGAACACTTCGGTTGGTTCCTCAATCGAAGCAGCCTGAGAGCCTCCCCCTGTAAATCCTGCGTGGTAATATGTTGGCAGCGAAGAAGGTTTTGGTAGAATGCAAACGCGCAGTTGAAAGCACCACCCAAATTCGTCTGTCCGGGGATGCCTGAAGATGAGCGAAAAAATAAAGAAGACCGCCGATTTTGAAAATCTGGCCATTTTACCGGTTCGGGATACGGTCCTGTTTCCGAATGCGATTTTGCCGCTGACGGTGGGCAGGGAAAGCTCGTTGGAGCTGATCAATTCCCTGCCGGAAGGCGAAAAATTCGTCGGCATCATCGCGCAAAGGGACCCGCGCGTGGACAATCCCCAGCCCGCCGACCTTTACCAGATTGGCGCCGTGGCCTTTGTCCACAAAATCATCAAGCTTCCCACCCAGAGCCTGTTCATCTTTGTCGAGGGGCTGCAAAGGATCGCGCTGGAAGAAGTTCTCCAGATGGAGCCTTTCATCCGGGCGAAGGTCAAACAGATCCCGGACGTCGTTCCGGAAGACAAGAAGGCCGACTTCGATGCGCTGGTCCGCAGCGTCACCACGTTGTTCCAGCAGGCCGTGCAGCTTTCCCCGACGCTTTCCGACGACCTGCAGACGGTGGTGATGAACATTGACGACCCGGGCCGTCTGGCGGATTTTATCGCCGCCAATCTCCCCTCGCTCTCCAGCACCGAAAAACAGGAATTGCTGGAAAGCCTGGATTTGGAAGCCCGACTCGACCGTCTGAACCACCTGCTGGCCCGCGAGGTCGAGGTCTTGCAGCTTCGTTCCAAGATTCAGTCTGATGTTCAGGACCAGGTGACACAGAGTCAGCGCGAGTATTACCTGCGCGAGCAGATGAAGGCCATCCAGAAAGAACTGGGCGAGGCGGACGAGCATCAGGAAATTGAAGAGCTGCGCAAGAAGATCGAGGCTGCGGGCATGACGGAAGAAGCCCGCAAGGAAGCGCTGCGCGAACTGAACCGCCTGTCCAAGATGTCGCCCGCCGCCGCCGACTATCACGTCACCCGCACTTACCTGGACTGGCTGGTGGTGCTGCCCTGGCAGAAAATCAGCGAGCTGAAGGTGGACGTCACCAAAGCCAAAGAGGTGCTCGAAAACGATCATTACGACCTGGAAAAGATCAAGGAAAGAATCCTCGACTACCTGGCCGTCCTGCAATTGAAGCCCGAAATGAAAGGTCCCCTGCTCTGCTTTGTGGGACCGCCCGGAGTGGGGAAAACGTCGCTCGGCAAATCCATCGCCAAGGCGCTGGACCGGAAGTTTATCCGCATGTCGCTCGGCGGAATCCACGACGAGGCGGAAATCCGCGGGCATCGCCGGACTTACATCGGCGCCCTTCCCGGCCAGATCATGCAGGGTATCCGCCGCGCCGAAACCCGCGATCCTGTCTTCATGCTGGACGAGGTGGACAAGATCGGGCGCGACTTCCGGGGCGATCCGTCTTCCGCACTGCTGGAAGTGCTCGACCCGGAACAGAACTCGCACTTCCGCGACAACTATCTCGACGTGCAGTTTGACCTCTCGAAGGTGCTGTTTATCTGCACGGCCAACGTGCTGGATACCATCCCGCCGCCGCTCCTCGACCGCATGGAGATGCTGGACCTTCAGGGTTATACGGAGGAAGAAAAGGTTGAGATTGCCATCCGGCACCTGATCCCCAAACAGACCGAGGAACATGGCATCAAGCTGGGGGAGCAGATCGAGTTTACCCGCGAAGCCATTGCCGCCATCAGCCGTCATTACACCCGCGAGGCGGGCGTGCGCAACCTGGAGCGCGAAATCGCCACGCTCTGCCGGAAGCAGGCCCGCAAGATCGCCGAAGGCCATCCGGAAAAACTGACCGTGACGCCCGAAAACCTAGCAGAATTTCTTGGCGTCCAGCGGTTTCGCATGGAGACGGAACTGCTTGAACGCACCCGCCAGCCGGGCGTCGCAGTGGGACTGGCCTGGACTCCTTCGGGAGGCGACATCCTCTTTGTCGAAGTCACTTGCATGAAGGGTGGCAAGAACTTTACCATGACCGGCCACGTGGGCAAAGTGATGCAGGAGTCGATGCAGGCAGCGCTGGCCTGGGTCCGCGCGCACGCGAATGAATACGGCATCGATCCGGACTTCTTCCAGAACCAGGACATCCACATCCACGTTCCCGCCGGCGCCATTCCCAAGGACGGACCCTCGGCGGGCATCACCATGGTGTCCGCGCTGGTTTCGGCGCTGACCCAGCGGCCTATTCGTCCGCACGTGGCAATGACCGGCGAAATCACCCTCAGCGGGCAGGTCCTTCCCGTCGGAGGCGTCAAGGAAAAGGTCCTGGCCGCGCGCAGAGCCGGCGTCAAGGAAGTCCTGCTGCCCGCTGAAAATGAGCCCAACGTCAAAGAGGACCTGCAGGACAGCATGCTGGAAGGCGTGAAACTCAGTTACGTCAAGACCATCCGCGAGGCCATTGATCTGGCGCTTGAGAAGAGTCCCGTCCCTGCAGAGGTCCAGGCTTCCACCAGCACCCCCGGGTAAACGACTTGCCCAACCTTCAACTCGTTCTCTGCGGCAGG
Source organism: Terriglobia bacterium (assembly GCA_049583595.1). Taxonomy (GTDB): domain Bacteria; phylum Acidobacteriota; class Terriglobia; order UBA7540; family UBA7540; genus SCRD01. The sequence goes on from JBAUWE010000359.1 coordinate 10,110, forward strand.
AGCTATCCCGGAGAAAGCCGGACGAATGATCGACTATAACCGTATTCAGCCGCGGCTTCTCGTCGGTACGTTTCTGGAGTCCTCGCACGAAGTGGAAATGCTGCGGAACCGCGAAGGCGTCACCGCAGTGATCAACCTGCAGACGGATGAAGACCTCCGGATGGACAGATTCTTTGCAGAGCCGCTGGAGAAACTTTATGACGGCAGCGGCGTCAAGCTCTGCCGTGTACCCATTCGCGATTTCGACGAGTCACACCTTCGGGAGAGGCTGCCGGAATGCGTGGCCGCACTCGCCCGGCTGCTGGAAGAAGGCCACACGGTCTATCTCCACTGTACGGCGGGCGTCAACCGCTCTCCGACCGTCGCCATCGCCTATCTCCACTGGTGCATCGGATGGAAGCTTGATTCTGCTGTGAAGCATGTCGAGGCGTGCCGGTCCTGCTCGCCCAAAGTGGATGCAGTCCGCCGGGCGAACTGGAAGCCGCCCACCTCGCCGCCAGCGGGAGACAAACCCCCCGCTATGGAAGCCCCATAGCCACGCGCAAGCGCTCATGCAGGCTTCAACGTTTCTTGAGGGTTACCCCAAGCCCCCGGCCCTGCATGTAGAAGATGGTCTGCAAATCAGGATGGGTGGTAACGGCGCGGATGTAGTCGGGCGCCATGTCAATGTTATGGGCGAGAATCAGGCCGCCCGGACGGACCAGCGGAAGGACCTTGTGTAGATAGTCGACGTAGCCGCCTTTGTCGGCGTCGATAAAGACCACGTCAATCGGCCCTTTCAGCTTCTCCACGTTCTTGTGTGCGTCGCCCTCAATCTGGGTGACCAGGTCTGCGACGCCGGCTTCTTCAAAGTGCTGGTGCGCCTCGGTGAATCTCTCGTGGTCGATCTCGAAAGTGGTCAAATGCCCGCCCGTCGCCGAGAGGGCCATGCAGAACCACAACCCCGAGTAGCCTGTTGATGTGCCAATCTCCACCACCCGCTTGGCGTCCGCAGCTTCGGTCAGCACCCACAGCGCTTCACCGTCCTCCCTGGGAACGCTGAGGTACGTCTCGTGATCCCGCGCCATACGGTCCAAGACCGCCAGGATCTTCTTCTCCGCGGCTGTTTTGGCCAGCGGCGGATTCGAATACCGGCTCTGCTGGCAAACTCCCGCCAGTGCCGTGGCAAGTAAGGTCCCAGTGATAACAAACGTTCGCTTAATCGCCTTTCGCATCTGTGAAGCTCCTTCTCCCGTATCCCGGGTAAATTCGATCTGCCGATCCATGTTGCGACCGGAAAAGTATGGCCCTTCCCGCAGAGTCAATTCTCCGTCATCAAATCAGCTCAATCTGCATGCAGAGGTTCATCACCGGGGTGACTTCTTCGAACACGGCCATCATCGATTCCACAAGATCAATTCCGGTCGAACGGCGCACCTCATTCTCGTCCATCGCATAGAAAAGCTGGAAGCCGGCCCAATCATCCCCAGACGCCTTCCGCAGCGTCCGCGCGATTCCCGAAACCCCGGCAAAATTCGCTTTCGAAAGATAGGCGGGATTGTCTTCCCAGCTGCCCGCGCGAATCCTGAAGCCTTCCCTCATCACCAGCCGCTTCAATTCCTTTTCCATGGGGCCGCCGGCCTTGAGAGATCCCATCAGCCTGTGCCAGTCCCAGTCGCGCTCAAGCTTGCAGGCGGGGAAGTCGCGAGGCGCTTTCACATATCCGCGCTCCACCTGCAGTCCACACTTGAAAAATCCTTCGTCGGTATCCACGGAAAGAAAAAATTTCGAACAGCCAAAACTGACCCTGTTCGAAAGGGGTTTGGCTTCGCGATTGGCCCGCGGCAAGTATCCAATCCACTGCCAGTAAACCCCGCGCCCCCACCTCTCCGTCACGAAGGACTGGTGGTAACGCGACTCGAGCCCAAGCTTCAGGATGCGGGTGATCCGCTCGTTCTCTTCCAGGTTGCCCACGTGGATCCCCCGCCGGAAGTCCAGAAACTCCGGGCGAAACCCGATGGCCGCCGAGGGCACGGCATGCGCAGGACCGGAGTAGTCAGTTTTTTGTCGCATGGAAAAGCTCGTGCCCATTCTACCGCAAAAGGCAGGGTAAGAGGGATGGGTCCCGGCGGTCACGGGAGAACGCGGCTGCTCCTGCGACGAGGACTTCTTGGAAGAATTTTGAAAGGCCTTCTTGCGGAAAGCACTCAGGCGCCTTGGGGAAGGTTCGGAAGCTATCCGCTAATGGTCTGCCGCGACGGCGTGCGCCCCAGCAAAGACGTGCGCCCCGATCGCGACAACCCTCAATGCCTTCGCCCATCGGGAATGTCCATTGTTTTTCAGTCTTTGGGAAAGGGTATTGACGGCGTAAGCGCTGGCGCCCGCCACAAAAAAGATACCCGGGTTGCGTGCAAAGGGCCGGACCATCGGGTTGGCCTCGTAGCATCTGCTTCCGCAGTTCTGAAGCAGATGGTAAGTTGTGGCTGCGTCGAATTCCGCCGCAACGTAGACCAGCGTGTCGAGCTTCGTCAACTTAATACGGTGCGGCTTCTTGACGGCCCATGCCGGAATCGCGAACAGGATTAATGCCAGGAGGCCTGCCGCACATGAAAGTCTCATCATCGACACCTCTCCTTCCGTGCGGGAAGCCAATCAAGACAAGAGAGGCCATCCCTCACGTGTTAGTCGTAGAAATGTGGAACTGGTTGATTGAATCCGATGAGGGAGCAGCGACCTCACCGTAAAGTCCGTCGCCCTTCTTCGACCGGTCATCCCTGCCCTGATGAAGGGCGTAGCGTTTTTCTACCTGCCCACGGGCTAGTCTTTTCTTCCCGGGTGGGCAACGGTCAGCACACATAACCTTCTACCGGCTCGCCTGGCGTCGTAGAAGTATCCGGAAGCAGGTCCTCAACAATAACGAGGACGCGGCCTTCTCCCTGCCATGGAGCAATCCGCGTCATGGTGATGTGCACAGGGCGCTCCCCGGCCAGTCCCGTCCGGATGGAAGTGTCGAAGCAACAACTTGCCGCCGGATCAGAACGCCTCAGCAGCGCATCGGTCTGGTCCTCAAGCGCATCGGTCGAGAGGACATCCTCGACCTTCCAGCCCAGAACCTCCTCCGGCTCCTGGAGAGTGCTTTCCAGGTATTTCTGATTGGCAAACTGCACCCTCATGTCATGAGAAACAATCAAGAACCCGGCGGGTGTGTTGTCGCACCATCTCAGGACGCTTTCCATCATTCCGAGCCTGGCCTCCTGTCCCTTGATCTGGTCTTCGAGCTTTTTCGTGTGCCACACTTCTTTGGCCAACAATCCACACAACAGGGGAAACAGAATCGCCACAACGATGAAAGACGAAGACAAACCGATGCCAAAATTCGATGAAAGCGAGATCCCCGCCAGAATGCCCGTTGCCAAAGCCGCCACAGCAAAAACCAGGAGCGACATGTGAGAAAGATCCCGCAGATTTCTTTCCATGCTGCCGGAATACTCCCAGTGTTCTGCCTGCCCCAGAGGTTGCGTAATGTTTCGAAACGAGGCCATTTGTTCCTCCGTTGGTTGAAAAGAAGCAGGCCGGAAATCCCCGGCCCCTGGGCCTGACTTCCACAGTGGTTATCGGTCTGGAACCGACGCGACTTTAGCCCAACCCGCACAACTTAATGAGGGGATTTCTTTTGCGCCGGAGAACAGGGAATTCAGGATTTTGTCTTTACGTCTCCTGCCCCAGGCCACGCTTCAGGTGCGTTGAGTCGGCACTTCGCCACGGAGGATTCAATTGAGTGTGTTAATATTTTTGTTGCACAGGACCTTGATTTCCATTCGGAATCTCTAAATATCCCGGAGACAGTCACTAACGAAAACGTCTCCAGTCCTTCGATTGGGTCACACAAAACTCCGGCAGAATGCTCATGGCTGCAAGTTGCGGCCATCCGGCGGATCCAATCATCAGACAAGAAATCGACTAACCGTCCTATCGGGGGGAACCTTGGCCAAGGAAGCTGAGTCGCAACTACTTCTCGACAGCATCCTGATGGGAATCGTGGGAGGCGTCGCAGCCTTGCTTTTCGGCTGGATGCTGCACACGTGCGAAAAGTTCTTTCTGGTTTGGGTGGCTGGCTATCAATCGCCCCGGCTGGCGAGTGAGGGAGGCACGCTGCAGCAGGTCATCGGACCCCACGGCCTGTGGCTGGTCATCCCTGTGATCGTGGTCGGAGGACTGATTTCCGGATTTCTGGTTTATACATGGGCCCCGGAAGCCGAAGGCCACGGCACGGATACCGCCGTCAAGGCGTATCATCGTTCGGGCGGGTTCATCCGGGCTCGAGTGGCGCCCCTCAAGATGGTTGCGTCTGCAATCACCATCGGATCGGGCGGTTCGGCAGGGCGGGAAGGACCCACCGCTCTGATTGGTGCGGGGTTCGGAGCCGTATACGCCACACTGCGACATCGTTCTGACGAGGAGAGGCGGCTCCTGGTCGTAGTCGGCATGGGAGCTGCCCTCTCGGCCATTTTTCGTTCGCCCATCGGAACAGCCTTGTTCGCCATTGAAGTTCTGTACGGCAGCTTGGAATTCGAAGGCTCTGCGTTGCTCTATTCCCTGATTGCTTCAATCGTGGCTTATGCCATCGAGGGATCCTTTGTGGGCTGGAAACCCTTGTTCCAGGTGCCAGAGTCTCTAGCCTCTCCCAGCCCTCCCGACTATGTCTGGTATGCCGCGTTGGGCATCGCCAGCGGTCTGCTGGCCACCCTCCTTCCGTTTGCTTTTTACAAACTTCGGGACGCGTTCCACCTGCTGCCCATTTCGGACAAGCTCAAGCCAGCGCTCGGGGCTTTGGGAGTGGGTTTGCTGGCTCTGGAATTTCCACAGATACTGGGCGGCGGATATGGGTGGATTCAGGAAGCCATTAATGGCCATCTGGTGCTGAAGATTCTGCTGATCCTGATCTTCGTAAAAATGCTGGCCTTTGGCCTGACGGTGGCCTCGGGAGGATCAGGCGGCGTGTTTGCGCCAAACCTTTACGTGGGTGCCATGCTGGGAGCTGCCGTCGCAGCGATCTTCCACCAACCCTCCCCTGACTTTGCGGTGGTGGGCATGGCCGCCGTGTTCGGGGGGGCTGCGAGGGTTCCCATTGCCACGCTGGTGATGGTGATGGAAATGACAGGTGGATACCGGCTGCTGGGCGCGGCCGCGCTCGCCGTGCTGATCAGCTATCTGGTCCAGACCCGGCTGTCGTCATTCCTGAATCTGAAGTACCGAAGCATGTATGAGGCCCAGGTTCCCGACCGCACGCAGTCCCCAGCCCACTATGCAGAATATCTTCGCGTGGGACTGAACCTTCTGGGTAAGCGGAAAATTCAGGAATCGGGGCAGCTGGGGCATTTGAATGTGATGACCCTGCTTCGTTCGGGTGTTTCGGTGGATCTCCCGGAAGGCAAACAGATCCTCGGTTGCGAAGTCCAGCCGGAAAGCAACTATATAGGTTGCCAGGTTCAGCGGTGTTCGCAGGAAGCTGGAGAAGCTGACGTGGAAATAGTCGTTATCCTTCGCGGTCAGGACGTCTTACTGCCAAGTCCGGAATCGGTGTTCAAGGCAGGCGATCGCCTGCTGGTGATCGCTTCACCGCAAGGCCGGAAGTGGCTGGAAAATCATTTCGTCCGTTTAAGTGAGGAGGAGAGCTAAGAACGGCAAGCCTCGGGAATCCGATACCGTGGAAGAATGAGGGATGCACGGCAGAATAAAAAGCGGGGCACCTTGCTCCCAACCGCCGGTTCCGCGTTGGAAATAAGTCCGGCATGGCAAGTCCGAAACATAAGGGCGCAAGGATTAATGACGGCAGCGAGCCAGCCCGGACGCAAAATGAAGCATCCAAGGTGTGATAACTTAATACAATGACTTCGTGTAAAAGGTCCGGCATCCACAGGACAGCCAAAAGCTCCCGTTGGTGGGGGGTAACCCGGGATACAGAAGATCATTGGCTTGATTCCGGTGCCGGGGAGAGTCCTGGCAGTCGCTGTGCTTTCTGCGCAACCCCGCCCATGGAATCCTCAACTGCCTCGGGAGCCTGAGCGATTGAACTTGCAACGGGAGAAGAACAAAGACTATGCCTCCAGAGGGTGATCGGCTTTGTCCAAGGTGCGGGCAACTGATTCCCGCCGGACGGACAGCCTGTCCAGTCTGTACTCGACCGAAGGGGTTCTTGTGGTCCCTGGAGCGGGAAACCCTGGTCCTGTTCAGTATTGTGCTGTTGGTGGTTTTCTTTGTGATCACCGGATTTACTGTCAAGCGATATCATGCCGCGCAGGCGGCACTCGGCGGGAGATGGTATCAAAGGGGTGACGCTGCCCTCCAGGCCAATCGCCCGGAAGAGGCCGTGAACGACTTTCACACCGCACTCATCTACGCACGTGACAACGCAACATATCAGATGCGGCTTGCCGAGGCGCTCGTCAAAGCCAACCACCGGGCCGAAGCGGAGGTTTATCTTCGATCACTCTGGGTGCGGCAGCCGGGAGATGGAAACGTTAACCTCCAACTCGCCCGGCTCTCTGCCAATGCGCACAACGTGCCGGAGGCTATCCGCTACTATCACAACGCCATTTTTGGGGTCTGGCAAGGCAACCCGGAAACGCATCGGCGCCAGGTGCGCATTGAGTTATGCAAATTCCTCCTGGGAGAAGGTGAAAGAAACGCCGCGGAATCCGAACTCATCGCTCTCCAGGCGGAGTTGCCGCCGGAAGCCGGCCTTCACACCCAGGTTGGACTGATGTTCGCACAAGTAGAGGATTACCGGCGCGCGCTCCAGGAGTTTCAGCAGGCATTGAAACTCAATCCCAAACAGTCCGGAGCTTCAGCAGGCGCCGGCAAAGCGGCCTATCAGCTTGCCGATTACGCCCAGGCACGCCGTTATTTCCAAAGGGCCCTTGACATAGATCCCAAGGACCAGGAAGCGGCCAAGAAGCTCGAAATCAGCAGACTGGTTCTTGAACTGGACCCATTCCAGCGCAGGCTTTCCCAGAACGAACGCGGCAGGCGGACGATTGCTGCGTTTCAGCAAGCTCTTTCCCGTCTAAAGCAATGCGCTCAGAGCCGGGGAGTCAATTTACAGTCTCAACAGGAATCCGGTCCCTTTGCGAGCATTTATTCCAGCGTGAAGAATATGCAACCGAAAGTCACCCGGGCAAACCTGCAGCGCGATCCGGACTTGATCACCAACGTGATGGACCTGGTGATGCAGATGGAAGAGACAGCCCAGCAGGCCTGTGGAACGCCTCCGCCGCCCGACCAGGCTTTACTGATGATTTCTCATACGCGAGGAGTTACAGAACGGTGACTGATCCCGTAGCAACCAATCCTGATATTGCTGAACCACCCTCCATTCCGATCCTTCACAAAAACTGGAGCAGAGTGCGCGAACGGCTCAAGAATATGCATACGCCGCGCCTGTTTCTTCATGAAGAAGGCCTGTTTCTCCTCCTGGCCGTTATTATTGGACTTTTCTCAGGACTCGCCGTTGTTTGTTTCCAAATCTCCATCGACTGGACCCGGATCAAGCTTCTGGGATCCAGCCTGGCCCCGAGTCCGCTTCGCCTTATTCTGATTCCTGCACTGGCAGGGCTGGCCGTTGCCGCCCTGGTTATCTTTATTTTTCCACGTGTTCGAGGCAGCGGCGTCAACCAGACCAAGGCCGCCGTCTACATTTATGACGGCTATATTCCTTTCAGCACGGTGATCGGCAAGTTCCTGACCTGCGCTCTGGCGATTGGGAGCGGGCAGTCGCTGGGGCCAGAAGATCCCTCGCTCCAGATGGGTGCAGGCATCGCTTCGGCGCTCGGAAGGCGGCTTCATCTCTCGCGGGAAAAAGTGCGGCTGATTGCTCCCGTGGGCGCCGCGGCAGGACTGGCGGCAGCCTTCAACGCGCCGATATCGGCGGTCCTTTTCGTCATTGAAGAAGTCATTGGGAAATGGAGTTCAGGCGTGCTGGGTGCGGTTATTCTTTCCGCCGTGTCCAGCGTGACGGTACTCCACCTGTTCCTGGGCGAAGACCCTCTTTTCCGCGTCCCTCCCTTCCACCTGGTTCACCCGAGCGAACTGCTCTCTTACGCTGCCCTGGGCGTGATCGGCGGATTTGCTTCTCTGGCCTTTGTCCGACTGGTCTCTTATCTCCGGCTGCGATCGAAAGCAATGCCCAAATGGACTCTCTACGTCCAGCCTGCGGCAGCGGGTCTGCTGATCGGCGTCATGGGAATCTGGACGCCCCAGGTGATGGGAGCGGGCTACGACATCATCGATCAGGCCTTGCATGACCAGTTCACCTGGAAGCTGCTGGTCCTGCTGGCGGTCTTTAAGATCCTGGCCACCAGCTTTTCATTTTCAAGCGGTGCGCCCGGCGGCATGTTTGCACCCACGCTGTTCGTCGGCGCCATGATCGGCGGTGCAGTTGGAGGCGTCGAGCACATTTTCTTCCCTCACCTGGGAGGCACGGTCGGCGGTTTTGCGCTGGTGGGAATGGGAGTGCTGTTTGCCGGCTTCCTCCGTGTACCCATGACCTCTGTATTCATGGTGATGGAGCTGAGTGGAAACTACTCCATCATTCTCCCGGTCATGATTTCCAATACCATCGCTTACCTGATCTCGCTGAAGTACCAGCCCGTATCTCTGTTCGATATGTTTTCCCGCCAGGACGGCACTGACCTGCCTTCGATGGAAGAGCAGCGCGAGCGCTCAACGCTGCTGGTTGAGGATGCGATGCGTCCACCCGCGGAAATCGTCCTGCGCGCGGAGGACACCGTGGCCGATGCGTCAAGGCGCGTCAGTGCTACCACGCTGGAGTTTTTCCTGGTCAGCCATCGGAATGGGGACTGGACCAGCGTGACTAAAGAGGACCTGCGCCGATTGGCCAAGGAAGGAAAGGGTACATTGCCGCTGGCAAGGGCATTGTCCAGCCCCTTGCTCCCCTGGCTGCACCCGGACCAACCCCTTGATGTGGCCTTGCGGCAGATCGGGGAGTGGCCGCTTCTGCCGGTCATCCACAGGGCCGACTTCAACAATCTCCAGGGGATTATTTCCATTGCCGACATCCTGGCTGCCTATGGAGCCGCCAGCGACGAGGAAGAACACGGCAAGCCGGGTGGTGGTTCGGAACCGTGATGCAACCGGTCTATACCTGAAATCCCACCCAACACCTTCTCACTTCGGGAAGCAACTCGTCCGGAGTATTCAGCAGGATGGGGGAGCTGTGGTGTGTGGCAAAATCATCCGCCCGGGCCGTCGTTTGAAATGTATTGGTCAAGGGAGTGGAGTTCGCGCTGCAGGTTCTCGATCAGATGTTCCAGAAGATTGCGAATGGAGAGCATTCCGAGAAGCTCACCGTCCGGTGAAACAATGGCCAGGTGGCGCATGTGCCGCTCCACGAGCTGGTTGAAGGCATCTTCAGCGGTCATGTTTTCCGGGATCGTTGTAACCGGCGAGGTCATGACGTCCCGAACCTTTGTCTGTTCCGGATCGAGCTTTTGAAGCACCACGCGTAGCATCAGGTCGCGCTCCGTAAAAACGCCGCAGAGCTCTGCCCTTTCACCCTTTTCAATCACCGCCACGGCTCCAACACCTTCCTTGGCCATCACCCGAACCGCTTCAAGAACTGTCTGCCCCGTCTCAACCCTGGCAGGGGGAACGTGTGCAATTTTGAGGATGCTCATCTTGGTATCAGGAGCCAGTGCTCCCACCCTTCCAGTTGAAGTGACTTCAATTCATGGACAAATCGTATGCCGGTAAGGCACTGAAGTCAAGAGGCATAGTACCACGAGGGTCCCAAAGCAAACGGCTTACGCGGAGGTGATTTCCCGGCGGAAAAAGGCCAGACTCGCCGTGGCGTCCTGGGCAAGCGATCCCCTGCCCTCGATGGAGAGTCCTCCGTGGAAGTGGATCCTCTTCACCTGCCGGAAAAACTCGGCGTACACAGGATCTTCCGCCGGGCTCTTTGGCCACAATCTACCGTGGGGGTTGGCAAAGTGGAAATGAACGATTTCCTTGCGCGCTTTCCAAACGATTTCCGGGCTCTCCTTCTCTACGCGCATGTGGTAATAATCGATAATCATCTTGATGTTCGGATGATTGACTTCGTGGACCAGTTGCAGGGCTTCCGCGCCCGTGTTGATGATATTGCTCTCCTGATGCCGCAAAGGTTCGATGGCAATCATCATGTGGTGACGGCGCGCAATGTCACCCGCCCGACCCAGAAAATCCTTGATCTGGCTCCAAGCCTTCTCCCGCGAATACCCGGGCTCCACGTTCCTTGATCCCGCACTGCCCCAGACTACGATCGACCCGCCGAGTTCGCGGCAACGCGCCAGCGTGTGATCAAGATATTCCTTCAGGGCGTCCCAGTTTACATGGTCACCCACCACACGCAAGTCCTTCCGGCGGATAAAGCTGTTAAAGCACTCGCATCGAATGGGCGAGGCCATCATGGTTGTTTTGAAGGCCCGGAATCCGGCGTCACTCATCGCCGCAACGGAAGCGGCCGCTGGCTCAATGTAATCAAACCCATACCGGACCACCGCATCGAGTTCACGCGTAGGGGCGCAGACCCCGAGCTGTATACCTTCAACGCTGGCCACGGCCGGGATTGCGATTCCAGCCGCACCGATCGCCAGCAGAAATTCCCGGCGAGTGATATCCACTTCGCCCTCCTCTCAAAACTGCGGGCCCGAGAGGGGCTCCGTCATACTCAATATAGGGTTTCTGAAAGCCCCAAAAGACTTTAAAGAAGGGCCGGAACCAGTCCCGCACGGGGCAACTTCCCCGCAGGAACTGGCTTCCGCCCTCCGAATGTTCGACAACGCAGTTACAGGGGCTGTCCTTATGCCTTACACGTTCTCTGGAATATAGAACGGTTTCCTGTAGCCTCGATCCGCACTGCGCAGCAGGCGATTGGCTTCATCGTCATTCACCACTTGCAGCGCGTCAGGGTCAAATTCGATGGTCTTGCCCAGCCGGTACGACGCGTTGGCCAGGTAGATCAACGTCGAGGAAATATAACCTTCCTCAATCGGAGCGTTCAGTGACGCCTTGTTTCGGGAACGCACGGCTTCAACAAAATTCAGGAAGTGATCGCCACCTCCGGTACCGTGCGGGCCGGGTTCCTGCCCGGGACCCAACCAGGTTTTGTAGCCTGCCCCTCCATCAATGGCCAGGTAGCCTTTCGAACCGTAAAAGATGTCACCAATCGTATTTTGGGGCGCGGCCACGGGTCCCAGTTTGTGCTTCTGGGCTTGCAGTCCCGCTGCCGGAATACCGTGGGCCCCCTGTCCTACACCAATACCTGCCTCGTGATTGGTGATCCAGCCGCGCACCTCGAATTCAATCATCTTGCGGCTTCCGTCCGGCATGTCGTACTGGAACGAACAGTTCAACGTGTTCGGAGACTCCTGGTCGTCCTTAAACATGAACTTGCCACCCACTGCAGAGACCCGGTTGGGGAATTTGACGCCCAGACCCCAGCGCGCGATGTCGAGCTGGTGGATGCCCTGGTTGCCCAGATCTCCGCTTCCGTAGTTCCAGAACCAGTGCCAGTTGTAGTGGAAGTGGTTCTTCGTAAAGGGCTGTTCGGGAGCAGGCCCCAGCCACAGATCGTAATGAACGCCCGAGGGGACCGGCGCATTGGGGGTGTGCCCGATCGAGGGCCGCCATTTGTAGCAAAGCCCGCGGGCCATGTAGACATCGCCAATCAGGCCATCCCGCAGTTTCTGGATTGCCTCGATAACACCCTTTTCCGAGCGGCTCTGCGTTCCGTGCTGCACAATCCGGTTGTAGCGGTTCGCCGCCGTCACCAGTTGCTTACCTTCCCACCAGTTGTGGCAGCAGGGCTTTTCGCAATAAACGTCCTTGCCGGCTTCACAACCCCAGATGCCGATCAGCGAATGCCAGTGGTCCGGCGTCGCAATCGAAATGGCATCGATCGACTTGTTCTCCAAAAGCTTGCGCACGTCGTAATAGTATTCGGGCTTGGCAAGCCCCATCTTTTCCATGTCCGCAATCCGCTTGCGGCCAACGTTCTCATCTATGTCGCAAATCGCCGCCACCTGCACGTTGGGGAGTTTTGAGAATCCCCTCACGTGGTCCCACCCGCGCCCCCGGACGCCACAGACGGCAACCCGGACACGCTCATTGGCGCCCAGGACTTTGTCCGGAGCGCCGACCAGACCGAGACCTCCCATGGCGGCCAAACCCGCGCCCGTCTTAGCGGTCGACTTCAAAAATTCGCGACGGCTGATTTCGGATTCCTGACTCATAACTTCCCCCTTCAAAATGGTATAAATAGACTCTTGTAAGGCGGTCTCAATATATCACAGGATAGGAGGTATGGACCCAGGGGATCGACCCTCATTTCCTGATGCAATTGCGATCAGGGAATGTGCGGCACCGCTTCATCTTTGTCCGCTTCCAGACAGCCCTGGCTGCGAACCGCGCCTGCCAACGCGGTACCGGCATCCTAGTTTTCACTTGCCAGCGGTGTCTTCCGGCCTGTAATCTGGAAGGTTACAAGTTCATTCATGTTGGAGGCATAGTATGGCAACGACGAAAGCCGTACCCGACGTGGGGCGGCAGAATCAAAGCGGCCGGATGACGGATCGCGTGCGGGAAATCCTGAGTTGGTATGAAAGTGATTCTCCCGGAAGCAAGACTAACATCGCGCGGCTGCTGAACAGCGGTCGCCTGGCAGGAACAGGCAAACTGGTCATCCTGCCCGTCGATCAGGGATTTGAACACGGACCGGCGCGCAGTTTTGCCGTGAATCCCTCCGGCTACGATCCCAATTATCATTTTGAACTGGCGCTCAAGGCCGGGTGCAACGCTTATGCGGCCCCGCTGGGATTTCTGGAATCAGCTGCTGGACGGCACGCGGGAGAAATCCCCCTTATCCTGAAGCTCAACAATCACGACACTCTGCACGGCGAAAAGGACCCGCTTTCTTCAGTAACGGCCAGCGTGGATGACGCTCTTCGCCTGGGCTGCGTGGCCATCGGATACACGATCTATCCTGGATCAGCCCATTCGCGGATCATGTATGAAGAGTTGCGGGAACTCTCCAAAGAAGCCAAGAGCCGGGGTCTGGCGGTCGTGGTGTGGTCTTACCCGCGCGGGTCAGACATCAGCAAGGCCGGCGAAACCGGAATTGATGTTGTCGCTTACGCGGCCCAGATTGCCGCACAACTTGGCGCTCACCTCATCAAGGTCAAACTGCCCAGCGACCACATCGAGCAGGACGCCGCGCGGAAAGTCTATGAAAGTGCGAAGGTGCCAATCAGCACTCTGGCAGACCGTGTGCGCCACGTAGTCCAGAGCTCCTTCGACGGTCACCGTATCGTCATCTTCTCGGGAGGCGCAAAGGCCGCGGATGAAGCGGTGTTCGATGAAGCGCGCGCCATTCGCGATGGTGGAGGCTTCGGCTCCATTATCGGCCGGAACTCCTTCCAGCGTCCCAGGGATGAGGCTGTAAAGTTCCTTCAAACTGTCATGGGCATTTACGCGGGAGAGATCAAGTAGCTGCAACCCCTGAATTCAGGGTCCAAAGGGCGGGAGTTCGTTCCCGCCCTTTTCTTTTTTGTGGAAAGTGATGCCTCGACAGGGTACGAACCCTGCAAAGCGCCTGCCCTCTTCAGAGCCGTGAGAGTCCAATGCAGCGTCGACGCCGCCCTTTCCGGCGGTTCTATGCCTTACCACCGGGGCTTGCTGTATCTAATCCTTCAGTTTCTGGCCGCCGTGCGGTGAGAACTTGGTCAGCGTGCGGTCAAGCTCCCGGGCTGGAGCAGGAATTCCGCCTGCACCCTGCAGGCAGATCTCCTTGGGCTCCAGCTTACGGCCGTAGAGTCGCTCGTTCGCTTCACCGTCGGTTTTCATGAAAGCGCCTTGCAGTGAAACGCCGGCAAACAGGCCGCGCGCGCGCGAGTAGGTGAGCATTTCCGCGTGCATCTGCAAATCAGTGGCCGCTTGAGACGTTCGTCCCACAGGGCCGCCGGCAACCGAAGCATCCGCGCCAAGCTGGGTCTTGTTGCCCATCAGTTTCTCAGCGCCGCTGGCCTTCATCACGATCATAACGATGTCCGTTGCCGAACCGCCAATCTGAAATCCGATGCTTCCTCCGCCCATGGTAAACATGGAAGGTCCGCTCCAGGGGCCGTTGCCACCGCGCCGGCAAACCAGCGCCCCCTTGCCGCCGCTCGCTCCAAAGCCAAAGGCAAGTTTCTTATAAGACGGAACAATCGCCACGCACACGGCTTTGTCCAGAAGATCCTGCGGAATTCCCTTCTCGGGCGTTTTCATGATCTCCTGAAGGATCTCCGCCGATCGTTCCAGCCTCTGATCTTCCCTCCCGGCCGCAAACGCCGGCATGCAGATTGAAACAGCCAAAAGCCCCGCCAGAAGATATTTCATCAAGGTTTTCCTTTCTCCTCCCCAGGTTCTGGTTAAAGTGCCTTACCCCGGGGCGACATCCTGCCCCAAAGGTCTAATTTTGCCATACAGACTGCAAACGTCCACGGGAAGTTTTACGGCAGTTCAAGTGCCGTCATATTTGCGAATACGGCGCCGGTGTCAGGAAGTAGTTCGTGATGTTCACCACATTCGGTCCGGAGGAAAATCTGGGCGACGACGTCAGCTTCTTCCACTGCGGGTCTGAGCTGAACGCCGCCCAGGCCTTGTCGCGTTCTTCCATGCTGCCGATCGAGAGCATGTAGGTCAGGTTGGGCATCCTTTCGCCAATCAGTCTTTCGCCGAAGAACACGGGATGAAACCCGCTGCGGATGAAGATATCCACCTCGCCGCTGCAGAACATCTCCACTTTGTTCAGATTGTAATTCTTGCTCGAACTTTCATAAGTGCGCAGCTCAAACATGCGCTTCCCTTTGGGCGGGGCGGTGATTCGCGGGTGGCAGCCAAACGCCTTCATCAGTGAACTCTCGTAGCGGATGTACACCGGATCACTCGCTGGCGCGTTCAGGAACTCGGCGCCGCTCTTGGCGTACTCGTCATCGGACCGCAGACGCTCTTCCAGAGTCGCCACCGACTCCAGCGATCGGTGCGGCAGCAGCACGTAGAGCGAAGGACTGATGGGCCCCACCATGGTATTGAAAACTCCCACCGGTTTGATGCCCATCCGGTTGAGCGCCGGGATGGCAGACTCGCGCAGGTAACTGTGCATGAGCTTCACCTTGGAACCGTTGGTGAGTTGATAGAACCTGAGTTCGTAGTAGTCGCGCGCAGCGGTCTTGCTCTCCTGAGCGTTGGCCGCGCCGCCGGATGCCATTGCTGCTGACGCTGCGAGGGATGATGCCAGAAAGTCACGCCGTTTCATGAACAACCTCCATAGGATCTGAAAATTCCGTGATAGCTCGTTTTCCTGGAATGCATAATTTGACGACCGATCCCCCGCGCATGGCTGGCCTCCGTAACTGGGCTTACTCTCGGTCGCATAGCGCGCCGGTCCGCCACCCCTCACACCTGCGAAAACGCTGCCGGGCGCAACAGCACATTGGTAATGTTTGATACAATTTCGGCGTCCGAGTAGCCGGGCGTTGATTTCAATTTGTTCCAATCCGGATCGGCGCCGAACGCGGCCCAGTGCTTGTTGCGGTCCTCCAGGCTGGCCGACGCCAGCATGTAGGTCAGGTTGGGCCAGCGCGGCCCGATCAATTTTTCGCCAAAGAACACCGGATGGAAACCGACCTTTTTGAAGATATCAATTTCGCCCGTGTTAAACATTTTAATCTTGGTGAGGTTGGCTTTTTTGGTGGCGCTGTCGTAGGTGCGCAATTCAAAGACGCGCGGAGCCTGGGCCGGAGCCGTCATCCGCGGGTGCGTTTCAAACGCCACCATAAACTGGCTCTCCACGCGCACAAACGCCGGGTTCGTGGCCGGAGCGTTCAGGAAAGCGGCGCCGCGCTCCTGGTATTCCTTGTCGGCGCGCACGCGCTCCCAGGCCGTCAGCACCGAGATGGCCGACGGGTGCGGAATCAGCACGTAGAGCGACGGGCTTTGCGGCCCCACCAGCGTTTCAAACACGCCGACCGGCCTGATGCCAACGCGGTTCAGCGCCGGCAGGGCGGCGTCCTGCAGATAGTCGTGGGTCAGTTTCACGCCCGGCCCGCGATGGAGCTGGTAATACCTCAGCTCGTAGAACTCACGGCCGTGTGCCCCCGCCGATACCATTCCCTGCCCGCCGCCGGCCGGCTCGCCGTATGCCAACCCGCCCGACGCCGATGCCGCCAGCGATGATGCCAGAAAGTCCCGCCTCTTCATAACCTGCCTCCCTCTTCTGCTGATATCCGTCAGCCTCCGATTTCTGCGGCCCCGTTATTGTATGGCATTTCGTCAAAAAAGGCGCGACCAGCTGTGGGAAACCGGGAGCAGAAAATAGGAAGTAGCAAGTGGGGGGTAAACGGAGGTCACCCAGGTCGGTCAGCCGTTCCGAAGTTGAGAATGGATGCAGCACGCGAGCTCAACTCATTTTCCCGGTGTTATACTGGGCGCGCGCAAACCGGGACGGAGGATGTGAACATCCACACGGGCCTCCCGCTTCGCGAGAACGCAAATGCTACAAACCGAGCGTCTGATGTCATAGATGGGCCAGCCGCCACCAGCATTGCGGCGGCACTGCAATGTTCTCGGGCCAACGGCATGAACCCCTTCCCCCCGGGTGGCGCCACCCACGGCCAGGGAGCCCTCTGTTCTCTTTGAAGAAATTCCTCTTGCATTTGCCCCGCAGAAGTCGGATACTTCCCTCAACGGATGATGCAAGAGAAGAAAGAAAGATCGAGCGATCTGGTCCAGGGCACCCTGGACATGCTGATTCTGCGGACGCTTGCCCGCGGCCGGGCCCACGGCTATGCGATTGCAGAATCCATCCATCTTAAATCCGAGGATGTCCTGCGCGTGGAGGAGAGCGCGCTTTACCCGGCCTTGCATCGGCTGGAACTGCGCGGATTGTTGGCTTCTGAATGGGGTATTTCTGAGAACAACCGCCGGGCAAAGTACTATCGGCTGACGGCGAGTGGGCGCAAGTATCTGGAGGGCGAGTCCGCGCGCTGGAACCGGATGACGGCAGCGATTGCCCGTGTAATGGAAACAGCGTAAGGCGCCGGGTGACTGGGGCCACTGGGCGATGTTTGATTGAGCGATGACGCGATCTGGCAACTGAGGAGAGTGTCATGTTTCGCGGATGGCTTCATGCCCTGTGGTTCCGCCTCAGGTCGCTGGCTAAAGGGCGCCGGCTTGACCGCGACCTGGACGACGAGCTGAAATTCCACATGGCCATGCACCAGCAGAAGCTGGTCGAGCAAGGCATGCCGCCGGAAGAGGCTCGCTACGCCGCCCGCCGGGCCTTCGGCAATCCCACCCAGACCAAAGAGGCCACTCGCGACCTGTGGACATTTCCCTTCCTTGAAACGCTGGCCCAGGACCTCCGCTACGGCCTCCGCCAGCTTCGCCGCAATCCGGGCTTCACCGCCGTCGCCGTGCTTTCTTTGGCGTTGGGTATAGGGGCTAATTCCACGATCTTCAGCATCGTGGACAGCGACCTTCTACGGCCCTGGCCGGTGAAAGATCCCGCGCGCTTGGCGATGGTCACAACACAACGGTTCAAGGAGTCCGATTCCCTCCTTTCGTCTTATCCTGACTACCTCGACGTTCGACAGCAGGCCGGCGCATTATCCGGCGTGGTAGCCTACGGAAACCGTGGAGCCTTCGTGAGCGGCGACGGTCAGCGTCTCGGCCAGGAGGTGTCCGTCGAAGTGGTCTCGCAAAACTACTTCGCGGCGCTGGGTGTAAGGGCTCTGCGGGGGCGCACTTTCTTACCACAGCCGGAGGAGGCCTCCGCCGAAGGCCACTCCGTCATGGTAAGTTACAGGTTTTGGCAGAACTACTTCGGCGGCGATACCTCACTGCCCGGCAAAGCGATCATCCTCGACGACAAAGAATTCACGGTGATCGGCATCACTCCCCAGGATTTTTGCGGGCTACGGTCGGTTGGGGCTCCCGACATCTGGGTCACCAAAGAGGGGTGGGAAACGATGGTTCCCGGCGAAAGCCGATGGGATGCTGCCCGGGACAATCGCTGGTTCCAGGTTGCCGGGTATCTACGCCCAGACACCCAACTGAGCGAAGCGCGCGCCCAGCTTGATGGCCTCTCCAAACGCCTGGCGCTAGCTTATCCTGCCACGAACCAGGGCGTCGGATTCCTTGTTCAACCTGCCTCCGAATGGGCGCATCGAGGAATGGAAACGGGAATCTACCTGATGGCCATGGTGGGTCTCGTTCTGCTGATTTCCTGTGCCAATGTCGCCATTCTGCTGTTGGCAAAAATGGAGCGCCGGCAGCGCGAGATTGCGATGCGCCGGGCGTTGGGCGCGGCACGGCGGCGCCTGATAAACCAGTTTCTCACCGAAGGGCTTCTCTTGTCCGTAGCGGGAGGCGCCCTAGGAGTCTTGCTGGCTATGTGGCTGATAAGGCTGGGGCCCACACTCTTACCCGCCCTGTCGGATATGAACCTCAAGCTCGACAGCCGGGTGCTGCTGTTCACCTTAGCTATTTCGCTCTTCTCGACCCTAATCTTCGGCCTCGCGCCAGCCCTTCGTGCCGTGAAGGGCGACTTGACTGCTGCCCTCAAGGGTGAAATCCGAAAACGTATGACGGTGCGGCTGCCATTGCGGAGCTTGCTTGTGTGCGGGGAAATCGCACTTGCGGTGGTCCTCCTGGCCGGTTCGGCTCTGTTGTTGCGCAGCCTGCTGTACAGCCAAGCCATCAATCCTGGATTTGATTGGAAGAGGAATGTGGTGATGCTCTCCGTGGCGCCACCCATGCTGTACGGTTATGACCAGGCTCATGCCGGCGTTCTTTATCGTACCTTGGCGGCCCGCGTAGACTCTGTCCCAGGGGTGGTGAGCGTCAGCTATGCGCGGCGGCCTCCCCTGACGGAATCAGAAGGAGGAGAAACACAAGCAGTGGTAATCCCTGGAGTGCAGTCGCCTCCCGGAACCGACCATTTCAATATTCGCTATAACATCATCGCCCCGAAGTTCTTTGCCACAATAGGCGGTCCCATCGAGATGGGGCGGGATTTCAACGAGTTCGATTCGCCATCCACCACACCGGTCGTCATCATCAATAGTGCGATGGCGCGAAGATTCTGGCCTGATCAAAATCCTGTAGGAAGATCAATCCGAATCGGAAAGAAGCGTTACCAGGTTGTGGGAGTCGTTGAGAGCGGGAAGTACCTCAACCTTCATGAGACAATCCAACCTTATCTTTTCCTTCCGTTCAGCCAAGTGTTTTCATTCGAATGCATGCTGTTTGTGGAAACGGCGGGCAATCCCCGATCCTACCTCCCTGCTATCCTGAAAGCAACGGCGGCTGTCGATCCACATCTTCCCATCGTCAATGCGGTGACGTTCAGCGAATATATGCACGAAACCTTGGCACGGCAACGCTCAATGGCGGAACTACTTGCGGGTCTGAGCATCCTTGGAATGTTTCTGGCAGCAGTGGGCCTGTTCGCTACAGTAGCTTACCTTGTTAGTCGCCGTACGCATGAAATCGGCGTGCGCATGGCGCTTGGCGCAAGCCGGAATCATATTCTCAGGCTCGTCCTCATAGAGGGCCTGCGTTTAAGTGGAGTGGGCGCGGTTGTGGGCCTGGCGGGGGCTTTGACCGCCTCCCGCCTCATGTCCCAACTCATTTACGGCGTTCCGCTAACGGATCCATTGAGTTACGCGGTCGCTATCATCGTCGCGGTCGCTGTGGCGCTCCTGGCGTGCTACATCCCCGCCCGGCGGGCGGCCAAAGTCGATCCCATGGTGGCGCTGCGATATGATTAGGGCAATGGCTGGATACCGAAGAATCCCTTTGTTCCATAGGAAAGACCCAAATCAATGTCTGCTTCGGCCCTCTTGAAGTAACGTTACTGATATTGGCTATTGAAGACCCTGCCAAACGAGCGATTCGGAGTTTGGATTTGGGCGGAGAAACCGAAATTCCGTCGGCTGGCTCCTCGTTTCTTGAGCGGGTGACGGGTGTTTTCGCCTCTCCTGTGCTGACGTTCGAAAATGTCAGGCACCGTCCCCGTTTCTTCTCGCCCTTCCTCGCCACTTTGACGTTGTTTGCCGGATTCTGGGGCGTAGTCTACCTGAGAGTCGGATTGTCGGGAATGGCGATTGCCATGGTGCAGTACTTTCGGCGCGGAACGCTGGTAACGCAGCGCGAAATCGACTTTGCGCTTCAGTTTTCGAGCGCGCTGCCTCGATGGGTGCTGATCGGAGGCGCGATCTCGATTGTGGTCCATTTACTCATCGTCGCCCTGATCGGAATTCGTTTCGCGGATATGATTCTCGGCGCCAGGGTGAGGCTGCGCAGGGCGCTGAGCGTAGCCTGCTACGCCGATTTGGCAAGGATGATCGTGCAGACTGCTCTGGCTATCCCGCTGCTGCTCTTCGGCGGCATCCGCGGGCTGAACTTCGGAAACTTCATTCCCACAAACATCGCCTTCTTTCTGGATCCCGGAAACGTGTCGCGCACCCTTTATGTGCTTCTGCAATCGCTGGACCCGGTCCAGTTATGGTATTTCATGTTGGTGGGCATAGGCCTCTCCAACGATCCCGAAGATCTGGCCTCGCCGGTCATGATCGCCGGAGGCTTCACAGCGCTATGGTTGGCCTGGAACGTGCTCTTTGCCGCCCTCTCAGACTTCTTGTTGAGATCTTGAAGAACAGCAGACGGATTCTCTGGTAGAGGCATCTCGACGGTAGCTTTCGGGGCAGGCGCAGAGCGGGTAGCAAGGACCTCCGGGTTTGAGATCCGCGGTTCTTGATTTTCAGATTCGCGGATGGCGCAGACGTCGAATCTTGATGTCTGCGTTCAGCGAAGCTGAGTGGGGCAAACAGAATTATGAATAATGAAGGATGAAAAGGGCAGCATGGAACCGCCGCAATGGCAGCGATGGAAAGGGAGCAAGGAACACAAGCAAATGCCTCTTGCTTCGCGGGATCGCAGATGCTATAAGGCGAGCATCTGCGCCGGCCGCGCGCGCAATTGTTTCAGAAGGTCCATCCCTGCTTCACTTCTCAATTCTCAAGTTTTCGAACCAGTCTGCGTGGAACCGGCCCCCGTTCGCATTTCCCGGCCAACGTTTCCAAATCTTCGAAACCACGTCCAGGTCTCCGTCGCCGTCTATATCTCCCACAATGATGTCATGACCACCCAACCGGCCATCGAAAATAACGTGTTCGACGAAATGGGCTCCCCGGCCGTCGACGTTTTCCCAGAGGAACCATCGGGGCTGTGAGCCTTTCGGCAGCAGGTCCTCCTGTTCCGCGGTGAGAACGTCCAGGTCGCCGTCTCCATCAAAGTCCGCCACCGCCAGCGAGTGAAACGAGCCCCGCACGCCGGGGACAGAGTCCGGCAGCCAATGGACCTTGAATGCCGGCGGACTCTTGCCGTCATTCTCCAGCCAGGCCGCGCGCGACTCCGGCTGGTCGGAATCCGTCATCACGATGTCGTTATGGCCGTCCCGGTTCATGTCCACGATCCAGGCGCGACTGGAAAGGCCGTACGGGCCACTCTTGCCGAAGGGCAACTTGTGCTCCACCCAGTCCGTTCCGCCGCCGCGGTTTTCCATCCATCGGTCAGTCAGGACGATGTCGGCATCACCGTCCCCATCCAGGTCCTTAACACCGCCCGGATAAGGGCCACTGTGAATATGATCCCTCTGTTTGAGCATGGCCAGCGTCACGATATGCTTTGGCCAGGGAGCGTTGACAGTGGGCCTGGCGGGAATCTTGTACCAGGCGCATCCATAATTTTCGCCCCCCATCACAACCTCCGGCCTGCCGTCTCCATCCACGTCCGCCACAACCACGTCATGCACCTCGGCAGCGATAGCCGGGTCATATTGATATCGCCTGAAGTGTCCGTCCCCATCTGCGCCGAGGTTACGGAACCAGTACCCTCCGATGACGATGTCCGTCCATCCATCGTGGTCCACATCAAACGCAGCAGCCCCCAGCTGTCCGACAGGCATATCACCTGCCTCGTGCCTCACCCAGTTGTCCGCGCCGCGGTTTTCGTACCAGAACATCTTCTGGTCGCGCACCGAAACAGCAAAGTCCAGGTCCCCATCCCGATCGAAATCGGCAAGAACCGGGGTTCCGAATCCCCATTGAGTTTGCGGCGCCATTGGAATATCGGTGGCGATAAAGTGGTGGCGGAACAACCGAACCGGGCCGGCCTTCGAGCGTGTGCGGTACCCCACCATGAAGAAGGCGACCAGGAGAGCACTGGAACATAGAATTCGACGTTTCACTTGCTTCTCCTTTCTCGGATACAGTAAAGCGGCTCGATCAAATCGACGTGCACACCATCTCCGGGACCGGCCAAAGAATCACTCCGGAATTTCCATTTTGAACTTCTTCGCACTTTCGAGGATAGATCCATCCGTCATTTGCTGATCCCGCGACCTGCAATTCTTTGTGCCGGGAACGGGTTGCCATCGCCTGCCGCCATTCTGCGCTGAAACAAAAAGCTGAAACCGGCAAGCCCCATCCCTTCAGGGATTCTTATACAGACTTCTCCATCCCTCTCCCTCCTTCTCCGCGGGTCAGGCTGGCCAGGGGTGAATCATTCGTCCAACGGCCGGGGGTGGACAGTTTTCTCAGCCGAGCCTTCTGGC
>JBAUWE010000360.1:0-8995 GCA_049583595.1 Terriglobia bacterium
GCTGCAAACGGTTTCCGGCTACATTGCCATGGCCATCGAGAGCGCCCGGCTTTACGAATCGCTCGAGCGCAAGGCCCTGGAACACCAGGCGCTCAAGGACTTCAGCGAAAATATCATTGAATCCATCGATGCCGGGATCGTGGCGTGGAACCCGGAGCAGACTATCGAATCGTGGAACTCTTCCATGGAGAGGCTGTACGGGACTTCGAGCGACGAAGCTGAAGGAAAGCGGCTGGGAGACGTCTTCCCGCCAGAGCTGATTTCACAGTTGCCGCGGCATTCCGAGCCCTACCGGTCATTGAACCTTTACAAGTTTCGCCTCAAAAACGCCGTGGGACGTTCGTTGATTGTCAATCTCTCTACAGTGCCGCTGCTGGGCAAGGACGATCAGGTGATCGGCCGCCTGCTGATTATGAACGACCTCACCGACCGCGTCGAGCTGGAAGACCAGTTGGTCCAGGCTGAAAAGCTTTCATCCATCGGAGTGCTGGCGGCGGGAGTGGCGCACGAGGTGAACACCCCGCTGGCAGTGATCACTTCCCAGCTTCAGATGCTGATGCGGCAACTGCCCTCGGACGATCCGCACTCGACCGTGCTGGATAGGGTTGTCAAGCAGGGGTTCCGGGCGTCGGAGATCATCAACAATCTTCTAAAATTCTCGCGCGTCAGCGGAAGCGAACGAGTCGAACTTGAACTGAACAAAGTGATCCAGGAGACCCTCTTGCTGGTGGCTCCGGTGCTGCGGTCCGCCAAGATCAGCATCCAGACCGATCTCGATTCGGACCTTCCGGCCATCCATGGAAATGGCGGTAAACTGCAGCAGGTTTTCATGAACCTGGTTATGAACGCCCGGGATGCGATGCCTTATGGCGGAGATCTGACCGTGACCACCAGGGCTGTCGATTCCACGGTCTGCGTTGAAATTGCGGATAGCGGTGTGGGCATTTCACCAGAAAATCTCCGCAGGATCTTTGACCCCTTCTTTACCACGAAAGCGACCAACCGCGGTACGGGACTTGGTTTGGCGGTGAGTTACGGCATCATCCGTGAACACTCAGGGAAGATCTATGTCGACAGTTCGGTCGGCAGCGGAGCATCGTTCCGCCTTGAATTCCCCGCCACCAGGAAACCGGTCCATGTCATCTAAAACGGGTTCCATCCTCATCATTGATGACGAAGCTGATGTTCTGGCGAGCCTCGATGACCTGATGCGGATTGAAGGCTACCAGACGGCGACGGCCTCCACCGCTGCGGCCGGGCTGGAGAAGCTGGGCAAAGAGCCCTTCGACCTCGTCCTGCTCGACATCAGTCTTCCCGATTCCAACGGAATCGACGTGCTGCGGACCATCAAGCGTGACTCGCCGGAACTTCCGGTGATGATGATCACCGCTTATGATTCCAGCCAGATTGCCTTCCAGGCTTCCCGCGAGGGCGCCGAAAGTTACACCACCAAGCCCTGGGATAATGACAAGTTGCTGCTTGAAATCAGCAACCTGCTGGACCGCTCGCGGCTGCGGGTGGAGAATGTCCTGCTGCGGCGGGCGCTCAAGCGCTTCGGACTGCCCAACATTATTGGCAAGAGCGAGCGCATGCAGAAAGTCTACGACCTGATCACCCAGGTGGCGGCCAGCCGGGCGACACTGCTGATCACCGGAGAAAGCGGGACCGGCAAGGAACTTGTGGCCAAGACGATCCACGCCACAAGCCCCCGCGCGGACAAGCCCTTTGTTCCGGTCAATACGGGTTCGATGCCCGTGGACCTGCTCGAGAGCACGTTGTTTGGGCATGTGAAAGGGGCTTTTACTTCGGCGATCGCCACGAAGAGAGGCCTGTTTGAGGTTGCCGATCAGGGCACCATCTTCTTTGACGAAATCGGGACCATCGGCGTGGAAACGCAGGCCAAGCTGCTGCGGGTGATTCAGGAACGCGAATTCATGCGGCTGGGCGGGACGGAAAACATCAAAGTGGACGTCCGGATCCTGGCGGCCACGAACTCAGACTTGAAGCAGATGGTTCAGGCCAACAAGTTCCGTGAAGACCTTTACTACCGGCTCAATGTGATCACCGTGAACCTGCCTCCGCTCCGCGACCGAAAAGAGGATATTCCGCTGCTGGTGGACCATTTTCTGGCGAAGTATTGCAGCGAAAATGGGCGCGAAGGCCTGAGATTTTCTCCCGAAGCCATGAAGCTCCTGATGGATCATGATTGGCCTGGCAACGTGCGCGAACTGGAAAACGCAGTCGAGCGCGCTGTGGTGCTTGCCTCCGGAACCCTGATCGGGCCGGACGCATTGCCCGAACAGGTGCATGAAGACCGCCAGGGGGGAGTCCCTGCTTTCCCTGTGGAGCAGGTTGACGGACATTCGCTGGTGGAAGTTGTTGAAGACTTCGAAAGAAGAGTGATCCTCGACATGCTCGCTCGAACCAACTGGAGCCAGACTGAAGCAGCTGACCGTTTCAAAATTCCTCTATCCACGCTGAACCAGAAGATCAAACGCCTCAGAATCGACGTGAAACAACACCGCAAAGGCTGATGCCCTTCCGGAACTTCAGGTGCACAGTCTGCAAGCCGGAGGAAGTTCCACCCTGTGCTGCGCCTTCAACTTTAACCCTTCAGTGATCACCGGGAAATCAGGAAACCCACGGGCATTTTATGAAAGTGCTGCGTTTGCAGGTAGAGCAGGAACATCAAGGTGCCGTTATAGGCCAGGTGAAGCACAAAACTGGGAGTCAGGGACCCCGTCAGGCCCCGTACAATTGAGAACGTCAGTCCGACAACCAGTATCATAACGACGTTGTTCCAGGCGCCCCAGTATTCCGGAATGTGCAAACCCGCGAACAGGACGGCCGTGGATATAATCGCAAAAGTGATCCCGCCGTGCTTCTCAAAAAAAGCGAACAGCAGTCCGCGAAACAGGAGTTCCTCCATGAGGGGCGCCACGAGAACGGCGAACGCCGCAATGGCATAAGCCGAGGCTGGGGAGTTGAACATCTTTTCGAGAGGAAACCCCTTTTTCTCCGGCAGCAGAGGAGGAATGATCATCACAACCAGCGAGAGAGCAGCGCCGCCCAGCAGGTAGCGCACCGTGTTGTGGGCCGACAACTTCTTCCACTTCAGCGCGCTCAAAAAGGAAGTCTTATAGTAGAACGTAATAAAAAAGTAGATATACGCCAGCAGAAGTCCGTACCAGACCAGCTGGAGCGCCAGGATGAAGGGGACGTTCGTCTGCAGCTTCTGTAAGGGAATGGTCCAATGGAACAGGGGTTTCAGAAAAGCGTATCCAACAAACACGGAGATATTTGCGGCCAGCAAGGTGAAAAAACCAACCAGAATGAAAATCAACAGGTCGCGAATCCGCCACTTTTCCGGCGGCGGCTTGACGTTCAATTCGATCGGCGGCTGCTCTGCCAGGTCGCTCATCAGGTTGTTGTGTTCGGTGTCGGATTGAAAGGTCATAGGATTCTCCCACGCTGGGCTGCATGTGCATCAGGAATGCACATGACCTCCTTCAGTAGTTCTCTTGCCCGGAACCGTTCTGGAGAATCCAGCGGCGAAGCGCTCACACTGGACGAGGCCCGAGGTTACTGATTCAGGACCGCAGCCAAGGCCTGGCCCGTGAATGAATTTTCCACGCACGCAACCTCTTCCGGCGTTCCCTGGGCTACGATGCGCCCGCCTGCCTCACCCCCTTCGGGGCCGAGGTCAATAATCCAGTCAGCCTGTTTGATGACATCGAGGTGGTGCTCGATGATGATGACGGTGTTGCCCAAATCTGTCAAGCGATTCAGGACTTCAAGCAGTTGCTTGACATCGTCAAAATGCAACCCTGTTGTGGGCTCATCCAGAAGATAAAGAGTCCGGCCGGTCTGGCGCCGGCTGAGTTCACGGGCCAGCTTGATGCGCTGCGCTTCGCCGCCGGAAAGCGTGGTGGCCGCCTGCCCCAGATGAATATAGCCCAGCCCAACATCCTCCAGCGTCTGCAGTTTCTGCCGAATCTGCGGAATGTTTTCGAGAACGGGCAGGGCGTCGCTGACCGTTGTGTCCAGCAGGTCCGCAATCGAGCAGCCCTTGTACTTGACGGCCAGTGTCTCCGCGTTGTATCGGCGCCCATTGCAGACTTCGCACGTCACATAGACGTCGGGAAGGAAGTTCATCACAATGCGTCGCATGCCATCACCCTGGCAGGCCTCACAGCGTCCGCCCTTCACGTTGAAGCTGAAGCGACCGGCGCGGTATCCGCGCTCGCGCGACTCCGGTAGCATGGCAAAAAGCTCTCGCATCGGAGTGAAAACGCCTGTGTAGGTTGCGGGGTTTGAGCGGGGGGTGCGTCCAATCGGAGACTGGTCAATCACGATCACCTTATCAATCCGCTCAACACCCGTTACCTTGCGATGGTGGCCGGGCTCGTCGATGGCCCTGTAAAGCTTCTTGGCCAGCGCCCTGTAAAGGATGTCGTTCACCAGGGTTGACTTGCCGGACCCGGAAACTCCCGTCACCACCACGAGAACGCCCAGGGGAAACTTGACGTCGATGTTCTTCAGATTGTTGGCGCGGGCGCCCAGAACCGAGAGCGACTTTCCATTCGGCGGCCGCCTTGATTCCGGGACAGGGATATGCCTTCGACCGGAAAGGTACTGGCCGGTCAGGGAACTCTCGCAGACGGCCACCGCTTCCGGCGGGCCACAGGCCACTAGCGCGCCGCCATGCTTGCCGGCGCCGGGGCCCAGATCAATCACGTAATCGGAGCGGCGGATGGTCTCTTCGTCGTGCTCAACCACAAGGACCGTGTTGCCCATGTCCCGCAGCCGCTCAATGGTCTCCAGCAGCCGCTGGTTGTCGCGAGGATGCAAGCCGATGCTCGGCTCGTCCAGCACGTAAAGGACGTCACGCAGTTTGGACCCGATCTGCGTGGCAAGACGAACGCGCTGGCTTTCTCCATTTGAAAGCGTTGCGGCGGAACGGTCCAGACTCAGGTAACCCAGCCCCACGGTGTTCAGGAATTCCAGCCGGGCGGCAATCTCGTTCAAAATGCGCCGCGCCAGCAGTTCTTCCCGCGCGTTGAGCTTGATGCGAGCGATAGCTTTTTGGGCTTCGCCAACGGGCAGCGCAGTGAAATCCGCAATGGAAAGTCCTGCGATGTGGACGGCTAGGCTTTCCGGCTTCAGGCGCCTGCCGTTACATTGAGGGCAGGGCATTGCGGAAGTGTAGCGGGCGAACCATTCGTGGTAACTCTCGGAATTCGTCTCCTTGTACCAGCGTTCGAGAAGAGGGATGATCCCTGCAAAACCCGTACCGCGCCGCGAGCCGCGTTGGCGCTTTCCGTAGAGAATCAGGTTCTGGATTTTGGCCGGGAATTTCTCAAAGGGCGTCCGGAGGTCAAACCCAACCTGTTCGGCCAGGCGGGCCAGACTTCGTTGAAGAAAGCGTGACCCCGAACCCGGACCCAGCCCGCCGGCAAAAAGCGGCCGCGTCCAGTCCACCACAACCTTTGCAGGATCGAATGTAAACCGGCTGCCCAGTCCCCGGCAGGCTCCGCACGCTCCATAAGGACTGTTGAAGGAGAAAGAGCGGGGTTCGAGGGCGGGAATGCTGCTGCCACAGTGCACGCAGGCCCACTCCTGCGAATACAGATGTTCCTCGCCGTTCACCACAGTGACCTGAACGATTCCCTTGGCCAGTTTTATGGCCGTTTCGATGGAGGCTGCAAGCCGGCTTTCAATTCCGGGCTTAACCAGCAGCCTGTCGACCAGCACCTCAATCGTGTGATTCCGCCGCCGGTCCAGGCGAATTTCTTCGTCAAGTTGGAGCAACTGGCCATCCACGCGCACCCGGACGAAGCCCTCCCGGCCCAGTTGCTCGAAGAGGCTGCGGAACTCGCCTTTCCGGCCGCGTACGACGGGAGCAAGGATCATGATGCGCGGATTCCCGTCCTCTCCTGGTGCTTCATCCTGGAGTGACAGGATTGATGCCACGATCTGTTCAGTAGTTTGCCGGGAAATGCGCCGCCCGCACTGATAGCAATGGGGAACTCCAATGGTGGAGTAAAGCAGGCGGAGATAATCGTAAATTTCTGTGATGGTGCCGACCGTCGACCGCGGGCTGCGGCTGGTGGTTTTCTGCTCAATGGAGATGGCGGGGCTCAGTCCTTCGACAGCATCAACGTCGGGGCGCTGCAACTGGTCCAGGAACTGGCGGGCATAGGCGGAAAGGGTCTGCGCATAGCGGCGCTGGCCTTCGGCATAAATGATGTCGAACGCCAGGCTTGACTTTCCTGATCCGCTCAGCCCGGTGACCACGGTGAACCTGTTGCGGGGGATGGAAACATCGATATTCCGAAGGTTGTGCTGGCGAGCTCCCCGGACTTTGATTTCCTTTAACATGGTGACACTGTCCCTCGGAGGCGTTACGCGAGTTAAGGCCAATCTACCATCTTAAATGGCGGCTCCTTACGTCGTCAAGAAGGCCAAACCCCGGTCCTGAGGGTCCTGGGACAAAAGGAACCGGATGAAATAAGCGCAGTGATGGCAAAGGCTTAATGGTAGTGGCCTGTTGCTTGGAGATTCAGCCAGAGGGGACACGCGGCACAAGTTGAATTCTGGTCTGCGAAGGAATAATCTGGGCAGCCCGGAAAGATGGTGCAGCCGCCGCTGGAGACTAATGAGGCAACAGGATATTACTTCTTTTCCGCGAGCCTTTTTTCCAGTTGGAAAGCCTTTGCGTTGAGTTCATTCAGGTGCTGGAGGTCATTGTCAGAGAGGGAGATGGCATTCTGGATCATGTCCAGCGCCGGGCCACTCATGGCGCCGGAATCCCGCCCGCGGTTCGAGTCCATCATGCCGCTCATCGTTCGGAATTGGCTTGTGAGATTCCGGTATCGATTGGCAATGGATGTCAGATAAGACTCCCGGCGGCGGTCCAGCTCCTGAAGGCGACTCAGGATGTGCTCTTGTTCCGCGACACGGGTGGATCCTTCGCTGTTTTCAGCCTGCAGCCGGTCATTTGTCTTTTGCAGCGAGACAATGCGCTGGTGCGAACTCTCAAGGTCGGCCTGTGCGGAATTGAGTTCTTTCTGCACCTGGTCGAGGCGACCCTGGAGCCTGGTTTGCATTTGCTGATAGCGCTGGTTTGAAGTTTCGGCCGTGTTTCGGTTTTCTTCTTTGGAAGCGGAAACGTCGGCCTGGAGTTGGGTGATGCTGACCTGCGCCGCTTTTAACTTCTCCGAAAGTTGTTGAATCGTCGCATCACGCTTTTCTATTTCGGCTTGAAGGTCGACTGCGGGATTCGGAGGCTGGTGAAGCGCCGAGGCAAGCCGAAGCTGGCTTTGCCGGAGGGATTCCTGGCTTTCCCGTAACGACTCCAAGGCAGTGTCCCTCTGCTGGCGCACTTCTGCAAGTTTTTGGGACTGATGGAGAATGACGACAGCCCCAGCCACAAGAGCGACCTCCAGGGTCGACACCACCGCTATGTTCAGGCGTCGCATGCGCTATATCTTACTCCACTTTCGGACGAAAATGGGGGCGCCAGGAAAGTTGCAGCCCTCCGTTTCCACACGAGGCTTTCAGGCCGACTTGCAGGTCGTGGTGGTCTTTGGGCGGAACAGACAGAATGAGGTTCCACACACTGGTAATCCGGGCAAAGGTTTCGGAGATGGCCTGTGGGATCTCCGGGATGGACCGGCAAATCACCGTCATGCCGCCCGTATTTTTTGCCAGGGTATCCAACCCATTTTGATAGGCTATATCGAGTCCGTTGTGGCGGTAATGGAGGTGAACCACGAACAACGGCGCTTCCAACGACCGGATGTGGCGTTCCAGCTTGGAAATCTTCTCATTAATCAGCACATCTCGAAAACGCCGGCTGAGGTCGTGCTTGTCGCTGGGATTAATGACAGGATCGGTGTAGTCTTCCCGGTAGCTATAGATGCTTCCGTCCGTAATGTAAAGCACCGAGACTCGCACTGGCGACTTGCGAATCATGGCATCGGCCAGGGTGAGCGACGCGCGAACCGTTTCGAGCAGTCCTGGCGTACCACTGCTGGAAAGGGAGGTAATGACATCCTCCACCCTCTGCCTGTCTGGAGTGGGGTCGACCAGGACATGCAACCCGTCCTGGGCCCTCATGACGCCAACCCACACATTCCTGGGGAGCCTGGCAATGCTGGCTTTCACGGCTTGCTCGGCGTTATCAATGCGCGAAAGATCGCCGGTAAGATCAAACACGACCAGGATGATCTGGTCACTGTTTGGGGCCAGCTTTTCACTGACTTTCACCGACTTGCCATTGAGTGTCGGGTCGAACGTGGGACTCTTTGTACATTCGCCATGATCAACCCACGCGGGAATGGAGAATGTGCGTGGCTTTTGTTCCTGCGCAAGTGTAGCCCCAAAAGCGCTGAAGAGAAAGAAAGTGAGCGTGTAGAGGGTGATTCGCATCAGAAACTCAAAATCAGACCAAGCTGGATAACACGCCCACCTTGGGAGCCAATAATCCTTCCAGCATCAATGTTCGGGGCGTTTGCCGAACCGATGACCGTGTCGGGATAATTCCAGTTTGCATGGTTGATGAAATTAAAGGCGGTAACGTTAAAGTCCAGAGAAGTGCCCCCCACCGGCATACGCTTGTCCACACTGACATCCAGCCTGTTTCGGCCCGGCCCCAGCAGATTTGACATCGTCCTCGGACCGTTTCCCAGAGTGAAATCTGCCGGCTGAGCAAAGGCTGCGGGATTGAACCATTGCGAGGGTCCGGGGTTCGAGACGTGCGGATCCACGCCGGGTACGACGTCAACAAAGAGGTTGGAAATCACATCGCCGGTGTTGTTGAACTGGGGCTGCATCGCCAGGGGCCTCCCATCGTTCCAGTACGCCATGCCGCTGACGGACCAGCCACTGACGATCGGGCGTCCCCATCCGACGAAATCGAGCAAGGGTTTTCCAGGACCGAAGGGCAGGTCGTAGATGTAGCTGAATTGAAGGTACTGCGGTGTGTTATAGG
>JBAUWE010000361.1:0-4979 GCA_049583595.1 Terriglobia bacterium
GCCAACGCGATGTAGGACCTCCCGTTGGGTCCGCTCACCACCAGATTCCCTCCTGGCTTCAGCACCCTGAAGCATTCCGCCAGAACGCGCTCGGGCGCGGCAAGGTGTTCAAAGACGTGCTCGGAACAGATGGCGTCGAACCGCTCTTCGCTGAAGGGCAACATTCCGGCATCCGCGCACACCTTCCGAGCTCCCGGGTTCTTTTGCAGGTCCTGCAGCCCGAGATCGAGGTTGATCAGGGTCTCTCTTTTCCCTCGCCTTTCAAGATCGGCGCCGAGGTCGACGGGGCCCGAACCCAGGTGCAGAACCAGAGCGCCGCCCCCGGAAACATTGCAGGCCAGGTCGCGAAAACGATGGACATATCGGACACGCTCTCTCGGGAAGGCCCAGTCATTCAACCGGCGGTTGGCCCGGGTAATCTTTTCCAGCAACGCCATTAACTTCGGCCTCCGGTGCAGCAGTCCAGCATCTTTTCGAGAGCGCGGCGAACCACCGGCAAAGTGAAGGTGTGCGAGGCCCATCGCCGTCCTTCCCGGCCCATGCGCCCGGCCATTTCCGGGTCGCCGAGAAGCCTGATCAGGCTGCCTGCCACCTCCGCAACCGATTCCGGGTCCGCCAGCAGGCCGGTCTTTCCGTGCAGCACGGCCTCAGCGGCGCCGCCGCCGGTGCTGCCCAGCACCGGCTTTCCGGCCAGCGCGGCCTCCACGTAGACTCTGCCAAAACCTTCTCCCTGCCAGCCCTTCCCGTCCGGCGGCGCCATCCGGCTGGGCAGCGCAAAAACGTCGCAGGCGCGATACAAAGCCGCAAGTTCCGCGTCCGGAATGCCGCCCGTAAATTCCACCCGCTCCCCGACGCCCGCTTCGCGCGCGAGGCGCTTCAACCCTTCGATATCGTCGCCTTCGCCGGCCACCACATAGCGCGCATTCGGAAAAGTCCGCAGCACTTCCGGCAGCGCTTTGATCACCGTGTCGTATCCCTTGTAGGCGCTCTCCCGCGAAACCGTCCCCACTGAAAGGATGTGTTTCCCTTTTCTGCCTGAACCCGCGGCACCGCCGTTCCTGCCGTTTGGAGCCGTCAGCCGGCCGGCAAAGTCGTCCGGGATAGCGTTATAGAGCACGCGCATTTTGTCCTGAGGAATGCCGTTCACCTTCGCCAACTTTTCCGCCGTAAAGCGGCTGGCGGGAAGCAGCAGTTCGGCCCGCCGGGCGGCCCAGCGCACGTCCGCCGGAAAGCGCCCCCACGCCTCTCTCCCATGGCAGACCACCCAGAAGGGTGTTCCGTAAAGCACGCGCATCATGCCGGCAACCGCAGAAATCCCGATATGCGTTGAGATCACCAGGTCGTACCGACCCAGTCCCAGCGCCTTGCAGGCAAACCGGAATTTGGCCGCAGCGCTCAGGCGGCCGGCGATGGGATTGAAAACGCGGCAGGGCGGCCATTCTTCTTTCGCGCCGGCAACACCCAGCAGCGGCAGCACGTGGACGTTTCTGCCGCCAACCAGGTCCGCCAGCGCGCCCGCCAGCGTGGCCGTATAGCGGGCGATGCCGCCTCGGGTATAGATGTCCGGAGTCAGAATCAGGACTCGCATGGCTGTCTCGACTTTTGCGCGGCAGGCGCTTCAGTTGCGCGGCGCGGCAGGCCGTAGATCACCAGGGCAACCACGCTGAGCATGACGAAGGTTTTGATCAGGCTGGTCAGATAACTGAAGGCGTCCGTTTCCAGGTGGCTGACGGCAATGAACATGGCGGCGTAGACAAACAGGCGGCGCTTGTCGAGCGGGCCGGTCACTGTGTTGGTCAGCGCCTGGCACACCACTCCCAGCAGAAACATCCCCAGCACAATTCCCGGCAGCCCGTAGAGGGCATAGAGGTCGCCGGGATAGGTGATGGCCACGGACGATGTGGCAACCGATCCGGTCGCCAGGCTGAACCTCAGCCCCTTATTGAGGATGGGCTTGGAAGGCCAGATAAAGCGCGGAACAAAAGGATAGTAAGGCACCATCCACCAGCGTTCATTTCCCTGCAGACGCCGGGCGCGGTGTCCCAGCCACAACACCAGCCCCACGCTGGTCAGCATGTCGAGGCGCTTCACGGACATTCGCCATCCGTTCCGGGCCCAGTTGGAGGCGCTGCTTCGAGAGCCCGGGGTCTGGGAAAGAGCCTGGAGTCCCGTGGAAGCCACGGCGGCCGGGCTGGCCAGTCCGCCTTCCTGCCGAACCAGCCGGCGGTAGTTGTTTGAGAAAGGATAGACGGCCATCAGGCCCAGCACCACCACGGCCACCCATCGCTTCCTGAATCTCCGTTCGATGAGCGACGAAATGACCGCCACGATGATCAACGGCTGGAGGGCAAGGGCCTTCATGCCGGAGGCGAGTCCCCACGCAACCTCCGACACCAGGATCACCCAGAAGAGCAGCCGGCAGGGCATATCGGAAGGGTGAAAGTACCTTTCGATCGTCACAAAAGCCAGGACCCCGGCGCCTCCCAGGCTGGCGACGGTTCCCAGCACCTGCAACAGGCTGAGGTTGGCGTAATAGGCCTTCCAGGTGCCCACGTAGGCGTAAAGGTGCGCGTGAAGCAGGTACAGCCTGATGGCAAAAACGCCCGCGTAAACCACCAGCGCCACACTCAGAGTGGAGTATCCGGGACAGTCCGGTTTCGCGGTTTGCTCCGCGGATTCCAGCCCCTCCGGGCCGCGTTCCCTGGCGGCCAGGGCGCACCCCGCCCAGAAGGCCAGCATGCCGATGATGACGTACTCCAGCGCCCGCAGCAGATACCCGTACTGGCCGCCAAAGTCGGGGCTCAGGTTCCGTGGGTCCAGAAAGCAGACCAGCGGCGCCAGGCCAAAGCGGAAAAAGAGCAGGAGCGTCAGAAACACCGGAAAATAGAAGACCCCGATAGAGTTTTCTCTCACCCGGGAAAAGATGAAGAGGGCGGACGCCAGCCCGAAAAAACCCAGCAGCAGCAGGTACTGCTCAAACTGCACTCCCCGCGTCCCCAGCACGAGGAAGGCGCCCCACAGCACGGCTTCCAGTGAAACAAACGACAGCAGAAGAAGGTGCGCCGGCGTTACCGGCCGGTTCTCCTCTTGCGGGGCTGGAATCTGCAGGAAAGAATTGGACATGGGTCAGGCTGTTAGGGGGTCGGAGCTTTAGCTCCGACATTCATTGGCCTCATATTTTCAGGGGCTGAAGCCCTTTTTCTTTTTGGCCCTGGTTTGTCGGACCTGAAGGTCCGACCTCCTAATTCCACATCGGGTCCCGGAGCTTTTCCCCAGGAGGTCGGGGCTTTAGCTCCGGCGTATCGATGGCCGATATTTTCAGGGGCTTCAGCCCCTGAGCCGTTACGGCACGAGTAAACCCTTTCCCGGCAAGGCCCATCAATTCAAACATCTTTTCGAGCCGCTTTTCGTAGGTATGATCGCGATGGGCGCGGGCGCAGGCGCGCGCGGCAATCTCCCGGCGTTCTTGGGGCCTTGCCAGGTAGTAATCCACTTTCTCTTTCAGCTCCCGGCGCGTCCGGAAGGTCACGATTTCGCGCTCGGGCTCAAACAGCTCCGGCAGCGCCGGCTTCCAGTCGGCAATCTGGAAAGCCCCGCATCCGGCAGCCTCAAACAACCGGCAATTCACCCCCTCGATCTCGCCGTAGTGCATGGTGTTGAGCACGATCCTGGCGGCGTTGAAGGCTTTTGCTTTCTCCGCCTCGGCCACGTAGATATCCTGATAGGCGCGGCGCAGCGGAGATTTCAGCCAGTGCGGATAGCTGGCGCCCCAGATCTTCAGGTCGTAATCCCTGAACATTTCGAGTGACCTGGCGCGGTAGTAATACATGTTGCTGGCCGTCACCAGGTCACAGCCATATTTCTGCCGCTCGTCTTCCGTGAGCTCCGTCCTGCGGTGCCATAGGGGATTGCAAGCTTCCGGAAGGTAGTGGGCGTTCAGACCGAGCTTTTCACGGAAGATTGAGGCCATATAGGGGTCTTTGAAGAACCAGGCGTCGAAGGAGCTTGCAAGGACATACTGGCGACTGAGGTTTGCCAGATGGTCTGGAAACCAGAGGGCCATTCTTGCTGTTGTGACCTTTCTCAGGCGGTCGACAACATCCGGCGGCAGGTGTCCGTGGGTCACCAGCACAAGGTCCGGCTGGAAATCCCGGACCGCCTTGATTAAAGCCCCGTGCCTGCGGGTTTCGAAGTGCGGAAACACCGTTGGAAGAATTGACCAGAGTACCGAGCCGTAAAGGCTGCGGTTCCCCCACGCGGGTGATTCGCGCACGGACACCACCCAATGCCCCATGTGCCCGGCCGCCGCCACAATGTTTCGAGCAAAAGAGTCGGGGAAAATGTCTCCGGAGACTACGATGCGCATCGGTTCATTGCTCCTGCAGATGTCGGGCGGCAACCACCGAGTCGAGGGCCTGCAAAATGCCGCCGGCACATTTCTCATAGGTGAAGTCCTGAATGATTTCGAAAGAACGCTTGCCCATGCGCAGGCGGAGGTCTGGATCGTTCGCAAGATTTCGAACGGTTTCTGCAAGGGCGCGAACGTCTCCACAGGGGTAAACAAAGCCGTTTTCGCCGTCTCTCACAATGTCGCCCGGTCCCCAGACGCCGGTGCGGTCGCTCACAATGACGGGCAGACTGCACGCCATGGCTTCATTCACAACCACTC
Organism: Terriglobia bacterium; assembly: GCA_049583595.1. GTDB lineage: Bacteria > Acidobacteriota > Terriglobia > UBA7540 > UBA7540 > SCRD01. The sequence continues at coordinate 4,670 of JBAUWE010000361.1, forward strand.
CTCTGGGTTCGGCGACTGAAGGCAGCACCAGGACGTCTGCACAAGCGTAGATTTGCGGCAACTCCGACTGGTTTCTGAAACCCAGGAAGAAAGCGTTTGCAATCTTATGACGCGAGGTCTCTTCCTGCAGTCTTTGTCGGAGAACACCCTCCCCGACAAAGAGACACCCCAGCAGCGGGAATTCCGCCTGAAGGAACCGGAGAGCGCGAAGGATGTCCTGTGGCCGCTTGCGGGCGACAAGCTTTCCCGAAAAAAGCAGCAAAGTCATATTCGGAGAAATTCCGTAAAGCTCGCGAACCCCAATCCTGCT
>JBAUWE010000362.1:0-6750 GCA_049583595.1 Terriglobia bacterium
GCGTGGCCTTGTTTGACGCCCAGGGCCGCCGCCTTGTGCTCTCGGAGGGCCGGACCGAATCCTCCGGGGGCCGCGACTGGATGCTGAACGAGGTTCGAGAGAGGGCGCAGGACCTGATCACCCGGTCAGACCAGCCGGTACGGTCCTGCGGCGTCAGCTTCGGTGGGCCGGTCGATTACAGCCGGCAGCAGGTCAGTTCAATGCACGTCTCCGGCTGGCGAGGTTTCAAGCTGGCGCAATGGGTGGAGGACAATCTCAGCCTGAAATCCTTGGTGGACAACGATGCCAATGCCGGGGCCCTCGGCGAGTTTCGCTACGGAGCCGGGCGCGGCACGGAGTCGGTGCTGTATCTCACCCTCAGTACAGGCATCGGCGGCGGTGTGGTTTACGGCGGAGGGGTCCTTCGAGGCAAGGATTGCATGGCCGGAGAGGTGGGCCATATCCCGGTTTCGGACGCGGGCGCTCTGTGCTCCTGCGGCGGACGCGGATGCCTTGAAACCATCAGTTCCGGAACAGCCATTGGACTGCGGGGACGCGGGCTGGCGCGAAGAAAGCCCGAGGTGATGGCAAAAACCATGGAGCTTGCTTCCGGCGACCCCGAACGGATTACGGCTGAAATTATCTTTCGCGCCGCCGGCGAAGGCGAGAGAAGCGCACAGTTCATTGTGCGCGAGGCGGCCCGCGCGCTCGCCAAAGCCCTCCTGATCTCCATCCGCATACTGAATCCCGAAGTGATCATCCTGGGGGGAGGCGTGGCCCTTGCCGGCAGGCTGTTGCTGGACCCCGTGCACGAGTTCCTGGAAGAGCTCCCGGCGCCGATGCTCGAACATTCCACGCGCGTTGTCCGGGCAGAACTGGAGAAGTATTCGTCTCTGTACGGCGCCGCAGCGATGGCTCTGGGACCGGTCTGAAAAAGCAGACGCCTGAAGGCGCCAACCTCCCTCGATAAGACTCCTGTTTTCAATAAATTGCTAATGTGATAGACTATGGGTTTCGGAGCCCGTGCGTCGCCCGGTAGCTTGACTTCGATTTCGGCGACGATGAGGATTCTATTTTTCCACGCCCGGCGGGCTCTCCAGCCTGTGGGTAGGACGCCGGATGAGCCAAGTTCAACGCCTGCTAGGATTTCTCCGACCTTACAGACTGCGCCTTGCCATCGCTGTTTTCCTGATGGCTGTGGTGGGCGCGTGCGAGGCGATTACCGCCCTTCTCATTAAACCCATCGGCGACAACGTGCTCAATCCCGGCGTCGACAACGGCGGCGTCCGGCTCTTCGATTTTCCCGGGACCCATCATACGATTTACCTGCATGACTTTTTCCCGGGGCACATCCACAACGTCTGGACTCTCGTGGTCCTTTCCCTCATTACTGTGACGGTTGTGAAAGGAATCTCGCGGTATCTGGCGACGGTGGGCATCAACTTCATCGGGCAGTCAGCCGTGCAGAATCTGCGCAACCAGCTCTACACCAAGATCGTTCAGCAGTCGATGGCCTTCTTCAAGCGAAATCCTACCGGCCGGCTGATTTCAGCCATCAGCAACGATACGGACCGGATCCAATACGCGGTTTCCCAGGTGGCCGCCGACTTCTTCAGAAACTGCTTCACCCTGATCGCCCTGCTGGGTGTGGTCTTTTACTATGACTGGAAACTGGCGCTGATCTCGCTCGCCCTGGTGCCCCTTATCGTCTTGCCGTCGGCCAATATCGGCAGGCTGGTCCGGCGGTCCAGCCGCTCCAGCCAGGACCGGATGGCTGACATCAACAACCTGGTCCAGGAAACCTTTACCGGCATTGGCATTGTGAAGGCCTTTGTGATGGAGCACTTTGAGGTGGCCCGGTTTAAGGCGGCGACTCACAAGCTGCTCCACACCAACATGCGCTGGGTGAAAGCACAGGCTGCAACGCCTCCGCTGATGGACCTTCTGACCATGGTCACCGTTTCCGGACTGCTGCTTTACGAACGCAATGCGATCCTGCACCATACGCAAACGCTGGGCGATTTTCTCGGCTTTGTCTACGCGCTGTTCAAAATGGGTGAGCCCATCAAACGGCTGACGGGGGTCAACAACGCTGTCCAGCAGGCAGTCGGGGCATCAGAGCAGGTGTTCCAGTTCCTGCAGGCCAACACGGAAGTGAGTGAGAAGCCCGGCGCCGTCGAACTGCCACCCTTCCAGAATGAAATTGTTTTTGATCACCTGGACTTTGAATATGAGCCGGGCGTGCCCCTGCTGCAGGACGTGAATCTGCGAGTCCGGAAGGGCGAGGTGGTGGCGCTGGTGGGCTCAAGCGGGGCCGGCAAAACAACCCTGGCCAGCCTGCTTCCCAGGTTCTACGACGTGACGCGCGGCCGCCTGCTGGTGGACGGCCACGACGTGCGAGACCTGACACTCGGTTCGCTGCGTTCGCAGATTGGAATGGTCACGCAAGGAACCATTCTTTTTAACGACACCATTTTCAACAACATCTGCTATGGTAACGGTTCGCGGAGCCAGGCTAAAGTGGAAGAGGCCGCCCGCGCCGCGCTGGCGCACGACTTCATCACCGAGAGGCCCGGCGGATATCAGGGCATGATCGGCGAGCGGGGCCAGCGCCTCTCCGGAGGACAGAGGCAGCGGCTGGCCATCGCCCGCGCGCTGCTGAAAGATTCACCGATGCTGATTCTGGACGAAGCAACGTCTGAGCTCGATACGGAGTCTGAGGCGCTGGTGCAAAAGGCCCTGGGGAATCTGATGGCAGGCCGCACGGTGCTGGTGATTGCGCACCGGCTCAGCACGGTCCGGCGCGCGGATCGCATTGTGGTTCTGGACCGGGGGACTATCTCAGAAGTGGGCACGCACCAGGACCTGGTGACGCGCGGCGGAATCTACCAGCGGCTGCACGAGCTCCAGTTCGTGGACGCGGAAGCATAAATATCAAGGGGAGGAAAGAGCAGCACGCCGGCCGGAAGGACAGGAAATACCGGCCAGAGCGGCAGCCTGAGCGACCATGGTTCGAAGCATGACGGGTTACAGCAAATTGCGGCGGGAAGAGGATGGTTTCTCGCTGAACGTCGCCGTCAAGTCGGTGAATCACCGCTTTCTTGATCTGCAGTTCCGCATGCCGTCGGTGCTCTCGCCGATGGAACCTGCCTTGCGCCGGATTGCAAAACAACACGTCATCCGGGGCCACGTGGAAATCGGCGTCAACCTGGAAAAAGTGGGCTCGGAAGAGTTGAAGGTGGACCGCAATCTGCTGAAGGCTTACATCAAGGTTTGCCGGGAGGTGCGGGATGAACTGGGCGCCGCCGCAGAGCCGGATGTCGTGCAGCTTTTGAGAATTCCTGGAGTGCTGTCGAACGAGACCGACCTTTCAGACAAGGAACTGGCCGGGATTCGAAAGGTCCTGGAATCGGCTCTGGCCGGCGCGCTGGAAACGCTCAACACCATGCGCGAACGCGAAGGCGCGGCCCTGGAAAAAGACATCCGGGAACGGCTGGACCGTCTGGAGTCGCTGCGCAAATCCATCGCCAAGCAAGCCCGCCGGATTCCGCAATATGCGCAGCAACGGCTGGAAAAACGGTTGCGGGAACTGCTGGGAGCGGTGCACGTTGACGCCGCGCGACTTGCCCAGGAGGTCGCTTATCTGGCCTCGCGGTCGGATATCTCGGAGGAACTCACCCGCTTTCAGAGCCATCTGGTCCAGGCGCGCCAGCTTCTTTCCGAAAGTTCTGAAGTGGGGAAAAAACTGGACTTCCTGCTTCAGGAGTTGAATCGGGAAGCCAATACGCTGCTGTCCAAGACTTCGGATGTTCCCGAGATCGGCGCGGAGGTTGGCCGCCAGGCGATTGAAATGAAGTCTGAGATCGAGAAATTACGCGAGCAGGTGCAAAACATCGAGTGAACGCACCCGGACCCAATGAGCTGCCCACCAGGCTGGGCAGCGTTTTCGTGATTTCCGCGCCTTCGGGCGCGGGCAAGACCACGCTGATTAAGAAACTGCGGGCGTCCGTACGCGGGCTGGCCTTCTCTGTTTCTTACACAACGCGCCCGCCTCGCGCGGGGGAGAAAGACGGCCGGGAGTACTTTTTTGTTTCGCCGCAGGAATTCAGGCGGCGGAAGGCAGAAGGCGAGTTCGTGGAGTGGGCCCGGGTACACAGCCATTATTACGGTACTTCCTGGCATAAGCTGCGGGAGGCTCAGGAAGCCGGGCAGGATGTTCTGCTGGATATTGACGTCCAGGGGCACCGGAAGTTGCGGAGGCGGATTCCCGACACTGTAAGCGTTTTTGTGCTGCCGCCGTCGTTTGCCGACCTCGAGGAGCGGCTTCGGCGCCGGCACAAGGACTCTCCCGCGGTCATCGCCGAACGGCTTGCAATGTCACGCAGGGAAGTGGCACATTGGAAGGAGTATGATTACTTGATTGTGAACGACCGGCTTTCCACCGCTGCCCAGGCTCTCCGCAACATTGTGCTCGCATCACGCTTGCGCCGCCAGTGCCAGGACCGGCGCGTCAAGGAAATTATCGGAAAGTTTATTGGAGGATAGATGCAGTTACCCAACAACATTGACAGCAAGTTTCGCTACATTCTCATTTGTGCCAAGAGAGCCCGGCAACTTCAGTCGGGTGTGAGGCCGCTGGTCCAGACACAGACCAAAAGGGCCACAAAGATTGCCCGGCAGGAAGTGTCTGCCGGCCTGATTCCGTTTGAAATTATTGAGCTGAAGGCCGAGGGCGGGAACGAATAGATCCGGTGGACCTGTGCGTGCGGTTTGAGCGCACGGCTGGTGGGCGTAAGAATTTTTGATACTGGACGGATTCCAATGACTTCCGGTTATCAATTCGAGAGGCAGCAGCGGGTTTTCCGCTCCACCCTGCGGCCGGGGATTGCGTAATGCGGGTGGCGCTGGGAGTTACGGGAGGTATTGCCGCCTACAAGGCAGCGGAACTGCTCCGAATGCTTCAGGAGCGCGGCCTGGACGTTCAGGTGGTGATGACTGCAGGAGCACGGAACTTTGTGACTGCGCTGACGTTCGCTTCGCTTTCCGGGCACAAGGTCATCACAGACATGTTCGGCGAAGGGGGCGAGGAACCCAACGTCGAAAGCGCCATTGAGCACATCGCCGTGGCGCAGGGGATCGATGCCCTGGTCATTGCGCCCGCAACGGCGAACGTGATGGCCAAAATGGCCCAAGGTATCGCCGACGATTTCCTCACCACGCTCTGCCTGGCAACTAAAGCCCCCATCATCATCGCTCCCGCGATGAACGTCAACATGTGGGAAAACGCCGCCACGCAGCAGAACCTCGAAACCCTGCGAACGCGCGGAATCAGGGTTCTCGAGCCCGATGAAGGTTATCTGGCCTGCGGGATGGTCGGTTCAGGGCGGCTGGCCTCGGTTGAGTCGATTGCCAGTGCCGTCTTTGAAACTCTGAATTTGCGGGACGACCTCCGGAACGAAAGGGTCCTGATCAGCGCGGGGCCTACCGAGGAACCCCTGGACCCCGTTCGCTACATCACCAACCGTTCATCCGGCAAGATGGGTTATGCGCTGGCAGAGGCCTGCAAGCGCCGGGGAGCTGCGGTCACCCTGGTGAGCGGCCCCACGCGGCTGGCCGTGCCTGCCGGCGTCACCGTGGAAAACGTGCGAGCCACCGCAGAGATGAGCGACGCGATGTTCCGCTGCCTTGACCGGGCGACAGTGGTCCTGATGGCCGCTGCGGTGGTGGATTTTGCGCCGGCCAGGACGGAAACGGAAAAAATCAAGAAGGGCGACGGCGCTCTTACCCTGGAACTCAAGCCCACGCTGGACATTCTTACGGAGATTTCGCGGCGGCGGAAGCCGGACCAACTGATTGTGGGGTTTGCAGCTGAAACCAGCAACCTGCTGGAGAACGCAGCCGCCAAGGTCCGGGAAAAAGGCCTGGACCTGATTGTCGCCAATGACGTGACGCAGGAGGGAGCCGGGTTCGACGCCGACACCAACATTGTCACCCTTATCTTTCCCGGCGGCCAGGTGAAACCGCTCGAAAAAATGAGCAAGCTGGACGTGGCCAATGCAATTCTGGACGAAGCCATCGGGCTGCGGACAAAACGCGCAGCTTCAGTCAAGCGGTAAGCGGGTTTAAGACGGGGCATCCATCAACCCATGGACGAAAGGCAGCGAAGAAAAGTGGCGGCCATGCTCGAGTTCTATGAGGAACTGGGCATCGAGGAGTTTTATATCGGCCGGACTGAGGCTAAGACGGCGATGCCAGCTTCCAAGCCGGCCCCGGCAGTGGAAGCGCCAGCGAAAAGCGCCTCCACGCAAAGGGTGGCTGATGCTCGCCCGCAGCCGCCCAAGGTTGTTTTTGGAAATCCTCCGGCCCAACTGTACAACGCTGCTGCGGAGCCTCAAACAACCGCCGTACCGGGCCCTGTGGCCCAGTCCATGAGCCTGTTCGAAACGCCTTCACCGGGCACAACTCAGCGAGAAAACGAAACGCTTGAGCAGATCCGCGAAGACCTGGGCGACTGCCATCGCTGCCGCCTGGCCGCCGGGCGCCACTCGATTGTCTTTGGCCAGGGCAATCCTCATGCCGAACTGGTTTTTGTGGGAGAAGGGCCGGGCGCCGACGAAGACGCGCAGGGCCTTCCTTTTGTGGGCCGCGCCGGACGCCTGCTGAACAAGATGATCGAACTGGCCGGAATGAAGCGTGAGGAAGTTTACATCTGTAATATTGTGAAGTGCCGTCCACCCAACAATCGGACGCCGCTGCCGGATGAGATCGAAA
>JBAUWE010000363.1:0-3995 GCA_049583595.1 Terriglobia bacterium
GCGGGACTGGCCGGGAACAGCCCGGGCTATATCGACGGGAAACCTGTCCCCATCAAGCCACCCGGCCTGGACGGCTGGCAGGCGATGATTGACGCCAACGCCTTCGCGGAGCGGCTGTGGTGCGACCCGGGCGGCGGCTACTCATACGCCACGACGAGTCCGCAGATTGTGTCGGCCATCATTCGCCACCTGACCGGGATGGAGCTGCAGCAGTACCTGGAGATCCACCTGGCGAAGCCGCTGGGCTGGGGGCGGTGGGGATTTGGCTACCGCAACGCTCCGGGGATGGTGCACACGCCCGGCGGAGGGGGAATCGCATTGCGCGCCACCGACATGCTCCGGTTTGAATACCTGCTGCTTCACCACGGGAAGTGGGGCGGCCGTCAGATTGTCCCTGCGGAGTACGTTCGCAAAGCCACGACGCCTTCGCCCTACAACCCTCACTACGCTTACAGCCTGATGTTTTCTCTCAACTCCCGCGGCGCTGCCCGCGGTGTGCCCCAGGACGCCTACTGGAAGCTTGGGTCCGGTGGCCATGCGCTCTGCGTGGTGCCGTCGCTCGACCTGATGGTCTGGAAGATGGGCGGACGCGATTCCCAGTACGATGAGCGAAATACCGGGCTGCCCGAGGCGAAACCTTACAAAGAGCGCGCCGGCTGGAAGCAATCCGTGGACCAGGGAACCGCCGCCTTGCGCATGTTGGAGATGGTGGTGGCGGCATTGAAGCCGGGGCCATGAGTCTCCCTTCGCTGGGCGGCGCACACGCCCCGAACACCACGACGTGTCTGCCATCCTGGGTTTAGATACCATATTCAATGCTGGTATTGGATATGGTAATATGGCGCCCATGGAAACCGCTCGTAAGATCACCGTGGAAGTGCCGCCGGAATTGTTGAAGAAGGCGCAAAAGGCCAGCGGGGCCGGCATCACCCAGACGGTCCGCACCGGCCTCGAACTGGTAGCGGCGTCGGAGTCTTACGCGCGCCTGCGCAAACTCCGGGGCAAGGTGCGCTTCTCACGCAAGCTGGCGGAGCTGAAGGCTGACCGATGATTGCCGCCGACACGAGCACATGGATTGCCTATCTGGAAGGCGGCTGGGGCAAAGACGTCGAGTTGCTGGACAAGGCGCTCGCGGACCGGCAGGTGCTGATGGTGCCGGTGGTGCTGGCGGAACTGTTGAGCGATCCCAAACTTCCTGTGAGCGTGGCGAAAATCCTCGCCGAAGTTCCGCTGGTTGTCATCCGGCCGGGTCACTGGGAAAGGGCAGGAGCGTTGCGGGCAAAGGTGCTGGCAAAGCGCCGCAAGGCTCGCCTGGGTGACGCGCTGATTGCCCAGAGCTGCATCGACCGCAGAATTTCTCTTGTTACCCGCGACCGCGAATTCCGGGCGTTTGTTGAAGCCGCCGGGCTGGACCTGGTTATTGGGTAGGGCTGGCGGCGAGTCTCTCCTGCGGCGTTTCCGAGATTCAGGGCCGGCCGTGCTGGCGGTGAGAAAGGGCCGGGGTCAATTTCGGGAGCACGAATTCCTGTAAGATGTTGGCGACGGCATCGAAACCGATTCCGATCATGCCGTTCTCAAGCGTGGTTCCCCATCCATTGCGGTTTTGCTGTGGGAGATAGAGGTTGGCGACGCCACCCGCGGCCAGGTGCCCGAGGATGGATGAGTAGTCCGGCTGCCAGTGTCCATTGTCGCCCTTGCAGATGACCGAACGGGTGATGGCGTAGAGCAGGCGCGAGCCGACGCTGCCGTCTGCCTTGTAGTAAAAACGCGGGTCCTGGTGAAGGATGGATGGCAGCAGAGCGTCGCTCATGAAGGCCCCCACGCCCAGAGTGGCATACGCGGCGCCAAACCGCTTGCTGAAGCTCTTCTCCTCGGTGCCGTATCCGCTGTACATGCCGGCTGCCTGCTCGCCGCCGACGAACGCCGTGGTCAGGCCCAGGGTAAACGGGTTGAAAACTGTCTTAAAAGTGAGCTGGAACTTTTGACTGGCGGTGAGCGGGGCGGTGTGGGGGTAATAGGTGACCATGTAATTGGGAACGAAGCCCAGCACCAGCTGCTTTTCCTCATGCTGCAACTGATAATGGGCAACTTCGGCTTGCGGGGGAGTCACTTTCACCGTGGTTATAAGAGGGGCCAGCGCCAGCGAGATTCGCGGAGCCGTGTACATCTCACCCGGGTGCAAAACGGCGGAGACGGATTGCGATTCAAAACCTGAGGCGGTGATGGTAAGCCAGTAAATTCCGGGGGCGACGCCCGCAAAACAGAACTGCCCGCTGTCTGTTGTCTGCGCCTGCTGCACCGTTTTGCCATCGCGCACCAGGGTGACCAGAGCTTCGATCACCGGGTCGCCGTCCGGCCCGGCAATGGTGCCGCTGATGCTCCCTGCGGGTTGCTGAACGGGTGCCTGGCTTGCGGCTGATGCCGCCGCCCCCGTTACGGCAGGCAGCTCCGGTTGCGCCTGGGCGGCAAATCCGGTGCCGGCAAACCCCATGCCCAACCAGATGAAAACGCCCACTGCGATAATCGAGCTCCACACGCGCCGTGAAAGAAATATACGAAAAAAAACTGTTCTGCATGAATTCATTCGAACACCCAATTCTGCGTCCACCTTTCTCTTATCTACCGTAAGATGCTGGGTTCCGGCCAAAAGTATGTACGGCTGCCGTGGTAAATTTCCATCCTCTCCGGACCCGGCCGGCCGGCGACATTTTTGTGGATGCGGTCAGGTTTGAACGGATTGCTGCTTAAAACGGCGCCTGCCCCCCCCGCCATTGATGAACTACCTATTAACCAACCTGCGCCGATGTTATTGTCGCGGCGTGGTGGTATGCTACGAATCGAAACGCACAGTCTGCTCAATCGGAATCCGTGCCACCCGCGGGTTGTTCCTGACGCTCAAACGGAGTGCCTGGGCAAGGCTGGGATGCGCTTGATCCAAAACAAAGGCAAGCTCCTAAAATCATAATCGGAAGGTACACATGCAAGAAAAACATGTACTGGACGTGATTTCCGCGATCCTGGCGAGCGGGATTGTATCGCGGAAAACCAAGGTGTCGCCGAAGAGCGCAGCAAAGGTCTACTTTGACGTCAGGGACGAGTTGCTGAAAGGCATGCTCGACCGCGAACTGGACAGGCTACCGGTTTACCTCACGCAGAGTCCTGAAAAGAGACCGAATAATTAGCCTGGTTTGTGAGGCGCAAGACAGGAGGTGCCCCCATGGGGTTGGGGCGCCGGTGGCGCATACCTTGCGGGCCTTTTAATGTGTGCCGGCAGCGGGTTCGCCGCCATGGCCCGGGGCACCGGTTGCGCCACGCGCCATGAAGCGCCGTGACTCAACACCCCGGATCCCCGAACGGCCGGCACGGCCGGCGGTTGATCTCACTCGCTTCTTTTGCCGTGAACGTCGCGCCCGCCCTGGTGCAGGATGAGTTCAGTAGCGCGCCCCTGGCTGTCGGTCACAAATGTAATCTGCGCGTCCACCACCTTCAGGAAGAACTCCTTCTCGCTTTCCGGGAAAATCTCGACCTTCTGCTGGCCCGTCGCTTGCTCGTACAGGTGATCCCCCTCGCGGGTGATGGCGATTGAGAAGCCCGGCGACAGTTGATAGCTGCCAACATATCCGCCGAAGATTTGCGGATCAACCTGGACTTCCTTATGCTCCCTGGGCGCCATGGCCGCGCCCGCGCCTTCCACCCGCGGCGCCCGGTGGTCGGCTCCGCCCTGGTGCAGAATCAGCGCGGTCGCTTTGCCATTTTTGTCCGTCACAAAGGTGATCTGCGCATCCACCACTTTGGCAAAGAACTCGTGATCGTTCTCGGGGTATATCTCGAACTGCTCTTGCCCCGTGGCCTGGGTGATAAAACGATCGCCCTCCCGCCAGACTTTGAGGATGAATTTTGGCGAGAGCGCGTAGTCGCCCGCGTAGCGGTCGAAGATTTTCGGATCGATCTGGACGGCCTGGCGCTCGGAAGGCAACACAACCTTCCCGCCCAGG
>JBAUWE010000364.1:0-3063 GCA_049583595.1 Terriglobia bacterium
AGTGTAGCCTGCATAGGATCGCCCCTTTCCAATCGTGATGATATTTGCCCAGATCGACAAACCTGTCAAGAGTGACCTCCCTTACGGCGTGAAGTAGCAGCAAGTCCATCCCACCGCGCAGCGGCACCAAGGGGCCGCCGCTTTTCCTGCTTTTCCTTAAAGCACCTTGGGTGATACTCTAGCCTGCATTATCTGGAGCGGAGGGAAACATGCATCGTAGAGCATTCATAAAAAGTTCTCTGGCAGGTCTCGGCGGCACCCTGCTGCTGGACGTGTCCTGCAAATCAGCCAGCCACCAGACCAAGCTGGACGCACGCCTGAAGGGCGCGTTCCGCAGCCCGGAGAGAAACGGCTGGACGTTTGTGCACCTGGAAGGGACGCCCGCGGAGATCGGCTACCAGCACGGCTACCTGCTGGCGGACAGAATCGAAGACACTGCCAAGGTCACTGTCCTCGAGCAGACCCACGGCAGAAAATACGGGTGGAATTTCTATCGCGATGCCGCGAAGAACATGTTGTGGCCAAAGATCGAGGCAGAGTATCGCGAGGAACTGCAGGGCATCGCCGATGGCCTGCGCGCCCACGAAAGCAAGCTCGACCTCTGGGACGTGGTCGCTTTAAACGCTTCCATGGAATGGGATTACTACGTGAACGAGTACGACAAGACCCCCAAGACCGAAAAGTCCGCTGAGCTCGCGATACCCGAGCATTGCAGCGCCTTTGCCGCAACAGGCAGCTATACGAAGGACGGGAAGGTTGTCATCGCCCACAACTGCTGGACCAAGTACCTGGACGGCGCACGGTGGACGATCATTTTCGATATTGCGCCCGCACACGGCTACCGGATATTAATGGACGGCTTCCCCGGCTTTATCCACAGCGGAGATGATTTCGGTATTAACTCTGCGGGGATCGCCATCACCGAGACAACCATCTCCGGCTTTTCCGGCTACGATCCGTCAGGCATTCCGGAATTCGTGCGCGCCCGCAAGGGCATGCAGTATTCGAATTCCATCGACGATTACGCCCGCATCATGAAGAAGGGCAACAACGGCGGGTATGCGAACAACTGGTTGATCGCCGACCGCAAAACCAATGAAGTGGCGGACCTGGAACTGGGATTGAAAAATGTCAACCTGTGGCGCACCAAGGACGGCTGCTTTGTGGGCTCGAACTTCCCGGTCAGCCCCAAACTGGCCAGCGAGGAAACCCACTTTGACCTGAACGACATGGGCGCCAGCGCCAATGCGCGGCACGTGCGCTGGAAGCAGTTGATGGCCGAGAACAAGGGCAGGATTGACATGGCCATGGCGCAGAAATTTCTGGGTGACCACTACGACACCTACGATAAAAAGGAGGAGCCCGACGAACGCACGTTGTGCGGCCACATTGACCTTTCGCCGCGCGGATCGGGAACCTGGCAGCCGCCTTACGGCCCCGCCGGAGCTGTGCAAAACAAAGGCGCAGACGCGGCGATGATCGAAAAGATGGCGCTCTCCGCTTCCGCCGGCCATTGCTGCGGCATCGACTTCAATGCCGCCGAGCACTTGAAGAAGCATCCGGAGTTTGACTGGCAGGCTCCCTTGCTTCGCAATATGCCTTCGAAACCCTGGACAATGTTCACCATTGGAAGTTGAGTGAAGCCGGCTCCAGCACTGGCGAGAGACGCCGGATTGCAGTATGTTGCCGGGTCGCCATTCCTCATCAGTCTCACAAGAGGCCGGAGCGTGTGCCACTCAACTTCACAAAGAAACCGAAAGTCTGCCTCTTCTATGTTTTCGGGCTACTGCCCCGGACCCCGATACTGAACGCCCTTCTTGATAGCCTGATCCGCTTCTTCTACGGTGAGCAGCGGGGTAGTGCTGGTGCGAGCCAGACCTGTGGAGCATGCTGACAATCCAACCGCCATCAGGCTGGAGGCGTCAGGCGAATCAACAATCATCACCACATCATCATCACCAAAGCTGAAGTACATGGCTTCCAGTTTTGCCCCGACACTGGCCATAGCCTTTTCAACAGCTGCCTTACGTCCCGAGGCTTTGTCTTTGAGGAGGCCCTTGAAACCTTCAGCCGAGTAGGTTGCGTGTACGAGATACTTTGCCATGGTATCCTCCGATCCGCGAAAGTTGTTCCCTGGGTATTCCAAGTCTAACAGAATTCTAAGCCGTCAACATCACAGCTCGCTGACCGCCACGTACGGATGGAGTCAGCTCGGCAGCCCCAGGAAGTGCGCCAGCCATTCCATGGCGCGCCATACGGCTTCCGGCGTGGGCATGTGCCCCTTGTGATGGTTGAAGTAGCCGATGTTTTCAGGCTTGCGGTAAAGCTTGTAAACTTCGCGCGCGGCGTTAATGTAGTGCCAGCTCTTTGCAGTATCGTACGTGTCGCCACCGATCAGAAGAAACGGCCTGGGCGCGATGAGGCCGATAAGCTCATGCTGGTCTGTTCCCTTGTCCACCTTGTCGATGAACTCACCGAAGTACCAGTAATCGTCGTAGTTCGAGAATGACAGGCCAATGCCCAGTTCGTTCGAGACCACGGCGGTGATCCGAGGCTCAAACGCCGCCGCGTACAGCGCCATTTTACCGCCCAGCGAATGGCCAATGATGCCGATATGGTCGCGGTCGACTTCCGGCAGGGTATAGAGGTAGTCGAGCAGGCGATGCGCATCCCACACCCATTTGCCAAGACCCGTGCAATGAGGATGCCGCAGTTTCAGGTTGGCAACGGCTTCCGAATACCACTCTCCGTAGCTCTCGCCAAACCATCGAATGGCCACCGCAATATAACCTTTCTGCACGGCCATGTAGGCATAAGAATCGACGCCCATCCCCAGAAAGTGATGTCCCGACAGATTTCGGCCCGCCGGAGTGTCCACGTCGTAGAACGGCACAATCACGACCGGGCGCGGCCTTTGAAGGTCGCTCGCGGGCATCATCACAAGGATCTTTTCCCACCAGTCCGCTTCCACCTGGAGGTACATAAGGCGGGCGGTGTAGTTCTGGTCTTTGACCGTCTCAACGAGCCGTGTTTGAGGAGAAGGAGGGTTCGTTTCCATTGAGC
>JBAUWE010000365.1:0-2733 GCA_049583595.1 Terriglobia bacterium
CCAGCCGTTGGCGGCAAATTCGCCCAGGTCCTGCGCCATGCTTTCCGGCGTCTCGTCAAACCCGCCAAAGGCGTTGGGCAGGCCCGCGTTGGGATGGCAACTGATGTGGACGGGAGCAATCTGCGAAAGCTCCTCGATGTAGGGTCGCATCTGCTTGGCGCCCAGCGCGCAGTTGATGCCCACGCTCAGCAGTGGAATGTGCGAGATGGAATTCCAGAAGGCTTCGATGGTCTGGCCCGAGAGCGTGCGTCCGCTCTGGTCCACAATGGTCACGGAAACCATCACCGGCAGGCGTCGGCCCGATTCCTCAAAATACTGCTCGATGGCAAACAGCGCCGCCTTGGCGTTCAGCGTGTCAAAAACGGTCTCCAGCAGCAGCAGATCAACGCCACCCTCCACCAGCGCACCCGCCTGTTCGTAGTAAGCCGCGCGCAACTGCTCAAAGCTGGTGCCCCGCGAGGCGGGGTTCGCAACGTCCTGCGAAACCGAAGCCGTGCGGCTGGTGGGGCCGATCGAGCCCGCCACAAAGCAGCGCCGCTCAGGATCTTCGGCGGTGAACTTTCGAACAGCGCGGCGGGCCGCCGCAGCGCCGGCCGCGTTCAACTCGCTGACGTGGTCTTCAAGTCCATATTCCGCCATCGAAACCGTGGTGGAATTGAAGGTGTTGGTCTCAATGATGTCGGCGCCCGCCTGCAGGTACTGGTAATGGATGTCCTCAATAATCTGCGGCTGCGTGATGTTGAGCAGATCGTTGTTCAGCCGCAGGTCGCGCGCATGGCTGGCAAACTGCTTGCCGCGGTAGTCCGCCTCGGCGAGATTGCGGGCCTGGATCATGGTGCCCATGGCCCCGTCGAGCAGCACAATGCGCTCCCGCAGGATGCTTGCAAGCGGACTGGCATGGCTTTCGTTTTGACTCATGCGACCTGCACTTCCCTCTTCTTGACTCTGCCGGATGGCCCAACAAGCAGGGCGGCCCTTGCCACATCAGAACTGGCTTTCGCCCCGCATCATTTCAGTATAACAAGAGAAACCAGCGCGCAACGGGACCGACTCCCCCGCGTTTCCAGCCTGCCGGGCAAGCCTCTGCCGCGGCCGGCACGCCCGCGCGGATATCACGCTCAGCGGACCAGTAGCGTCTTTGAATTTCCAGAATGAATCGATCACCGCCCTGGTTGCGGCTACATTGGAAGTGGGTTGCGGTGGAGTTGAATTCGTTTCCCCAAATATCCGGACCACGCCGGAGACTCGCCGGTGAACATCCGGCTGTTTTACTTGGATGCTCCCGGAGATGAAAAGTTTCGCCTGACCGGCATGCGCGCGCCGGCCCGGGCCGCGGCTACCGCGGCAAGCCGTGCAGCAGCGGCCCCACGGCATTCGACATCTGATAGTTGTCCGCCCGGTCGGCCTGGATGTTCCAGAACATGACGCCGTTGAAATCCCGATAGCCGCCCCGTCGTTGCAGCTTGTATTCGCCGCCTGCAAAGGGTTTGCCCGTAATCAGGTAGCGCACGGATTTCTCAATTTTGCCCAGCTTGGATCGTCCCACCAGGAAACCCACGGCCACCTTACCGGGAGGCAGCGGCGGGAAATAGGACTTGGGATTTCGTCCCACGTGAAAGCCGTGGACCAACATCTCGGTCATGGCCACGTAATAGTCGGCCGTTTCCGGCATGTAGTAGTTTCCGTCCATGCCCTCGAGCGGCGGCGTGTTGTAATCCTGCACGTCCACAAAAGAGAGAATGTCGCGGGTCGCGTAAATCACCGGCAGGAATGAGCCGAACTGCCCGGCGTAGGCCACATAGCCCGCCGGCACTTGCGGTCCCTCGGGAACCTCGGCCAGCATGAACTTCGGCCCAAAGCGCTTGCGAAGCTGCTGCATGGCGTCGATCAGGTTCACCACCGCAGGCGTGGTGGGATGGCGGAAGTCCGTGTCGCCGGGATTGAGAACCAGCGAGGGCGTTTCGAGGTCAAGATCGACGCCGTCAAAACCGTAGTCCGCAACAATGCTCCCGACGCTATCCACAAATTTCTTCAGCTCTTCCGGCGTGTTCATCGTAACCACCGCGCCGCCGCCGCCCAGCGAGATCAGGATCTTTTTCCCTTTGCGCTTCATGGCGGCGATCTCATCCCGGAACTGCTCCTTCGTATAACCGGCCGGCGTTTCAAAATGCAGGTCGGCGGTTGAGCCCTTCACGGGCGAGGCGAAGGCCACGATGATGACGTCCCACTGCGGCGAAACGTCCCGCAGCGGAATGGTTTTCGAGCGCGAGTAACCCACCCAGTAGCCGATCAACTGGTGGCCGTTGGGGGGGCGCGGATTCGCGAGCGGCGAAGCGGTTGGCGCGGCCTCCATACTCCCACGGCCTGGCGCGCAGGGTTCGGCGGCGGATTTCAACACGCCGGTGTCTGGAAAGCTGTAGGCCCCCTGGTAGCTGTCCGGACTGGAACTCTGCGTATACCACGGCAGCAGCGCGACGTTTTCAAGATGGTATTCGCCGCCATCCGCCTGCACCACCGTTGAATTCGATTCGGGAAGGCTGTCGGTGGGCAGCGCAAATCGATAGTGGGTGCCGATGCCGCGGCCGCCGCAGCCGCGCTCTGCGCCCGGCCTCTGCCAGGCCGGAAAAGTATTTTCCTTGTAGCCGTGCAGCGGGTCGTTCATCCAGGCGGCCAGCTGCTGGGTAAGCGGCTGCACGTCGGAATAACCCGGCACCACGCCCGGGTCAAGATAGG
>JBAUWE010000366.1:0-2912 GCA_049583595.1 Terriglobia bacterium
ATGTTCGAGAGGCCGTTCCACATCTTGGTGACCAGCTCGTGCCCTCGCGCGTCGAGCCCGGCAAGCGCTGCCTGCAACTGCTCGCGCTTTGAGGCTCCCACTGCCAGCGAAGCGAGGAAGTCCACGGCAGCCGCCGCGCCGGCAATGCCTTCGTGATTCAGCGTACCGGTTTCGGCCCGTTCCGGGGCGTAGTCCGGTGCCGGTAGCAGCTTGGGGAAGTCAATCGATTCCAACAGTTCCTTTCGCCCGTACAGAACGCCCATGTGCGGACCGTAGAATTTGTATGCGGAACAGGCCAGGAAGTCGCAGCCCCAGGCTTTCACGTCGGTGGAAATATGCGGAGTAGAGTGTACGCCGTCCGCGAAAAGCAGTGCGCCGGCGTTGTGAGCAATTTCAGCAGCGCGACGGACGTCATTGATGGTACCCAGGGCGTTCGAAGCCACGCCGATGGCCAGGACTTTTGTTCGTTTGTTGACCTTGGCTTCTAGGTCCTGCCAGTCGAGCTGGCCTGTCTCCGTGATCATCCTCACCGAATGGACGGTAACGCCACGTTCCTTTGCCAGCGCCCTCCAGGGATCGACGTTTGCGTGGTGATCCAGCTCGGTTACGACAATCTCGTCGCCGGGGCCATAGGCGCGGCCGAGCGCGCGCGAAAGGTGGAACGTCAGGGTGCTCATGTTGGGGCCAAAGACGATCTCCGATGGGCTTGCGTTCAGCAGGTCCGCCAAAGTCGCGCGGCCGTTGCGGATGGTTGCGTCGGTCTCGTTGCTGGTGGGATATCCCCAATGGGTGTTGGAATTGTGATGGTAAAGGTAGTTGCTGATGGCTTCCACCACGGGGCGGGGAACCTGTGTACCGCCCGGGCCGTCAAAGTATGCGACCGGATAGCCGCCTTCATGCCGCTCGAGCGCCGGGAACTGCGCGCGAATGCTCGCGACGGGTGCGATGTTGGTCGGGTTGGCTGCAGTGTTCATGATAACTCCGAAAAGTTGGCCGCCTGAGGACGGCGCAAAGACCCTTGTATTGTAGTGCCGGCCACCTCGCGAATCGAGAGCGTTCTGTTGCCGCCCCCGCATCTCAGAGGTCAGGCCGCTTGCACCTGGGCAATCTTCAGGCGGAAGAGCAGGAGTGCGGCAACCAGCACAACGACGCTGGCGGCGACCATCGCGCCGCCAAGGCCGATGGTGTGTTTGAGCCCCCCGGCAAGTGCGGCTGAGATTCCGCCGGCAAAGGTGCCCACAAAGTTGAAGACACCGTATCCGGTGGCGCGAAGTTCGGGACTGGCAATCTGGCTGAGGACGGGCATGCAACTGCAATCGTACGATCCCCGGCCAATGCCGAAAATGGTGAGTGCCGACAGGAGGACCCAGCCAGAATTCGTGAGTCCAATAATGCAAAGGAACGGCGCCGCCAGCGCCAGGCCCGCCCCCTGGGTCATCAGCCGGCCACGCGACGATCTCGTTCCCCATCGGTCTGCCAGCATTCCGCCCAGCAGAATTCCCCCGACGCTGCCCACCTGGATGTAGGCCGTGGCGGCGAAACCTGCGGCCAGCAAGCTCATGTGGAAGCGCTCGTAGAGATAAATGGGCATCCAGGTATAGACCAGCCAGTTGGCAATCGACATCATGCCGAACACGAGGGTCAAAGTTGCGAAGCCGCGCAGCGCAAACAGCTTTCGCAGCGAAACCGCCAGGCGGGGTTTTGCCGTCTTGGGGCGCTCAGCAGTTGCGATGGCGGTTGCAGGCTTCTCGCGCAGGCCCAGCAGGGCAATCATTGCATAAGCGACGCCGACGATTCCCAGAAAGGTGAATGCCGGCCGCCATCCGTAGGTTTCTCCAATCCATCCTCCCGCAATACCGCCCAGCACGATGCCCAGATAGGCGCCGCTGTAGTGGATACCAGTGGCGAGCGACCGCGTACGTTCGCTGTGATGCTCGGCAATCATAGCCAGCCCCGCTGGCAGATACGCAGCTTCGCTAACGCCCATCAGCCCGCGCACGGCAAGGAGTTCACGGAAGTTTCTGGCTTTGCCGGTTGCCCAGGTCATCACGGACCACACCATCAGGCTGGCGACAATCACCTTTTTGCGGCCAAACCTGTCGGCCAGATAGCCGGTGAGGGGGCTGGCGAACGCGTATACCCACAGGAAGGAGGTGCTGAGAAGACCCAACTCCAGGTCAGTCAGCTTCAGGTTCTTCTGCAGCAGGGGAAAGACCGAGAAGATGACCTGACGGTCCAGGTAATTCAGCAGGAAGACGAACCATAGGAGCGCGACAAGGATCCACGGATAGATGGATTTGCCAGTCGGGCGCCCGTTGCTCATCGCGCACCGGAAAATGACGGGCCGAGGCTGCTCTTTTCAATCAGGCTGCGCAGTTGACGCTCTCCGTCTGCCGTCAGGTTTTCGCGCGGAGCCAGGCACGGCCCGCAGTCAAACCCCTGCCACTTCAGCATCGTCTTCACGGCCGAAAGCATGGGGAATTCGAGGGTGATTCGGATGAGTTCATTCACCTGGTCCTGGGCGCGCCGGGCTTCATCCCATTTGCCGCTGAGCGCGCTTTCATGAATCTTGAGGACGAGCTCGGGAACGAGGTTGTAAAAGGTTCCGATTCCTCCCCACGCGCCCATCAGGAGGCCGGCGGCAAACACCTCGTCGCGCCCGTTAAGAATCACTTTTCCTGACTGGCTGATCTGGTGCAGCTTGTAGAGATCGAAGTCGGTGAACTTCTATCCCACCACGTTGGGTATCTCGCACAGTTCCAGAAGATGGTCGAGCGTGACCGTAAGCCGGCTCGCTTCCGGGTAGTAGTAGACCAGCAGGGGAAGGCTGGACGCTTCCGCCAGCCGCTGATAGTAGTTGCGCAGTTCGGCATAGCTGTAGTTTCCGGCCGGCGGCAGGCTGCTGACGGCGC
>JBAUWE010000367.1:0-1991 GCA_049583595.1 Terriglobia bacterium
GCGATATCCCGCTAACCTTCTTCCTGCACTTAAGAAACTGGGGATTGACGGAGGCCAGTTTTCGGCAAACAGCACAACGCCTCCAAGGGGTTTTGTTGAAAACAACATGCGCTGGTATGCGGACGGCCTCGCCAGTTCCTACTATGCCACCTACCATTACTGGCGAGTGGACCGCCCCAAAAACTGGTCGCTGAGGCAGGCTCAAAAGCTCTATCAGGAAAATCCCAACAGCCTTGAGGCTTTCAAACGACATCCCAGCTTCTGGGATCCGTACTGGCGAAAGAAGGTCCATGACCTTGGCGTGACTTCGGGAGAACGATATGCACCCTACCGCCCTTACTTTTACTGCCTCGCGGACGAGACCGGCATCTCCGAGCTGGCAACGCAGTGGGACTTCGACTTCTCAGACATTTCGCTCATGCCGATGCGCCGCTGGCTGCGGAGCGAGTACGGCAGCCTGGGCGCGCTGAACGCGGAGTGGGGCACGCATTTCACCGACTGGGACCTTGTGACGCCACCCACCACCAACCAGGCCATGAAAGAGCCAGGCGATAATTTTTCGGCCTGGGCGGATTTCAAGGAATGGATGGACATCTCCTATGCCAACGCGCTGAAGATGGGGGCTGACGCGATCCGCGAGAGCGATCCCAGCGCTTATGTGGCCATTACCGGCGGCCAGATGCCCGGCTGGGGTGGCTACGATTACACGCGCATCACCAAAGCCATCACCGCCATCGAGCCTTACGATATCGGGCACAGCGTCGATGTGGTCCACTCGTTCGATCCCTCCATTCCCATTGTCACCACGCGGTTCCGCTCCGGACCGTGGGAGAAGCATCGTGTCTGGTATGAGCTGCTGCATGGCAATCGCGGGCTGATCATCTGGGATCAGGGCTTTGATGACGAAAGAGCAGGAAAGAAGCCGCAGGGCGCGCGCGCCCCTTATGTTGAGCCGGACGGGCAACCCAGCGAGGTCGGGAAAGAAGCCGGGGAATATTATCATCAGCTTCGCGACGGTTATGGCGCACTCATCATCAACAGCCATCTGGTGAATAACCGAATCGCCATCCACTACTCGCAGCCCAGCATGCGCACGGCGTGGATGCTGCAGGAACGCCCGAACGGCGACGAGTGGATGCAACACCATGCGGGCTACCAGCGCCGGCACAACAAGTTTATGAGGCGTCGCGTGTCGTGGTGCGAGCTGATCGAGGATGAAGGATTGCAGTATAACTTCGTTTCCTATCGGCAGATCCCGAAAGGGGTGTTACTCCAGCGCGGATACCCCGTGCTGATCCTGCCTGATTCCAGTTCCCTGTCGCAGGTGGAAGCCAAAGCGATTCGTGATTACGTCGCCCAGGGTGGCATCATCATCTCGGACGGCATGCCCGGGACCTATGACCAGCACAGCAAGAAACTGCCCCAGTCATCGCTCGCAGACCTTTTCCCGGGGCCGAACTCGAAGCCGGTAAACGTCCACAGCTATGGCAAAGGAAAGGCCATCCTGCTGAACGTCGACATCCTGAATTACGTCGGGCAACGAAATGAGCGGAAAGAGGGCCCCACCCATGAGCTGATCGAAAAACTGTTTCGCTCGATTGGAGTTCATCCTGCCTTTACGGTAGAAGATGCTGCGGGCCACAGCATCGTGGGCATCGATACGCACGTCTTTGCCAATGGCGGCGTCCGAATCGTTACGCTGCAATCAAACCCGCCCATAGGCGGCGACGCATTAGGCCCACCGGATTTCAATTTCAACGAACGGTTTGACAAAAACACCACCGTCCACCTGCGCCTGCCCGACTCGATGTATGTCTATGATGCGATGGCGCGCAAGGCGTTGGGCCAGCATACGGAGATGACGCTGACCGTGGGTCCACATGATCCCACCATCCTGGTGACCAGCAGCACGCCGCTGCCGCCCATGCAGATATCCATGCCGGAGCGGGCGCAGCGGGGATCGCTCGTCCGAATTGCCTTGCACGCCACGC
>JBAUWE010000368.1:0-13760 GCA_049583595.1 Terriglobia bacterium
ACTGGGCGGAATACTGCGAGTCTTCCACGGCGGATCCGGGCCAGGCAAAGACTCCTTTTGGCCCGGAAATCAAAACCCTAGAACAAGAGGTAGTTTTACCATGAAGAAAACAACTGTGCTTTTCAGCATGATGCTGCTGGCTGGCTTCTTCTGCTTGCCAAACTCCTTGCACGCCGCACACAAATTTGCAGGAACGCTGATGCTGCATTCCTCAGCCGCGTCGCCGGCGCCGGCTCCCGCCGCGCCCCAGGCGAAGAAGCCGGCGTGGAAGACCCGCGATGAATACGATGCGTTTCAGGCGTTTGTTAAGGAGCAGGATGCAGGCAAAAGAGTTAAGCTGATCCAGGCTTTTGTCGAAAAGTATCCGGAGTCTGATTTTCTGGCCAATGTGTATGTAGCCGAGATGCAGACATACGTTCAGCTCAACCAGACGAAGGAGGCTATCGCGTCCGCCAAGAAAGCACTCAAGATCGACCCGAATAATCTCCTGGCCCTCTACTACGTCTGCTTTACCTTCCCTTACACCTTCAATCCGTCCGACCCCAACGCGCAGGCGCAACTGGCTCAGGCTGAGAAGTACGCACAGAACGGGCTGCAGGCTCTGCAGAATACGCAGGAGCCTGCCGGTACGGACCATGCCCAGTTTGAGAAGACCGTCAAAACCGATCGAAGCACGTTCAATACGACGGTGGGATTTGTTGCGGTCCAGCAAAAGGACTATAACCAGGCCATCAAGTCCTTGGAGGCGGCTGCCCAGGATGAGCCCACCAATGTCTTGATCTATTCACTGCTTGGCCAGTCGTACTACAACCAGTCGCCTCGGGATATCAACAAGGCCATCTGGTACCTGGCCCGTGCCACCACATTGGCTGAAAGCAGCAACAGCCCCAACGCGGACCGTTTAAAGAAATTCTACGACCAGGTTTATGAAGCGCAGCACGGCTCCAACGCAGGCGCGGACAAGCTCCTGGCCGAGGCGAAGACCACGACAAGCATACCGGCCGACTTCAGCGTAGCGCCGCCGCCGGAACACGCCAAGACCGGGAATATCAATCTTGATGCGTTTTACAAGATTGAAGATGCAATGGCTGTAGGCGGTGACACGGCGCAGCAAAACTGGGCACAGTTGAAGGGCCAGCCCCTCGGACTGGTCGGCCACGTTGACAGCGTTGAGCCCGGGAGTGATCCGAAAACCTTTCTGGTGCGCGTGGACGTTACTCCCGATTCGCAATCCAAGGAAGGGACCTTTGACATCGTCCTCCAGGATTCCCAGCCGGGCGTCAAGTTACTGCAGCCGGGCGATCCGCTCCGGTTCCAGGGGAACCTCGCGTCTTATTCAACCGATCCGAATTTCACGCTGACCTTGAGCGACGCGAAGATTGACGAGAGTGTTCTGAAGATGGCACAGGAAAGGGCGGCGGCGGCGGCTCAAAAGAAGAAGGCCGCAGCCACAAAGGGGAAATAGATCAGTCAGTGCTTTTTTCCGGGGGGCCCGGCCATCGAGCCTCACGGTTTGGCCGCTGAAGGTCACGCGGCAGGGAATGAATGGCCCGGGTGTTCCGGGAGCCCAGTTTAGAGGGGCTGCCGGCGGCGCCCGGGCCTTTTGTTTCTAGCTGTGGGGGCGCCTCCGGCGCTTCGGCTGGTGATCAAGCTTCAGTGCTGCGACCTTCCGGCTCAAGGTGTTGCGATGAATGCGCAGGGCCTTGGCCGCCTTGGAGAGGTTGCCATTATTCTTCTCCAGGACCTTCCTGATAAACCGCTTTTCAAACTCGCCGACAGCATCCTCAAAAAGGATGTCATGTTCAACTAGCTGATTGATGAGAGCATCGAGCTGGTTCTTCACCCAAACACTCCAATTCTAAAGGTTCTGTTTTTCCGCTGAAGGGGCTTCCATGGCTTTCTTGTCGTGTTGAATCAATTCCCTTCTAAACTTCTCAAAGCCAGCGCGAAATTCTTTTCGCAAACGGCCGGGCACAGCAAGCGCCACAACCCTGGAGCCCGCGATAAAGTATGGGGCCAGCGCTGACTCTTGCACCGCTCCCTGCTGGATGGCAAACGACATCATCACCAGCAGCACGATGCAATCGACCAGCACACCCCGGGCCAGTCCGAAAATCCCTCCAAGAAAGCGATCGAACCACTGGAGCTGCACTTTCTTGATGAGCTTCTTGGACAGAACTGAGATCAGCGCCCCGATCAGCATGACGGTGGCGAACAGCAACAGAAAGCTGACGCCCAACGCAACCCCGCGGCTTCGTGTGAACGCTTGCAGCAGTGGAGCCAGCCGCTCGTAGTTGAACGCTGCAATCACCAGCCCGGTTATGACTGACGCCAGGGCAATCAGTTCGGTGACAAAGCCTTTCCAGATAGCCGTCGTCACCGATACAAGAACGATGGTTGCCAGGACCCAGTCGACCCAGTTCCAGTGTGCCATGCTGCTCTCGGCCCGTTCAGAATCAGGAATTCAGCGTTTTCCCGGTCAGAAGCCGATAAGCGTCCCGATACTTCTGACTGGTTTTCTCGACAACCTCGGGGGGAAGAGGCGGCGGGGGAGGAGTCTTGTCCCAGTGGGTTGATTCCAGGTAGTCCCGCACAAACTGCTTGTCAAAGGAAGGCTGCGATCTTCCGGGCGTATAGCTGTCTTTGGGCCAGAAGCGTGAAGAATCCGGCGTGAGCACTTCGTCGATCAGGATGATTTCTTCTCCAAGCCGGCCCCATTCGAATTTCGTGTCCGCAATGATGATTCCACGTTCCTCGGCGTACTTCCTTGCCTCCGCGTAAAGCCGAATGCTCAGCTCGCGGAGTTTTTCTGCAGCGCTTCTTCCAATCGTCTTGACCATTTCCTCAAAAGAGATGTTTTCGTCGTGGCCCGACTCGGCCTTGGTGGCGGGCGTAAAAATCGGCTCGTCCAGGCGGCTTGATTCCACAAGCCCCGCGGGCAGCTTGATTCCGCAAACGGTACCGTTCGAGCGGTATTCCTTCCAGCCCGATCCGGCCAGATAGCCCCTCACCACACACTCAATGGGGAACGGCTGGGCTTTTTTCACCAGCATCGAGCGGCCTTCAATCTGGTCCGCGAACGCCTGCAGTTCCTTCGGATACTCCGACAAATCGGCCGTCAGGAAATGAGTGGGCACCAGGTCCTTGAAACGCTGGAACCAGAAACACGAAAGCTGCGTCAGCACCCGTCCTTTGTCCGGAATCGGCTGGTCCAGAATCACGTCAAAGGCCGAAATGCGGTCCGACGCAACAACCAGGAGCTGGTCGTCACCCTCCGCATAAATGTCACGGACTTTGCCGCGAGATAAAAGTGTCGTCCCTGGGAGATTCGTTTCATGAATGATCAAGTGTGTGTCCCTTGCATAGTGGAAGTTTGCAGCAACTAATTCTAAGGCATCAGGAATTCATGTCAATGGGAAAGAAAAGGCGTACATTGTTCTACACGGTGTCTGGGGAGCTAACGCGCGGTTGCATTTGATTTCCGCGGGGTGTATACAGGCGGCAGCTTTGTGCGTGCTTGCATGCTGAGCGGGGACGCAGGGTTCCGTAAAGAGTTTGCGGATTTTCTTCCTTCACCCACCAACCACGGGTGCCCTTCACGCCGGCACGGCTTCCAGCTCTTCCTCGAATTCTTCCAGTTGCACGGAAATCAGCTTGGAGACGCCGGGTTCTTCCATGGTGACGCCGTAGATGGCGCGCGCGATTTCCATGGTGGTCTTGTTGTGGGTAATCAGGATGAACTGCGTGGCAGAGCTCATCTTGCGGATCAGCCGGGTAAAGCGGCCGACGTTGGTGTCGTCGAGCGGCGCGTCCACCTCGTCCAGCACGCAGAAGGGGCTGGGCGTGTAGCGGAAGATGGCGATCAGCAGGGCCAGCGCGGCCAGGGCTTTTTCACCACCGGAAAGCAGCAGGATGTTCTGCAGGCGTTTGCCGGGCGGCTGGGCCACGATGTCGAGGCCGCTGTCAGGATCCTCCGGATCGTTCAGCCGCAACTGGCCGATGCCGCCGCCGAACAGCGTCCGGAACGACTCCGCGAAATGGGCGTTGATGGCCTTGAAGGCTTCCATGAACTGCAAGCGAGAGAGCCGGTCGATTTCCTTGATAGCCTGGGCGGTGTCTTCAATGGAAGAAAGCAGGTCCTGCCGCTGGCCTTCCAGGAATTCGTAGCGCTCTTCAGCCTCTTTCAGTTCCTCAAGCGCCATCATGTTGAGCGGGCCGAGATTTTCGATTTTCTTCTTGAGCTGCCGCACTTCCTCTTCCGCAGTTTCCAGAGCTTCGCCCACCAGCAAAGCCTCTTCGGCCAGATCAGCCAGCAAAGCTTCGGGTTCCTGCTGGAGCGATTCGCGGCACTGCGCGGCGTGGTGGTCGCGGTCAGATTCAGCGCGGGCCAGCGCGACTTCAACCTCAGAACGTTTTTCACGCTCGGCTTCGTAGCGGGCGCGGGCCTGCTCAACCTGCGGCCGGAGTTCATCCCGCCGCGTACGCACCCTCTGCAAATCGCTTCCGACGCCCTGCAACTCTTCCTTCAGCCGGGCGTGAATGGTTTCAAGCTCGGCGTCGCGCGCGCGGGTGGATTCAGCTTCCGCGGCAAGCTGCTGCTGGGTTTCTTCCCATCCGCTCACCTGCCGGGCAAGATGGTCCATCCGGTCGCCCATTTCGCGCGCCTGGGCATCCAGCCGCGCCCGGTCAGCAGCCAGCGCCCGGGTCCGTTCCTGCAAGGTGCTGAAGCGGGCCTGCGCCTGGGCCAGGGTCAGGGCACCCTGGTCAAATCTCTGCCGCTCCACGCCCACCTGTTCGGAGCTGGAAGCGATCTCCGCCTCCAGCCGCACCCTTTCAGCTTCCTCGGCTTCAAGCTGGGCGCGGATGGCCACCTGTTTGGATTCGAGCGACTGGCGCTCCGCCTGCAGCCGCTGGCTCTCCTCTGCAAAAACCCGCAACCGTTCCAGCGTGCGGGCCAGCGCCTGCTGGACCTGCCGCAGCCGCTCAGATCCCACCACCGAGTTCTTTTCTGACTCCTGCCGCGCCGCGTTCAGGCCGCTCAAGCTCTCTTTCAGCTTTCCCGCCTGCTCTTCGACGGCAACGAGCCTGGCTTCTCTCGCCTGGATGTCCGATTCCACTTCCACGGTGCGCCGTTCCAGGTCGCGGAAGTCGCGCCGCAGGGCCAGCGGCCCCGCACTCGACCCGTGTCCGCCGGAAACCAGCCGGTGATGATAGTGCTCGCCGGAGCGTGTCACAAAGTGGCATTCGGGATAACTCGCAGCCAGCCTCTCGGCGGCCGCGGTGTCTTCCACCAGATAGGCCTTGCTCAGCGAGGGCAGCGGCGAATCGCCACTCAGTCCCAGCCGGGGCTCGAGGCGCACCATCTCACGAAGCGAAGCCACCACGCCCGGCTCCTGGCTGATCTGGTGATGGCCGTTGCTGCCGAGGTGGCCGGCGGCGTCCGGGCGGGTCACAAAAAACGTCGACCGGCCGGTACCTTCCGCCTGAAGGATCGCAATGCCCGAGCGGGCTTCCGCGTGCTGTTCAACCACCACGCAGTCCAGCTCCGACTTCAGAAATTCTTCAACAACCTCCTCGTATCCGGGAGAAACTTCCAAAAAATCCGCCAGCACGCCCAGCGGCCGGAACTGATGGCCGTTTGAAGGAAACTCGCCGTTCAAGAGCCGGCGAACGCTTTCCGTGGAGTAAGCGTGGCGCGCCAGCGACTCTTCCAGAGTCTGCTTGCGGGCCTGCATTCCGGAAAACTCGCGGCGAAGGTTTTCGAGGTCCCGCCTCTCCGCCGCTTCCGCCTGCTGCGCCTGGTCCAGCGCCGCGGCCGTCTGCGAAACCGATTCGGCCAGCTGCGACAGCTCGTTCTGGAAGCGTTCGTTTTCCTGCGCCAGCGCATCGAGTTCGGCAGCGTGCTGCCGGCGCTCGGCTTCAACGCCCGCACGTTCTTCGCTGATTCTTGCTTCCTGGCGGTCGAGCGCCAGGCCCATTTCTTCCGCCTGCACAAGCTGGTTCCGCAGGTTGGAGGCCCGGCTGATGGATGCCATGAGAGCCTGGCGAGCCTGCTCAACGGCCCGCTCGGCTTCGCGGATGCGCTGCCCGAGTTCTTCCTGTTTCTCCTGCAGCCGCGAGCCCTCTTCTTCAGCCGCCGCCTGTTCCTGCAGCAGCGCTTCATGTTCCCGTGCCCGCTGGGCGGCTTCCTGTTCAAGCGACTCCATTCGCAAACGGATCTGCCCGCTCTCCTGCTTTGCGTCGGCGCTTCTGGAATCCAGCGCGGCAATCTGCTGCCGGATCTGCTCAAGACGCGACTGCAGCCGTTGGCGTTCCAGCTCGGTTTCCGCCACCGTCTCACGGACGGAAATCAGCCGGCCTTCCAATTCTTCACAGCGTGCCGTGGTGGTCCGCTGCTCGTTCGTCAGCAGCTCAAGCCCCCGGCTCTCTTCAGCACAGAGCTGCTGGAGCATTTCGAAATCTTTGCGAAGCTGCTGGCATTGCGACTCCAGCATCCGCAGGCGGGAACCCAGGGTGACTTTCTGCCGCCCCATCATCTCCTCGTGCAGTTCCCGGTAGCGGCGCGCCTTGGACGCCTGGCGCTTCAGCGAGTTCACCTGCTTGATGACTTCTTCCAGGATGTCCGTGATGCGCGACAGGTTCCCCCGCGAGGATTCAAGTTTCAGCTCCGCGGCGCGCTTGCGGGCCTTGAATTTGGAAATACCGGCCGCTTCCTCCAGAATCAGGCGGCGGTCGGACGGCTTGGAACTCAGAATCTGGCCGATGCGCCCCTGCTCGATGATGGCGTAGGATTCCGGGCCCAGGCCCGTGCCCATAAAGACGTCCTGAATGTCGCGCAACCGGCTGGCGCGGCCGTTGATCAGGTATTCGCTTTCGCCGGACCGGAACAGTCGGCGGGTAACGGTGATCTGGCCCGAACCGTCTTTCAGGTAGCCTTTGTAGACGGCGCGTTTGGTGGCGGCAGCCCGCGTGATTTCAGATGTTCCACCTTCCTCCGAATCGGTGGATTCCGTTGAATCTGCGTAATCTGCGATTTCTGTCCGGGCCTCAACCGGCTCCGCTGGCTCAGCTACTTCTTCACTCGAGTCGTAATCGAGATCTTCAAGCGTCAGGCTCACTTCGGCCATGCCCGTTGGAGGGCGGCTGCCAGTGCCGTTGAAGATGACGTCTGTCATGCGCTCACCGCGCAGCATGCGCACCTTCTGCTCGCCCAGAACCCAGTTCATGGCATCAGACAGATTAGACTTGCCGCACCCGTTCGGCCCCACGATGCCGACCGTTCCGTCCTGAAATTCCAGGCGCGTTCGGTCTGCAAACGACTTGAAGCCGAGCAGATCTAATCTCTTTAATTTCAGCAAGATCATTGCCTCCGTTCAAAAACTGGGTCATCCCCGCAAACCGCGCTGCAGATACACCTCGGGCACACGTCCAGATCCAGGATTTCGAGGGAAATGCGCCACGCACACAGGTAAGTTCCCGGCGTATTCTCCCGGCATCGTTGCCGTTTGGCTCCGAGCGCACTCACCTTACCCGCCATGCCTTTGGCGCGCAACAAAAGGCAGTCGCGAGCTACCCCAAACACTTCGCTCAAGCTATCACGAATCGGGGGGGCTGTAAAGTGAAAAAAACCCAATATCGTGGGCGACAAATCTTGCGGGAGCCTAGATATTGTGGTTTGGAAAGATTTTATATCGGCTGGCAAAACTAGGGTTTCCAGCGCAGGATGGGCTTGCGGGCGGCGGTGGCTTCGTCCAGGCGGCTGACGCGCGTGGAGTAGGGCGCTTTCAGAACGAATTCCGGGTCTTCCTCAACCTCTTCCGCCACGGCCCGCATGGCTTCAATAAACTCGTCCAGCTCTTCCTTGCTGGCGCTTTCCGTGGGCTCAATCATCATGGCGCCCTGCACAATCAGCGGAAACGCGGTGGTGTAGGGATGAAAGCCGTAATCGATCAGCCGCTTGGCGATGTCCATGGTATGAACGCCGCGCGCGGCCTGGCGGCGGTCAGATAGAACGCACTCGTGCATGCAGGGCTCGTTGTAGGGCAGGTCGTAGAGGTCCTGCAGCTTGCGCATCACGTAATTGGCATTGAGCACGGCGTCCTGCGTGGTTTGCAGGAGTCCCTCGCCTCCGTTGGCGGCGATAAAGGCCAGCGCCCGCACCACCATGCCGAAATTTCCGTAGAACGCGCGAACCCGCCCGATGCTTTTCGGGCGGTCGTCATCCAGGCTGTAGGATCCGTCCTGTGCCTGCGCGACCACGGGCGACGGGAGATAAGGTTCGAGAACCTTGCGGACCGCTACGGGGCCTGAGCCGGGCCCGCCACCGCCATGGGGTGTGGTGAAGGTCTTGTGCAGGTTCAGGTGCATGACGTCCGCGCCAAAGTCGGCCGGGCGCGCCACACCCAGCAGCGCGTTCATGTTGGCGCCGTCCATGTAAACGAGGCCCCCCTTGCGGTGGACCAGCTCGCAGATCTCGCGGATCCGGACTTCAAAAATTCCCAGCGTGTTGGGATTGGTCAGCATCAGCCCGGCAACTTCGTCCGTCATAGCCCGGTCAAGCTCCGCCAGGTCAAGGCAGCCGTGAGCGTCGGATTTCAGGTTCCGCACCTGATATCCGGAAGTTGTGACGCTGGCCGGATTGGTGCCGTGCGCCGAGTCGGGAATCAGGATGTACTTTCGAGGATTGCCGCGATCGGCCAGGCAGGCATGAATCATCAGGATGCCGGAAAGCTCGCCCTGCGCGCCCGCCGCCGGCTGCAGCGAAACCGCGTCCATGCCCGTAATTTCAGCCAGGCAGCGCGCCGTATCGTGCAGGACTTTCAGGCAGCCTTGAGTGAGTTCCGCCGGCGCGTAAGGATGGTCGGTCGCCAGGCCCTCCAGGCGGGCCACCACCTCATTGATGCGCGGATTGTACTTCATGGTGCAGGAGCCCAGCGGATAGAGCCCCGTGTCCACGCCGTAGTTCCAGGTGGAAAGACGCGTAAAGTGCCGGATAACTTCCAGCTCCGAAACCTCCGGGAAGCCCGGAATATCCTTCCGGCAGAGATCGTCGCCCAGCAGATCCGCCGCCGAGGCAGCCGGAACTTCCGGGGCGGCAAGATCAACGCCGCACTTGCCGGGCGAGCTCCTCTCAAAGATCAGGTTCTCGTCGCGCGTGATGTGCGTCCTGGCGTGGCGGGGATGCTCCTTCATGCTTTCTCCTGGCCCACGGGATGCGATGCGCCGGAGGGCGCCGCGGCTCTGGCCTGTTTCCGCGTGGAAAATTCCTGGTAGATCCTGACCATCCGGTCGAGCGCCGCCTTGTTCACCGTCTCGGTGACACAGACCAGCAGATGGTCGGCCAGCTCAGGGTAGAAGCGGCCGAGATCGACGCCGCCCAGAATTTTTTCCCGCCGAAGTTCGCTCAACAGGCTCTCAGCGTTTCCGGGCGCCTTCACCACGAATTCATTGAAGAACGGGGATTCAAACGGCACGGACGTTCCCGGCACCGTGGCTAGCTGCCCGGCAGCGTAATGGGCCTTGGCCAGATTGTGTTCCGCCAGCGCCTTCAGCCCCTGCTTGCCCAGCAGGCAAAGATAGATGGTTGCGGCCAGCGCGCACAGCGACTGGTTGGTGCAGATGTTTGAAGTGGCTTTCTCGCGCCGGATGTGCTGTTCGCGAGTGGCAAGAGTCAGCACGAATCCGCGCCGCCCTTTGGTATCCACGGTCTGGCCCACCAGGCGCCCGGGCATCTGGCGCACAAACTTTTCACGGGTTGCGAGGAAGCCGACGTAGGGCCCGCCAAAAGCCACCGGGACACCGAACGATTGCGCTTCGCCGCAGACAATGTCCGCTTCCGCCGGCGGGTTGACCACGCCCAGGGAGAGTGGCTCGGTCACCGCCACGATCAGCAAGGCGCCGCTCCGGTGGACCAGTTCGGCCATTTCGCTGATGCGCTCGATCGCTCCCAGAAAATTCGGCGATTGAATGACCACGGCGGCCGTTTCCCTGCTGAGTTCCGATTCCAGCGCGGCAAGATCCAGTTGGCCGGAGGGCGAATAAGGCACTTCGGCGATTTCCGTTCCCAGATGGCGCACGTAAGTCGCCATCACTTCGCGATACTCGGGGTGGAGGGTTTTTGCCGCCACCACGCGATTGCGGCGCGTCAGCCGGAGCGCCATCAGAACGGCTTCGGTGGTGGCCGTGGAGCCGTCGTAAAGCGAGGCGTTCGATACTTCCATGCCGGTCAGCTGGGTGATTAGCGTCTGGAACTCGAACATCGCCTGCAGGGTACCCTGCGCGAGTTCGGCCTGGTAGGGCGTGTAGGCCGTGAAGAACTCGCCGCGGGAAAGCAGCGCGTCAACCGCCGCGGGCCGGAAGTGCGAGTAAGCGCCCGCGCCCAGCAGGGAGGCATACTCGCGCGTGCTCTGGATCGAGGCCTGCTGGAAAAACTCCAGAACTTCCTGTTCGGAAAGCGGGCCGGGCAGGTCGAGCCGGCCTTGAAACCGGATGGGTTCGGGAATTTGCGAAAAGAGTTCTTCGATCGAACTCTGGCCGAGCGTCCGGAGCATTTCCTCGCGGTCGCGCGGGGAGTTCGGGAGATAGCGCATCAGTTGGACTCCGCCTCCCGGATGTACGCCTCATATTCTTCCGACGACATCAGATTCTCGACTTCCTTGGGGTCCGACATCTGAACGCGGATGAGCCACGCCCCCTGGTGGGGGTCGGAATTCAGAAGCTCCGGATGGTCCTGCAGCTTGCTGTTGACGGCGGTCACTTTTCCGGTGACAGGAGAAAAAATCTCTGAAACGGCTTTCACGGACTCCACCGTTCCAAAGGTCTCCGCAGCCGTCAACTCATCGCCCGAGGCTGGAAGTTCAACATAGACGATGTCACCCAGTTCTTTCTGGGCGTGGTCCGTGATGCCGATCGTCCCGGTATCGCCGTCCAATCGGATCCACTCATGGTCTTTGGTGTATTGAAATTCTTCAGGGTACATGGGACCCTCTCTCCCTTACGATTGGCTTTCGGGGCCGGACATGATTTTGCCCCGCCTTTTCATCCTACTTTGGCCGCCTGTAAAAAGGTAGTATCACTTGCCTGGCACGCACTTTTCTCTGCCGGATTTCGATCATGAACTCGTAGCCGGGCTGGGCTGCCGCAGGTGGAACGTAGGCGAGTCCGATGTTTTTCTTCAGGAACGGCGCGGGCGAACCGCTGGTCACCTGTCCCGCCTTTTCCCCTTCAATCCACACCGCGTAGCCGTCCCGGGCAATGCCGGGTTCGGCCATCTCAAAACCCACCAGCTTTTTGCGGACGCCCTCCTCACGCTGCTTCAGCAGCACATCCCGGCCGAGGAATTCCCCTTTGTCCAGCTTACAGATCCAGCCGAGGTTGGCTTCCAGCAAGGTGGTCTTTTCGTCCAGTTCGTGGCCGTAAAGCGCGTAGGCAGACTCCAGGCGCAGGGTGTTCCGCGCGCCCAGTCCGACCGGCTGCAATTCTTCGTCCTGGCCTGCTTCCAGCAGGGTGTTCCAAACGTCCGCGGAATGTTCGGGTGAAAAATAAAATTCAAATCCGTCCTCACCCGTGTAGCCGGTCCTGGCCAGAATGCCCTCCACGCCGCAGCATTGCGCCGGCGTAAACCAGTAGGTGCGAATGGAAGCGAGGTCAGCATCGGTCACTTTGCCCAGGATCGCGGCAGCCTTCGGACCCTGAAGGGCAAGCTGTGAATATTGCGAGGAGACGTTTTCCAGCCCGGCGCCCACCGTGTTGTGCTCCACGAGCCACTCAAAATCCTTATCCGTGTTTGCGGCGTTCACGCAGATGAAGTAATCGTCTTCTCCCATCCGATGGATGACGCAATCGTCCACCGCGCTGCCCTCGGGGTACATTAGGGCGCTGTACTGGGCCTGGTGGTCGCTCAGTCGCGAAACGTCATTGCAGGTGATCGATTGAAGAAAAGCCAGCGCTCTGGGGCCGCGCACGGCGATTTCGCCCATGTGGCTCACGTCAAAGAGGCCGGCCCGCTGGCGCACGGCCAGGTGCTCCTGGGTAATGCCCGCATACTCGATGGGCATGTCCCAGCCGCCGAACTCCGTCATCCGCGCGCCCGCCGCCTTGTGGACGGAGTAAAGCGCCGTCCGCTTTGGCCGGGATTCTGCCGGTTTGGCCAAATCCATTCCTCCCTGATCAAGTCTTCTGATGATGCCGAAAGATGGAAGTTAACACGCCCGCAGGAAAAGGGTCAAGGATGTGCATCACACCTGCCGATGAAAGGCATTGTGGCACCGCTCGTGGGGGCGCCGGTTGATGCAGGGCCCCGCTTGTTGGCGAATCGGCCGGCCCATCGCGCGCTACGCCGGCAGGAGAACCCGATTATGCCCAGAAAGATCTTTCACTGTTGTGTCTGCAGCCAGCCGGAAGACCGCTGCCATTGCGTGAAGTATTGCGCCCTTTGCCATTCGGACTACGACATCCGGCTCACCGAAGACGGCCAATACTACTGCCTCGACTGCCGCGAAGCCTGCGACTACAAGACCCAGGACAACGTCTGAGCGCTCGCTCCCGTGTGCTCCCGCCGTTACCGCACTTCATTACGAAGCGAGCGAAGTGTGAAGTATGAAGTCTGAAGGATGAAAGAAATCGCTCAGCAGCTTTCATTTCATCCTTCAGCCTTCACACTTCATCCTTCATTCTTCATCCTTTCCCGCCACGTGGGCGGCTGTTGCCTTTGTTGCCGCTGGTTTAAACCGTATGGTATCGTTACTGCTTGGAAGCGTGGGGGTTTTGCGCGGCCTTTTTGACCCAACCCTCAACGGTATTTCGATCCAGCCTATGGCCAGGAAAACCACAACACAGGAAGAGAACCCGGCGAAGGAGTCTGCCAGTCCCGCTCAGCCCCGGCCTTCGTCCGGAAGCCTGTTCGGCCTGTGCCTGGCGGCATGGCTGGTTCCCGGACTGGGACATTTCCTGCTGGGGCGCAAAGGGCGGGCCGTGGTGCTGTTCCTGGCCATCGTGGGAATGTTCGTCTTTGGGCTGGCGATGCAAGGGCAGTTTTTTGCCACCGGTTCCGGTTCATACCTGCACACGCTGGGCTACTTTGCCGAGCTTTCCATCGGAGTGCCCATGACGGCGGCCACTTTCTTCGGCTATGGGGGCGGCAACATCTATTTTGTCTGCTCGGACTATGGCACCGCGTTTTTGATTTCGGCAGGCATGCTGAACGTCCT
The DNA here is from genome assembly GCA_049583595.1 of Terriglobia bacterium. GTDB lineage: Bacteria > Acidobacteriota > Terriglobia > UBA7540 > UBA7540 > SCRD01. Next base: position 13,209 of record JBAUWE010000368.1, read on the forward strand.
GACCATCCTGGACGCCTACGACATTGCGATGGGAAGAAAGTCTTAGCAGGTTGCGGAACCCATGTTCTGTGACCTTACCATTCCGATGCCCGTGCTCGTCATTCCGAGCGAAGCGAGGAATCTGCTTTGTTTGCTTTGACAAGGGTGCAGCAGATGCTTCGCGGAGTTTATCCTGAGCCCCTTCACTTCGCTCAGGGCCGTTCGCAAGCGGAGGGCGAACGGACTCAGCGTGACAATGCGACGTTTTTCTCCGAAGGGTAAAACAAATGATTCTCTCTCATTTTGAAGCCCTGGTTCTGTTTTCCTTCTTCGTTTCCGTGGTGTTTGCCGTGCTCAGCAAACGCACGTTGCGGGAGCAGGTGATTTACGGCGCCAAGGTTTTTATCGCCTTTGTCGGAATCGCCATCCTGCTCGGATGGATCATGCTTCCTTTTGCCTGAGTCCGGGCGCCCTCATTTCCCTATCCGATCCTGAATCTCTTTTCACACCCTCTTATCTTTTGGAGACAAGGTCGCCGAAGGCGGGAAGCAGCTTGTATTTGTTCTGCCAGCT
>JBAUWE010000369.1:0-6121 GCA_049583595.1 Terriglobia bacterium
CTCCTGAAGGGCCTTTCAGGCAGGGAACCGATAACCGATATTCTTGTTATTAAAGGCCCCACAATCTCAGAGGTCGCCAGGGGAAGATTCAGATGGTAGCAGCGGCAGGTCTCTGAAACCTGGCTGACTTTTAGCCAGCCGTTCTGCCGCTCGATGGCCCGACGGACGATCCACTTATCAGGCCCTCCCAATACGGAGCTTTCCTGGGTGAAGGCTGACGGGAATCGGCCCGCAACGTCATCCGCTTCAGAGGGCGCATCCTCTTCGCAGACTGAGAGGCAGGCGGTTTCACCTCGTACCGAAAGACTGACGCGGACCTCACGCCGGGAACGCGCCGCCCTGATGGCTCCGCCGATCAGCCTGGCTGTAACCATGTCAAGGTGTTGCGGGCTGGCTTTTACCCAGACATCCTCCACCTCGCTGACCAGCCGGGGACAACGATCCTTGTCAACAAGCGCAGCTTGTTCCAGCAACTTCTCAATGCTCCGCGTCCAGGAAACGGGCTGGACCTGCACGCCGCCCCCTTCCATCTCAAGAACGGCTCGCAACGTCTCCAGTATTCCGGCCATGCGATGAGATTCCTGCAGAGAAAGCTCCAGGATCCGCCGGCAATCTGCTTCATCCAGTTCGCCCATCAGCGCAACCTCAACGGATCCACGCAAAGACGTCAAAGGCTGGCTCAACCGGTGGGCCAGCATTCTTAGAACCTCCAAGAAATCGTCCCTGTCAGCTTCCGGTACGGTTGCCGGCGGTAGCTCAGTAAATTTCGTCATAGAATTCATCAGACAATGATGCGATTTATCCTGCCTCTTATTGAGGATTTCCAATTCGATAACCAACGCCGCGGACGGTGTAGATCAGCTTCCGGGCATCCTCCCCACCCACCTTCTTCCGCAGGTAGTTGATGTAAACGTCCACCACGTTCGTCATCGTGTCAAAGGAGAAATTCCACACGTGCTCAATGATCATGGGACGTGAAACCGCCCGGCCCCGGTTTCTCATCAGGTATTCCAGCAGCGCGAATTCCTTGGGAGTCAGTTCGATCTTTCTCTCGCCACGGCGCACCGTCCGTTCCACCAGGTTCATCTCAAGGTCATCAACCTCGAGCTTGAAAATCACAGGACCTTCGCCTCGCCTGAGGAGGGCACGGACCCGCGCCGTCAGTTCGCGAAAAGCGAAGGGCTTCACCATGTAATCGTCCGCTCCGAGATCCAGCCCTTTCACCCGGTCTTCCACCCGTGTGCGCCCCGTCAGGACCAACACGGGCAGATTCTTTTTGCGGTTTCGGATCTGCCGCAGCACCTGGAGCCCGTCCATTTTGGGCAGCACCAGGTCAAGCAGCACGAGGTCATAATCATATTCTTCGGCCATGTACAAAGCTTCCTGTCCGTCGGGAACGATGTCCACGGCATAATGCTCAGCCTCCAGCCCCTTCTTCAGAAAACTGGCGACAGGACGGTCATCTTCAGCAACAAGTATTCGCACTCCAATTCTCCATAAAGGCCGGCGACGGGCCCGCTGACTGTGCCGGGTCTCGTCAATTTAGCTCATTGTTCATCGGCCTGCATTAGTCACTTTTTAATTCGGCAAAATGGGATGAGGGGTTGAGAAAAAGAATTTCTTCAGCAGGGAATGCCAAAAAGCGCCGCCAACAATTTCTCACCCCGGAAGGTGCCGGGCCGAAGCCGGCGCAGAGGGAGGAAGCGCTACTGCTTCCTGATGCCAAACTTTTCCAGGCGGTACTGAAGGGTGCGGAAGGTCATGCCCAGCAACTGGGCGGCGCGGGTGATGTTGCCGTTGGTGCGCTGCAGAGCCTCCGTGATTTTGGCTTTTTCGTGCTCTTCCCAGGTCGTTTCCGGAATAATAGGTGTGAAATGCGGCGCGCCGGGTTGCGATGCGGGGGCAGGAAGCCCGGGAATACCTATCTCTTCAGTCGGCTGCAAAATCTCCGGCGGAAGGTCCTCCATCCCCACCTGGTCGGATTCACCCAGCACCACCGCCCGCTCGATGGCCCATTCCAGTTGCCGAACATTTCCAGGCCAGCGATAAGACTTCAGGGCCTGAAGCGCCTCGTCGGAAACACCAGGCACCTCGCGGCCCGAGGCCAGCCCTGCTTTAAACACAAAATGGAGAGCCAGCTCTTCGATGTCGTCCCCCCGATCCCGCAAAGGAGGACAAACAATCGGAATGACCTTCAGCCGGTAATAAAGGTCTTCACGGAATTTACCTTCCTGCATCAGCTGGTCGAGGTTCCGGTTGGTGGCCGCGATAATGCGGACGTCCACCTTGATGGGTTCCGTGCCGCCCACCCGCAGGATTTCGCGCTCCTGCAACGCCCGCAGAATTTTGGCCTGCATGGCAAGGCTGGTGTCACCGATTTCGTCCAGGAAAAGGGTGGAGTGGTCGGCACGTTCGAAAAGACCTTTCTTCTGCTGATAGGCGTCAGTAAAAGCACCCTTTTCATGGCCGAACAATTCACTTTCCAGCAAGGTCTCCGTCAGGGAGGCGCAGTTCACTGCCAGGAAGGGCTTCTGGTGCCTGGGGCTGTGCTTGTGGATTTCCCGGGCCACCAGCTCCTTTCCCGTTCCGCTCTCGCCGAGAATCAGCACCGTGTGCATGCTGGGGGCGACTTTCAGGATCATCCGGACCGTTTCCCTGATGGCGGGAGAGTGTCCGATAATATTCCGCTTCAGCGAAGCCAGGCGCCCGAAGGCGTCGCTCACTACCTCCAGCAGTCGCGATCGGTCCACCGGCTTTTCCAGGTACTGGTAAACTCCGCGCCTGGTGGCGTCAATGGCCGACTCGATGGAAGGATAACCTGTGATCAGAATGATGGCGCAGGTGGGATCGGCCTGCAGGATCTGGCTCAGCAAATCAATGCCCGTCATACCCGTCAGGTTCAGGTCTGTCAGGACCAGGTCAAACCGTTTCTGGGCCAGCAGCCGGAGCGCGGCTTCGCCGCTAGGGGCCGTAACGGCCTCATAGCCTTCGTCCAGGAGGATGTCGCGGTAAATTTCGCGCTGCCTTTGCTCGTCGTCAACAACCAGAATCGATCCTTCGGGCATATTGGGGCTGTCCTTACGCAACCGTTGAACCGGCCAGCTCCGCAGCGCGGGCGCCGCGTGGGCCGGAAAGTGGCAATTCCAGGACCATTTCAGCGCCCGTCCCGTTCTGCCGCGAGACATAAACCTGGCCACCGTGGTCCTCAACAATCTTCCGCGTAATGGCCAGGCCCAGGCCAAAGCCGGTCGCCTTGGTGGAGAAGTAGGGAGCAAAGATTTTCTCCTGGTCCTGTTCCGGAATGCCCGGCCCCGTGTCCCGGAATCGCAGTTGCAGCCTCGCCTCGCTGTGGCCGTCTTGCATTGTTTTCGCCTCAATATGAATGGAGCCGCCGTGGGGCATGGCCTGCACGGAGTTGGTGAGAATATTCAGAAAGCAGGTCTTCAGTTGGGCGGCGTCGGCCTGAAGCGAGGGCAGGTCCACGGGCAGGCCACTGACAATGCTAATGTCCTGCGCCTTCGCCTGCTTCCCAACCACACTGACCGCCAGTTCAACGGTGGCCTTCAGGTCGCACGGCGCTATCTGGGGAGGTGACTGTCTTCCGAAAGCGAGAAAATCATTCACCAGCCGGTTCAGCCTGGTGGTCTCGTCTTTCATATTGGCGAGGCTCGTGCGCAATTCCCGTCCCGGCGCCTCGTCGCTCAGCCAGCGCTTCGACTGGATCTGATCAATGCTCAGGTTCAGGAAATTCAGGGAGTTTCGGACCTCGTGGGCGACGGTGGAAGCGAAGTGGCCCAGCAGCGAAGATTTCTCCGCTTCATTCAGCCGCTTCTGGAGTTCCCGGGCATCGCGAAGGCGCTCCGCCATCTCGTTAAACGTGCGGGCCAGGAGTCCCATTTCATCCCTGCCACCTTCCGGGATCGACACATACAGATTGCCCCGGGCCACCTGGTTCGCTCCCTCCACCAGATGATCGATCGGCCTGGTAAACCGGAACGCCAGATAAATAATGGCGATCATGCCGGCCAGCATGGTCACCAGAATCCACTCGAGCCACAGGAAATAAACGTGGTTGAGCATGGCCCCGACCTCGTCCATTTCCCCACCCACCTGGACGTAGCCAATCACCTTTTCGCCCTGAATGATGGGAAAGCGGATGTCGTAGTGCTGCTGCCCTGCCGGTGTGTCCGTGTCAATATCGTGCAGTTGGGCCGTAATCTGGATGGGTCCCTCTTTGGCCTTGGTTCGCCGCCTTCGCAGCTTGACCTTCTTTCCAATCTGGCGGGGGTTCGTGCTGGCCACCACCTCGCCGCTGGGTGTCAGGACGTTAATCGAGGAAAGGCCCGCCCCTTTCAGCGCGCTGAGGTATTGGCTCAACGCCTGCCGGCGGTCCACCTTGGCAGGAATGCTGGCCTGGGTCAGTTGGATGATTTCCAGCAGGTCGGAGGTCTGGCCCGCCACGTAGGCCTTGATGTGGCGATTATGCTGGATGTAAGCAATCATCAGGATGGCGCTCGTCGAGGCCGTGATGAGAAACATCACCAGCACCAGGCGCGTTCGAAAACGGAAATTCAGGAAACCTTTATTCAACGCGGGCCTCGCGGGCCACCCCTCATCGTCCTCAATGAGTACGATTCTAGCCGAACCCCCAACGGGGGTCAACGAACGCACAGGACAGAAGCGTGAGCCAGCCGGGCATTCCAGCGGTTCTGCCCGGTGTCGAATTGATCGGGGCGGTGAAGCAGCGGAGCTGCCTCTATTCCGTCGGCTTTGCTTTCGGGCTCAGGTAAGCCCGGGCGCCAATCTCCAGGTGGGAAACGACAAATTGAGTGAATCCGTGTTCAATTTCAGGCGTGAGGGCGGGATAAAACCCATGCTCGGGCGTTTCGTACCGGATGCTCGGGAAAGACCCCTTGACGCGCACCTGCACCTGGAGAGGTTCCTGCGCGTAGTTCACCAGGTCCAGAACCATGCCGCCCGCCTGCGGAGCTCGGTAAGCAAATGCCAGAGTCGTGACGGCGTTCCAGACGTAGATCAAAGGGCCCTGGCCGCGCAGAAGATTGCGGACCTTTTCGGCAAAGGCACCTGGGTCGCCAGCCACCTGGCTGGACTCGATGGTTTGGCCGCGCTCTATTTTGTAGCTTGCGCCGTCGCTTGCCTTCACGGCAGGCAGGGGTTCCCAGTGGGAGGGTCCATGCGGGTCCGCAACCAGGACCGTGCCACCCGCTGCTGAAAAAGCCTGGAGAGCGTGTGCAGCCTGCGCATCAGGATGTGAAAACATGATGACCATCCGCGACCCGCTCAGCCCCTGCGCCGTCACTTCATTTGGAGAGAGAACTCGGAACGTGATGTTGTGCCTTGCCATCAGGTTCATGGCTTCATAGGCGTCCTCGTAATGGTCCGTAACAACCGCAACCTCGGCCACGGGCTGCGGTTCGGGATTCCTCTCTTTTGAATAGAAGCTGAGGTAGGTTTTCACCCGGTCCCATTCCCGCCAGGCCGCCTTGTCTCTCTCCGCCAACCCCTTCTGCAGGTTGGGGTGGATGGAAAGAACCACGTCGGCGTGCAACGCGCCGGCCTCGGCGACAGTGAGCGCATAGTCTTCCGCCCGGGGCCCCAGCTTTTTTTCCAGCGGGTCCGTCAAATCCCATGAAAAACTGAAGAGCGGAGGCTGTCCGGGCTGGAAAGCCCTTTCAAATCGCGCCAGGGCCACGTTGGAATCAATCCAGGGCGCCCGGGTTGGAGAAGAAACTACCAGCACCCCGCGCTTCTTTTGCACCATGTTGCCCATAATTTGAGGCTGTTTACCGCCGGGATCCAGTACCAGGAAAGAAATTCCGGGATAGGAATTCCGCAGCTTCTGGACAACTGCTTGTGCGGTTCCCTGGCCGGGTTCGCTGGAGTCATCTTCCACAATGATTCCGGCAAGTCCACCCCTCACGGCGGCGCCGGCGTCCTGGGCCTTGACTCGCGCATAGACACGATAACCGCGTTCTTTGGCAGTATTCATCAATTGGATTTTGTCAGGGCCCCATGGGATGACCAGGTCCTTCACACCGAGTGACGCAGCGGAGGGGACGGCGGGTTCGGTCCATTCAACAAACACCCGGCCCCACACCGG
>JBAUWE010000370.1:0-11852 GCA_049583595.1 Terriglobia bacterium
GAAAGGTTCTGCAGCAATTCCTCGGCGGAGAAAGTGCCTGAAGATTTCACTGAAACAGAGAAAAGGTCACGAGGAGTCGCCTCATAGGAAAGCGAATACTCACCTCCGGCAAACATCTTCAACAGCAACGCGGCCAGTTCCGGCTGGATGGCCTCACGCGTTTCCGGTTTGTTGGGAGCCAGCAGGCGGTCGTTGATGGAAATCTCCATCTCCCGGCCGTTGAAGAGAAATCTTCCGTTCAACCGCGGGTCCGATTCAAAACGCCGGCAGGTTTTGAGGGCCGCAACGGTTGCCTGCTTCAGGCGGTCCTGGTTGCTGCCATCCAACTCGGCCTTGCGGTTGTAACGAACGCCGGGGCGGTTGCCGGAATTGTCCACGCTGTAATTCGCCTCGTGTCCAATCAGGATCACTCCGGGACCCGAGTAAACGTGGCGATAATCGGCTACGTCCAGCAACAGTTCGTCCCAGCCCTGCTTCTGGATCCAGCCATGAAACACCGGGATCAAAGGCTCAAGGTCGATCTCCTCATTATTTTTGAGCAGAATTTTCACATTAATATGCTGCAGATCCATTCGACGGTCTTCCTTTTACCTCAGTTGGCAACCAGGGCGTCCGCCCGGTTGTAGTAGCTGTACGAAGCATCGATGAAAAGTTGGCCTTCGTCGATCAGGTAGCGCGCAGAGTCAGCCGTGTAAGGCTGTTCGGCCTTTTCATGAGCGTCAAAAAGATACTGAGCGAACTTCCCGCCAGCGAAACGATCAAAGAATTTCTGGGTGTCATAGAATCGGCTTCGAAACTCGCTGACAATCCGGTTGGGGTCGTCACTGATGTTGGGGTCCTCTGTTCTGACCAGCGCCTTGGCGGCAAAGAGCATGGACCGATAAGCGGTTTTCCCCGCCTGTTCGACTTCGCCGTTTTCAAAGGCGACTTGCGCCTCAAACAGCTGCCTTTCGGCTGCCGCCAAATCGAATTCGATAGTCGACACAACCTCACCAGCGCACTCGCCCACTCCCATGTCGCCCAGGGTGTATTCGCGAGGGTCGCCCCAGTCGCGGAAAAAGGACCGGGCTTCCGGGTCCTCCGGCGGGTGCGTCAGGTCTTCCAGAAGTTTCTTCAGCTCGACCTTGCCGGTCCGCTTCACGAACTCCTTGAAGGATTCACCATCCTGCCGCCCGGCAACGTAGCAGTCGGTCAGGCGGGTGACAACGTCGGGGATGTTCTTCGACGGTACAGCCACCACGGGCATTCCATAGGAACCACCGTTGTGTTCCCATTCCCCTCCCAGAACAACCTGGAAATGAGGAACTGCGTATCCGCACATCTTGCGGCTAACGCCGTAAAAGCCCAGGTCCGCCACATGATGCTGGCCGCAACTGTTGAAGCAGCCGCTGATCTTGATGTGCAGGTTCTGCACCGCCTCATCCAACTGGAAACTTCTTTCCGCCAGGCGCTTTCGCAACTCTGCGGCCAGTCCCCGCGAAGAGGAGATGCCCAGTTTACAGGTGTCGGTTCCAGGGCAGGCCACAATGTCAACGATGCTTCCCGCCCCCGGCGCTCCCAGGCCCACAGCCTCCAGCGCTTCGTAAAGCTCGGGCAGATCGTTCTCGCTCACCCAGCGGATCACAAAGTTCTGCTCCACTGTAGTTCGGATGCTTTCGCAGCTGAAACGCCGCGCAATGTCCGCCAGAGCGCGCAACTGGTGGGAGGTGGCATCGCCGATAGGAAGCGTCACCGTCACCACATGGTACCCCGGCTGGCGCTGTGGGCGGATGTTCGTTTTGAGCCAGCGTTGGAAAGCTTCCGACCCGGTCCCCTGCAACTTCTCAGCGGGCTTCAATGGTTTCTCTTCGGCCTGCAGAGCCTCCAGGATGTACTCCGTCCACCGCGGGTCCTGTTCCAGGCTCTTACGCTCTTCCAGGACAAGTTCCCGGAACTTCTCGATACCCAGGTCCTGAATCAGAAACTTGATCCGGGCGCGGTTGCGGTTCTTCTTTTCACCGAGCCTCGCAAACACCCTTGCAATCGCCTGGGCCAGCGGCAGCACCTCCTCCGGAGGAACGAACGGGTCAAACAGCTTGGCCTGGTAAGGCACGGCGCCGAGCCCGCCCCCCACGTACATGGCAAAACCGCGCTTCTCGTCACCGTTTTCCGTCCTCTTCGCTGCAACCAGCCCCAGGTCATGCATATTGGCGATGGCGCAGGCATGCTGTGAGCAGCCGCTGAAGGCAGGCTTGAACTTTCTGCCAAAGTTCTGGGCGTCAGGATGGCCCAACAGGAACCGTGCCAGCGCCTTCGAATAGGGCGTGACGTCAAACACCTCATCCTGGCAGACACCTGCGTAGGGGCAGGTGGTCACGTTGCGGACCGAATTGCCGCAGGCCTCGCGCGTTGTGATGTTGACGGCCGCCAGGCGGCGCATTACCGCAGGCGTGTCTTCAATGTGAATGTAGTGGAGCTGAACGTCCTGCCGGGTGGTGACGTGGGCGATTCCGTCGGAGTATTCCTCGGCCAGGTCGGCCATCGTTTCAAGCTGCGCGGCGTTGAGACCGCCGCCGGGAATTTTAATCCGTTGCATTCCCGGAGCATCCCACACGGTGTTCGGCCCCTTCAGCAACTCTTTCTGGGCATAGGCCATTTGCTGGACTTTCTTCCCGTCATGCCTCTCGCCGTTGTCGTAGCGCTGCCCGTAGACGCCCCTCCGCAGACGCGTTTCCGCGAAAACCCGGTCGTCGAGCTTTCCCATTTTCTTGAGGCTTATTTCCGCCTCAAAGATATCGATTTCCCGCGCCAGAGGTTCCGGCATCTTGCCGGCCAGCTGGTCCTTCCAAAGCGTATTTGAGGTTTTCATGATGGTATCGCCCCACAATTAGAAAACCCACCGCCAGCTTTAGTTCCGACGGTGGGTTCGTTTTATGCCTAACTGAAAAACGGTTAAGGTCACCCACCACACGCCGGCACCGATGTGCAACAACACATCCTCCGGCCGCTGTGGATTGCCTTGCCCATAATATCGAACACCATTTTAGCCAACCGGACAGGTATTGTCAACGCATCTGCCAGCTGCGGGGGCTGACCGGCCGGCCTCGCCAACCATCGAGAAAAGGCAGGGCCGGATATCGGTCCCGTAAGTACGATCATCCAGATTTATCAAAACTGCGTGATACTCAGCGTGTTGCCGTCCGGGTCCTTGAACCACGCCACCCGGGTGCCACTGGGCGAGAGCCAAATGCCGGCTTCGTCTTGCTTCATTCCGTCATAACGTTCAAAGTTGACGCCTGCTTCACGCAGTTTCGTTGCAGTCTGTGCAATGTCGCGAACCTGCCATCCCAGGACAGTGTATTTTGCCGCCGTCATTTCCGGGACGGCCGCCACCCGAAGCATGGTCCCGGCGGCGTCAAATACCAGCGCAAAACGATCCTCGCTGACGAGTTGTAATCCCAGAGTATCAGCGTAAAAGGACTTGGCCCAGTCAAGATCGCAAGCGGCCACGAAGGCCATCAGTTTCTCACGTCCGAGCACAGGTCCTCCTTCCATTCGAAAGGAAAGTTGCGCCAACCGTCTAATTTGAATTCACCCTTTAAGATACGCGTAATTCGGTATACCATCAAACAAATTATCCCGGTTCTCGTTCAGGAGGTGTGGATGCAAGTCAAAAGGTTATTCCTTCTCGCTTTTGCGTGCCTGCTGGTTTCTGCCGCCAGCGGCTTCGCGGCCGGCAACTGGACTCCGCTGTTTAACGGCAAGGACCTGACCGGATGGCAGCACATCGGTCCCGGCAGTTTCACCGTTGAAAACGGCATGCTCGTCTCCCACGGCGGCATGGGCCTGCTGTGGTACACGAAAAAAGAATTTGGCAATTGCGTGCTGCGCGTGGTCTACAAGGCCGGTCCCAAGGCCAACTCCGGGGTCTTTGTTCAGATTCCGCTGCCGCCCAAGGACCCCTGGGATGCGGTGAACAGCGGGTATGAGGTACAGATCCTCGAGCAGTCCGACTATCCGTCCTTTGACGAATATCATCGAACCGGCGCGCTTTATTCCATCTCCAAAGCCGGCACCTATCCGCCCTCAGCGGACGGCTGGAACACCATGGAAATCACCATGGTCGGGTTTCAGGTCGTGGTCAGAATCAACGGAGTGACCGTCGACGAGTACGATCCCTCCAACCCCGTTCCTCGCCGAAAATACTGGTATGAGCCCCAGCGCGGTCCTCGGCCTGAAAAGGGCTACATCGGCGTCCAGAACCACAATGAGGAGTCCAAGGTCCTCTTCAAGGAAGTCAGCGTCAAGCCGCTGGATGAGTGAGTTGAGCGGCGACGGTCCTGAGCCCGAACAACGTGCGATGGGACGCATCAAAAAGGATGCGGTTTGCCGGGCAGGCAGGGTATTCCCTCGTCCTTAAGGCAAAGGCTGTATGGCAGCCTTCCGCGCAGCCTGCGGCCATCGACCCAGATCGCGCCGGCGACGCGCCGGCTCCGTCTCCGGCGCGGAAGCTACCATAGCCACAAGCTCAATAATTCCGCGAACGTCACACTATTTCTTAGCCTGTTCCTCGGCCATTTTGCCAATCACGGGCAAATGGAATTCCTGGTTACCGTAGGCCTTAATCACCAGAATCAGCCAGACGATGAATCCTCCGAGGAAAAGCGCCAGGTCGAGCAATAAATGAATGATCAGTCCCACCACCGGAATCGTCCCCAGGATGATGCCCAGGATGATCATGCATATCCAGGCGGCAATCCACGCAACGTGAAAAAACACCGACTGGAATGCGTGGAAACGAACATAACGGTCCTTGTTGTAAGGTTCGAGCACCAGAAAGATGATCGCCGGGATGATTGTGAAATAGGCAAGCATCCCCGCAATGTTTGGTGCCATTCCAGATGATCGGGAGGGGGCGGCCGTGGGTGCAACCGCCCCTCCCGTAATGGGCGCGCCGCATGACCCGCAGAACGTCGCTCCCTCAGCCACTGTTGCCCCGCATTTTGCACAGCTTGCCATCTTTCCTCTCCTTTTCTATGACTGGATTTTTGCCACCCTTCCCTGGACTCCGGAAGGCCTCGCCTCCCGGTCATTCTACTTCCTGCTCACCAATCCCTGGTGATGACTGGTTTTTTGCGTGCCGTCGGTATAGATCGTAATGTAGTCGTAGCCGAATTTCACCATGCGCCCGTCGTCTTTGGCGAGCCATACGGAACCCTTCACGTTGTAGTCCTTCATGACCGCATTCTTGCCACCGGTGGCGTTGTTGACAATTCCCCCCAGAACTCGGCCTCCCAGAACGGTTCCTGCCCTTTCGCTGGCCGGAAGCTGCGAAAGATCAAAGTCGTAGCGGCGCGCATCGTAGCCGCCCACTTGTTCGTCCGCGACATACTTCACGCTGTTCTGCGCATCCCGGATGTCCATGGGATTGAGATAAGCCAGTTGTATGGCAGTCGAGGTCATCTGCCATTCGTGGCTTCCCGCTGTCGCGTTGCGCGGGAATACCCTGGTTCCACCAGGGTCCGACTGCGTTTTGGGATAGACCTGGGTTTCCTGGCCGGTCATAGCACTGGGGGTTACATCTTCCTCAAGAGAAAAGGATGTACCGTCAGCATTTTCCTTCTTGAAAGAGAGGTGGAACGACCCCGTTGGCTTCGTGATGGTGTCACCCATTTTGGTCATTGCATCGGGGAGGTAGGGCGCTCCACTCGCGGAATGATACGTATTGTCCGGCGCGGTCGACTCACCTTTCATTGCCGCAGAATATTGCGCGGCCTTGTGCCCAACCCTGTAGGCAATAAAGACGCAACTGCCGATGCCAATCACCGCAATGAGACCGATGATTCCCACGACGATGGCTACGATTTTAAGCACGGGGCTGCCCTTTGTCGCGGCTGGAGTTGCAGGCGTTCCTGCAGCCGTGCCAGACTGGCGGGCGCCGCACGCCGTGCAGAATCCTGCGCCCTCCGCGATCGGCTTCCCGCAACTCGTGCAGAAACCGCTCATGATGTCACCTCCGAATGATTTCTGGTCAAAAGTAATCCAGCTTCGATACTCGTTTTATCTATGAACCCGTTCGACGCCGGGTCTCCTTTCAGCTTGCTGTAAAACCTCCAAACCACATTGATTTATTCCCTCACCAGTTCCACGCGGCGATTGAGAGCACGGCCTTCCATCGTGTTGTTGGGCGCAACCGGCCGGGAAGCGCCGAAACCGGCGGCAGTGAACCTTCCAGATTCGATGCGATACTGCGTGACTAACGCCTGCTTGACAGCTGCCGCGCGACGGTTTGAAAGATCGAGATTGTAGGGGTCACCGCCAATGTTGTCAGTGTGCCCCTCCACTCGCAGCTTCCAGTCGGGATGCTTCCGCATCACCTCCGCGATTTCGTCCAGGACCGTCTTCGACTCAGGGCGTAGAACGTCACTGGCGAAGTCAAAATAGATACCGTAAACCTTGGCGCGCCCATTCTTCTGTAATTCCTGTTCGATCCGGTTGGGGGGATGCGTCTCTGACGTCCAGTTGATGCGGATAATCTGGACACTCCCTTCGGACCCGGACACACCTGCCAGGCTCAGCGGATTTTCCGGATCATCGAGAATATAACCCTCGCGGTGATCGTTGTCGTCTGCGTTCTCGCAAACAGCGTGAATGGCCGGCAACTGAACCTGCTTATCATTGACCATCACCGGAAAGGCAACATCGCCCGTCCCCACCCGGCGGAGTGTGCAGTGGATGGCCGGGGTTTCCGGCGGTGGGCTCCCTGGCACAGGGATCAGGCGATTTAGAAGCTCGGTAGGATCTCCGGAGCCGGTGGCGGTTTTCTTGAAAGTTCTGATCGTTGCCTTGATGGGATCTTCATGCGTCGTAAAGGGCGCCTCGCCGCGGGTTTTCAGCTCCATCAAGGTATTCCTGGAGAAGCCGAGCGCCGTGGTCCCCGGAAATTTGTTTTCAAAGCCTGGCATGCAAAAATAGCCGTTGGTCTCCGCTGAATTCTCGAGGTCCGCACGCAATACAGTACGCCCGCATGCGATCCTCTGCGCCAGTTGCTTGTTTCCTGTCGGCCGTCCCAACAGGCTCTCCAGGTTCGGAGGCTTGAGATACTCCTGCGAGCCCTTAATGTGAATCTCTTGTTCGTTGACCTGATCGACAATGAAAATGGATTCGTAGTCGCCCCGCAACGGGTCAGTACCCGCTTTAACCACGCGTAGTGAAACGCGGAGGGGGATTTTCGCACTTGGAGAGGAGACCAGTTCCGGAGGCGCAGGTTTCCATTGGGGCAGTTTCTGAGGCGCCGGAGAGTTGCTTCCCTTTACCGCTTGAACCATACCTGCGATGTCGTTCCGCTTATAAGCCTGCTCGACCTTGTCCACTCGCTGTTTGGCTTTGTACCCGAGGTAGACACAGCCCCCGATAGCGACAGCGCTGGCCAGGAAGAAAAACCCCAGAATCCCCACAACGACTTTTATCAGCAGGCTTCCGGATTTTCCGGGCGGCGCGGGTGGAGGCGGAGCGGCCGGTGGCGCGGCACTTGCAGAAGGCGCCGGGACAGGAGTTGGCGGGATAGAATGTGGGCCTGGAGCTGCCGCAGGCGGCAGAGGCGCGGACTGCCCGGTGGGAGACGCCTGAGGCGGAGGCGCGCCCACCAGCGCACCACATTTCGCACAGAAGGCATTCCCCTCAGCGATCGGAGCGCCACAGCTGGTGCAAAAACGCTGGGCAGCGGAGGCGCTATTTTGATGAATCTGGCGCGCACCGCACTTCTGACAAAAAACGTCGCCCGGTGACAACAAGGCTCCGCATTGTATGCAGGCGGCATTCATTGGCCGTTTGTCCTCATTACCTACTCTCGCCTTCTCCCCAGAGCATCCCTTTACTCAAGGCCTCGAACCGTTATTCCCTCACCAGTTCCACGCGCCGGTTGAGGGCGCGACCCTCGACGGTGTCGTTGGTAGCCTTGGGCCGGGAAGCGCCAAACCCTTCCGAAGTCATGCGGTCAGTAGAAATCGCATATTCCCTGATCAGAGCTTGCTTCACGGCTTCGGCACGGCGCTGAGAGAGCTGAAGGTTGTATTCACCACCCCCAATGTTGTCGGTGTGGCCGTCAATCTTGATTTTCCAGCCGGGATTGTGTTGGAGCGCCTCGGAGATTTCCTTCAGCACCGGCCCTGATTCCGGGCGGAGCGTGGCGCTGTCAAAGTCAAAGTAAATCCCGTAGATTTCCGCGCGGCCGTTTTTGGCCAAATCCTGCTCGATTTTCTGTTGCACGGGAAAGGTGATCTTGACATACGTCACGTTCCAGCCCGTCTTGGGGTGTACGATCTTGAGCACCAGGGGATTGGCCTCGTCATCGAGCACCCAGACTTCAAAAGGATCGCCCTTGGCGTGGATGGTGGGCAGATCTTTGTGGTCACCGTTTACGATGATCGAATAAGGAACATCGCCCGGCTCAACGCGGGTTAGCGTTACGTGCCTAAACCCTCTCAGCACCATCTTCCCGCTGTTATCACCCTGTCCTTTGTAAGCATCGTAGAACGTCAGCGCTGCTGAGCTCCCTGCCTTGAGGTCCTGGAACGCAGCTCTGGAGAGGCTGAACATCGTTGAACCCGGGATCTCATCTGGAACGCTATCCCCAAAAACGGTCACATAGTCGCGGCCGTTCAGCATGTCCGCGATGCACAAGCGGCGCGTGCCGGGATAGGGATTTCCCGCCAGGCGCATAGCCGATATCTCGATCGTGCTGCTTCTAACGGCCGCGACGGTGTTGAGAACTTCAACATCGGCTTCTCCTTTCTTAGCGCCCTTCCAAACGTCTGTAAGGGTCGTGCCCGCCTTCATCGGAATAGAGGCTGCGGCGGCGGCAGCCACATAGCCATCAAATCCCGTCCGGTCCTGGTCCGGGCAGCTCTCCATGGGCCTCGTTTCCACTTTCGCAGGATGGGCGGCCGGCTGGCCCTTGCCGATTATCCCCAGCAGCTTCTCCAGGGCGGAGGCGCCCGCCGACGGGTTCTGCCCGAGAGAGGGCAGAGTCCTCGCTGCCCCGCCTTTTTGGTACGCCTGCTCAATCTGCTCCGCTTTGTTCTTGACCCGGTAAGCAAGGTAAACGCAGCTTCCGATGGCGACCACGCCGGCCAGGACGAAAAGTCCAAGCACTCCCACAACAATTTTCAAAAAGAGGTTTCCAGACTTCCCGGCCGGAGGCGGAGCAGAGCCCGGCTGCAAAGTCGGAGAGGGTGGCAGAGTTGGAGAGTCGGTGTCAGATGCTGAATCAGACTCTGTTGCCGGCGGTCCGCCCGCAGCCGTTCCACACTTTGCGCAGAAGGCGGCTTGGTCGCCGAGTTCGGTACCACAATTGATGCAGAAACGCGCCATTGATCACCCCAATGTGCTCCCTTGCTCGCACGGTATCCCACAACCCCATGAATGTTGCCCCGTTGGAAGGTGTTTTCAATTTCTGCTTCCCGATCGAGTCCGTCAAAGGCCTTGTGATTCCTGCCCTTACCATACTCAAGCTCAAGTCACTGCCCGTTGGAATTGTCTCCTTTGGGCCCGCAGATATCGACATCCGGATCCCGGCGCGTCCACTTGGTCTGCTTGATGTTGTGGGTATACGACCCCGTCAACAGCCCAAGCTGGGCGTCCGCTCCCACCTGCGCGTAGAAATTCAGATGTGTCAGCGTGCAGGGCACAAGGCTCAAGGGACCGGAACCAGTAAAATCGAATTCCGTCACCAATTGAACATAGGCGGCGCTTTCCAGCTTGAAGAAGTCTTGCTGGGCCTTCTTGAGGATGCCGCCAAGGCCGAAGGGACCGTTTTCCAGAAACTGGGCAGCCTTGTCCAGCATCTTGGCGGGCATGGCTTGCTTGATGGCTTCAACAACGCTATCCGTGCCGAAGGAGATGGAAATCTTGGGCGCGTTGACAGCGATGACCACACCATGTGGGGCCAGCGCCGAGGTCGTGGTTGGCTGCGGAGTCGTTTGCGCGTCCATCGTTCCCTTGGGCGTCGACTGCTTTCCGTGGATTTCGAGGCCCCCTGTTCCGTTGTAGGTGAGGTCGAATCCTCCCGCGACGGCATCCTTCTTGCCGCCCAGCCCCGGCTTGAAAATCAGGTTCTCATTAATGCTGAACAGCAGAGGAACGCCGTAAACGTCGATGACGTCCTTGGCGAAGGGCGGGAGCTTCAGGCGCGATTCGCCGATGCCGCTGTTTTGACCCTCCGTCAGCGCGGCCCAGGACACGTGGAGTTTGCCTTCAAGCGGCGTGTTGTAGGAGAACTCCTGCATCTTCTGGCCGTGGATCACGGCGTTGAATGCCGTGGTGATATTCTTCACGTCTCCCTTGGCCTTCAAGCTGGCTTCGAACCCTTTCAGTTTCTTGATGGCAGTCAGGCTCAGAGAGAATCCCGTTTTTTGGGGCGCGCCCGAAATGTCGAATTCCCAATTGTTGATCTGGCCCTTGGTCTGAACCCCGATCGACGTATTGCTCGGGGCGGCGTAAACGAGAGTCGGCGAACCGAACAATCTCCCGAAGCTTGCCATCGCGCCGGGCGCGCCCGGCGGGATCGCCGCTTGCGCCCCGCGGTTCTCAAAGTCAACGGGCGTCTTGAACTGGATGTGACCGTCCTGAATAAAGTCGGTGAGAGCCGCCGTCTCTGTCAGGAGGTCGATTTCTGAACCCTGTTTCTGGGCCTTGACGACGCGGCGAGCCCCGAGGTGTTCGAGAAACATCACCTTCCCGGGGGCTAATTGGCCTATGCGCGGATCGGAATCGTCAAAGATAAAGACGCGACCGTCCGGGCTGACACTGCGGAGCGTTTTTTCCACCGTGGGATAATCCAGGCGCACCGTGTTGGGCGTGTACGTCGCCTGGAAGACCGCTCCCGGAGGCGTGTAGAACTTCCCGGGTCCACCACCCGGGACGGCGCCCTGGCCCGCGCCTCCGCCCGAGGGGCCGCCGCTGGAACCGCCGGTTTCGACACTTTTGGTTCCTGAAGAACAGCCTGAAAGAAGAACTAGACTTATGACAACAAGGGCCCCAAAAACCTGCTTCGCCGGCTTCATAAGGGACACCTCTTCTGCTAAGGTGAACTCTATTTCTGAATTTTGCTGACTACCCGGGAACGGACTCTAACACAGTCACCTGAAGAAGTAAATAAGGTGAATCGCCCGGTTTGCCGTTGCCAGGACCCGAGGATTTTCTTTCCACGGCAGGCATCGAAATCGGGGAGCCGGGCGGTTCGGCGAACGCCTAATACCTCAAAGCAACGACCTCGTAATCTCTTACGGAAGGGACCTCTGCCGTAACCACCCCATTGGTTTGTTTGAACGGGAGGCTGCGGCCCGAGCGAAGCGCCCGCACGGCGGATACATGCTTCCCTTCCGGCACTCTGACCGCAACCTGCAGACGCCCGGTTGGATAGAACCGCCGAATAAAGGAACGCATGGTGTTGGGATTCGTGTAGTTAATAATGTGGAGGGTGCATCCCGGCTCCGTCTCCCAGGCAAAGAGTTCCAGCAGCCCTGCCCCGTCAACCGTTGCGGGGCGAGGCTGGCCTTTCATCAACCAGTTGATGGAACTGGCAATCAGACGATTCAGGTCCGGATTGCCCGACTTCCAGCCTGTGCGCGCGATGTCGCCGGGGAAATAGACGACGCTGCCGGAACCTCCGGAACCCTGGCGGAAAACAGCCGTGGGCTCCTGCGTTTTCGGAATGCGCGGATAAACCATCTCCGGCGGATAGGCGGGATAGTGTGGGATGAGACTGAGGAAAGTCGATTCGGGCTTCAGGGGAGTCACCGGAACCCGGAATTCCGTGCCGGGAAGAATTTTCGTGTCTTTGAAAACGTCCACGATGGGATGAGGGCGATCCA
>JBAUWE010000371.1:0-3899 GCA_049583595.1 Terriglobia bacterium
GTGCCCATAACCGCCAAAATGTTTGCAACTTGCACAAAATTCCGTTCGGGGTGGCATGGGCGTCTCGCCCATGAACACGGCCGGGACGGCCGTGCCACGTTTGCGTGCTACACACCCTTCCCACCCCAGCGCTTGTGCAGCATGCGCGCGGCCTGTTTGGGATGGCGATCGCGCGTGAAGACGCCTTTATTGTTCATGCCGTTGGTGCGGATGATGCTTTGCGACGTTTTGAAGTCGGCGAAGCACCACATCAGCGTTCCCGCCATGTAGCTCCGCTCGGCCGCCACGTCGAGATAGCGACTGATCATGTCGGCCTGATATTCTTCCGTCCACATTTCCGGCGGCGTGCTGTGCGAACCGGGCAGGGCCTCGGCGCCGAACTCGGTGAAGATCATAGGCTTTGGATAGGAGCTGTGCAGGGCGTCGAGCTCCTTTTCGAGCGCCTTGATGGCCACGTCGAGCCGGCCGCCCAAAGAGTACCAGCCGTAATAGCGGTTCAGCGCCACCACGTCCACGTGCGAGAGCCACTCCGCGGGTCCGCCCTGCACGGCGGCGAAGGTGACGGGGCGCGTGGGATCGAGCTTGTGGGCCAGCCCCACCAACTGGTTGAAGTATCGGTCGCCGGCCGCGACGGCGCTCTGCGAGGGCTTCTCGCCGGAAAGCGGCCGGCCTGAACCAGGCTCGTTGGCCACGGACCACATGATCACGCTGGGATGGTTCTTGTCGCGCGCAATCAGGCTGCGCAGCTGGCTGCCGGCCATGCGGGTCCAGGCCTGGACGTACTGCTCACTCTCAGAGAAGTTCAAACCGACGGCGGGAATTTCGTCAATGATCAGGATGCCGTAGCGGTCGGCCAGTTCCATGGCCTCTTCGGAATAGGGATAGTGCGAGGTGCGGTAGGAATTTGCGCCCACCCATTTCAGCAGCTCGTAATCGCGCACCAGTTGCGCGCGGTCGAGTCCCTTGCCGTGCAGCGGAAAATCTTCATGCTTGCCAAAGCCGCGAAGCTGGATGGGCTGGCCGTTCAGCAGCAGTTGTTCGCCGCGGATGGTGAAGGTGCGCACGCCGATCTCGAGCCGGTAAGCGTCGACCGGCTTTCTACCTTCAAGCAGTTCCACGGTGAGTGGATAAAGATTCGGATGATCGGGCGACCAGAAGCGCGCCGAGGGCAATCGCAGTTCGGCGTGGGCGCGACCGTTGACGAACTTAAGGTCTCCATCAACTGTTGCATTTCCCGCACCGGTCCTGATCACCGCGCGGCCCTTGCCGTTCCATCCGCGGCTCGCCTGGGCAGCCACCTTGACGATGCCATCCTGGCCGTCAATCTCCGTGGTGACGGTGACGTCTTCAACGTGCGTCATCGGGCAGGTGTAGAGCGCCACCTGGCGGTGAATGCCCGCGTAAGGGAAAAAGTCATAGGTGGTTTCGGGATAGGAACCACGAAAGCTGCTACCACCGGGAGGCCGGCTGGGCGGAACGCGGTCGGGCTTCTGCAGGTTTTCGACGCGGATGACGATGCGGTTGGGAGCGTCGAGGCGCGCGTGGCCGGAAACTTCAATGGCAAACGGCAGATGGCCGCCCAGGTGCTCGCCCAGCAGCGTGCCGTTCATCCACACCCTGGCGGCGTAGTTGGCGGAATAGATGCGCAGGAAAATCCGCTGGCCCTGCCAGGTGTTGGGAATCCACGCTTCGTGCGCGTACCAGGCGTAGCCGAGGTAGTCGGCGGCGTCGTCAAAAAGGTCGTTCCAGCTGGCCGGAACGGGAATCGTGCGCGGTGAGGGCAAACCGTCTGTCCAGTTGGCCTGCTCGCCTTCGTTTTTCGGGTCAAGCTGAAACTGCCAGAATCCTGAGAGGTCCATCAGGTTGCGGTGCGAGTTCTGCTGGGGGCGCATGGCGCCCAGCAGGCCCGCATGCTCGCCCGCCACCGCGACATCATCCTGCGGCGCTTCCGGCGCTGCGCTGGCGCCAAGCAACGGTCCGGGAACGGCGGCTGCAGCTCCTCCGGCAGCGCCTACGCTCATCAGAAAATCTCTACGGCTGATTCCGTTGTTTTCTTCGTTGTCCATGGCTCCTCCTCGGTGCGGAAGTTTACACCCCGGCAGGGGCGGATGCAAAGGGTCGTGCCGCAGGCGGTAGTGACTCCGTTTGACTTGTGGCACGGGCGTCCTCGCCCGTGCTGTGGCCAAAAGACACGGCCAGGATGGCCGTGCCACAAAACAGGAGGCAAACTGAGTCACCACCCCGCAGAAGGAGGGAACGCAAGCTGCTGGTGCAGGAATCATCCGTTCCCGGCATTTCACATGCTTTAAAGCCCCTGCGCCGGAAGAATCCCAAAGTGGGCTAATGAGGATCGCAAAATCGAGTGACGGACTTCCGGAGCGCCTGGCATCCTGCCGGCCCTGAGTCAAGGTGCCGCCGGGACGGCGGCGCTACAAATGAACCTTGTCACCCTATTCTGCAATCCAAGGTACGTTCCATTAATTCAATCAGATACGTCGCGGTGTTGGCAGATTTTACGCCCCCTTTACAAGCCGATGGAACTTCAGCCGCTGCAGGAGCGTCTACCATTGTGGGAATTGGCAGGTGACCCAAATGGCACGCAGAATGGCCACAGGGTTGCTGGCTGATGGGAGGACATTCAGGCGACGGAAGTGCCCGAGGAGGTGCTTCGATGAAAGAAGAGAAATTCAACAACTGTAATTCCAGGTGCAAGCCCTCGGAAGACACAGCGATTTCCAATCAAAATGCGCAGGCAGGAGCGGCGGATCTCACCAGTGAGATCCTGAAGGGACGCGGGGGGTGGACGCGCCGGGCAATGGTTTCTTGCCTGATGGGCTCGTTGCTGCTGATGCTGGCGATGCTGGCCACTCCGGCAAAATCTTCCGCATCGGTGGGTATTTTTGTCAGCTTCGGCCCGCCGGCCATACCGGTTTATGTGCAGCCGTATTGCCCGGGTCCGGGTTACATCTGGACACCGGGATACTGGTCGTGGGACCCCGACTACGGCTACTACTGGGTGCCGGGCACCTGGTTGCCAGCGCCCTTTATCGGTGCGATGTGGACCCCGGGCTACTGGGGCTGGTATAACAGCGGCTACATGTGGTACCCGGGTTACTGGGGTACGTCGGTCGGCTTCTACGGCGGCATCAACTACGGGTATGGCTACACCGGCCGTGGCTACTATGGCGGATACTGGCGCGGCAACAGGTTCTATTACAACCGCTACGTGAACCGCATCACGTCCCGAAACATCACGACGGTTTACAACCAGAGGGTGGTTGTGAACGAACGCGGTCCGCGCATCAGCTATAACGGCGGCCGGGGCGGCATCGATGCCCGTCCCACCTCTGTGGAACTTGCCGCGGCAAGAACGCGGCGCTTTGGGGCCAATAGCCGGCAATTGGAGCAGCAACGCTGGGCCCGGACTAACCGCTCACAGTGGGCGCGTGAAAACCACGGACGTCCGGAAGTTGCCGCCACACCCCGGCCGGGAGAGTTCCGGGGCAACGGCGTTGTGCGCGCAACCCGCGCGGGAGCTCCTTACAAGGAACCGCCTCGCGAAGTGAGAAGCATCCGTGGAACCGTGCGGCAGGCGCCCGCACAGGTTGAGCGGCGTCCGCAAAGCAATACTCCGCGGCAGACAACGCCCAACCAGCGAATGGAACGCAATGCTCCGACGCAGGCGCCGTCCAACCAACGGATGGAACGCAATGCTCCGGCGCAGGCGCCTTCTAACCAGCGGATGGAGCGCTCCGCTCCACCCCAGCAGCAGAATGAGCGGCAGGTGAACCGCAACAACCAGCCGAACACTGCGCCGCCCAATCAACGAATGGAACGGTCCGCTCCGCCGCAGCAGAGGAACGAGCCGCAGGTGAACCGCAACAACCAGCGGAACACCG
>JBAUWE010000372.1:0-1515 GCA_049583595.1 Terriglobia bacterium
CAGACAATGCATCAAGCCCGGCCGAACGCGACCGGCTGGATTACGTGGCCCGCTACGTTGAATTCCTCGTTCCCTATTCGGAATCATGGGTGCTTGCGGCTAACCTTCACAAGGTCCTTCAACAGGCGCAGACGCTGAAGCAGGATGGCAAAAAGGCGGAAGCAAGACAGAAGATTTTGGAGCAAGGGATCCCACTTTGGAAGAAGCTTGCCCCGCAGGTGCGGGAAGCTGTGCTGCTCTACCAGCAAATGGTAAGCGAACGGAACGAGCAGGGTGCACTGGCTTCCGTGCACAACAAATTTGAAAGGCTGGCGCTGTTTCGCCTGCGCCTCTCCATGAAGGAGTTTCTGGGCGAACTGCCGCCGGAAGTTGAAGAGCTTTTTCACGAAGTGCGCAAGAAAGATGCCTCGACTCACCCGCGCGTCTTCGTCCCTACTCGCCCCTCGGCGTTAGCCCCGGGCGAGAAGGTACGAATCTTTGCAGTGGCGCCCGGCGGTAACTCCGCGCCACGACTCAAACTGTTCCTGCGGCGAGCTGCCGTGGAAAAATGGCAATCTTTTCCAATGCAGATGGCAGGCCGGCGCACCTTTGTGAAAGAGATCGAGGCCAGCCAGGCGGACTCGCCGTTGCTTGAATACTACGTGGAAGCAGCGTTCACCGGCCGCGGCGGCCACCAGCGATTGACAGCTCCTGCCGGCGCACCCCGGCAATCCTACTCTGTCACGCTGCTGTGAGATGTGCCCGTCTGCGACTCAACCTTCCGGCCCTGCGGCGGGACAATGAAAAACAGCGGTGTCAGTAAGTAGACCGCAAATGCCACATCCACGCTGACCCAGGCGCACGCTGCGCCGATCAGGTAAGAAACCACTCCAACAAACGATTTCAGAATGATGTGGGGGTCCTGCGCCTCCGCAAATTCCGGCTTGAGAAGGTGGCGCAGGATGTACCTGTGCATGGAAATGAAAGCGATTGTGTTGATCGCCATGACGCAGCCAAAGAAGCTGACGGCCAGCGGATTCGATGCGTGCTCGCCCATCAAGGCCGTTGGGAACGGGATGAAAGATTGGCACATCAGGAAAAGGACGTTTAGCCATACCAGGCTGTAGTTCGCGTGGCGCGCCAGCCCAAAGATGTGATGATGGTTCAACCAGAACTTGCAGACGATCACGAAGCTGATCAACCAGCTTAAACATTGTGGCAGCAGATCGACCAGCCGTCCGGCCAGTTCGCTGACGCTCCGCTGATTTTGCAGCGCCGGAACTTTGAGTTCGAGAACAAGAAGCGTGACAATGATGGCGAACACGCCGTCTGAAAAAGCCTCAATCCGGTTCAGGCGCAACTCGCCTTGCGCAAAACGATTGAAGAATCGCAAGAATTCGCTCCCGTATCGTCCCCGTTTTCCCGCGGGCATTTCGCCATGGCACGGTCGAATTCCGTGATGGCGTCGTTCTCCTGGAGTTTACCCCTCGAAGACCCATCGAGCTTTACTACAGGGTCACATGGATGTCAACCGCG
>JBAUWE010000373.1:0-2256 GCA_049583595.1 Terriglobia bacterium
CCGTGATAACGATTCGCCATGGAGGTCGATGAGCCTTCCGCAGATTCATTCAGGTTCTCCGCGCTGCTCGGAATAAGCAACGCTCGTCACCATGTTACGGCGCAAACGCAAGCTACGCAATTTGCGCGGCGGTGATATCATCGGTTGCCGTATTGATGATGGGTCCAAAGGTGTTGCGATTCCCATGATGTTTGGCGAAGCGACCTTGGAGTGCGGGAGCGTGCTCCCGCCTTCGGCCGGCCTTCGTAGCGCCGCCGTCCCGGCGGCTTCTTTCCAAGCCGGCAAGATGCCGGCGCTACGGAAGAAAAACCGCAGAGTTAAAGAACACCTCTGCGCCAGTCGCTGCCTCACTTCCACAGCTAGTCGAGGCGTTGAAACGAATCCAATTTTGCACGAGGAGGTCTCGACCCATGCCGAAAATCTCTCGAAGGAAACTCTTAAGTGCCTCGCCGGGTCTCGTAGCAGCCGCGGCTGCTTCTGCGCTGCCCGTGGCAGGCGCCCGCAACAAGGATTTGCCTGCATCGCCTGTTGTTCCCAGCGATCTGCCGGAAGCACACCGCAAGCAGAAACTTAAAGTGGTCTTTGTGGGTGCGCATACGGATGACTGGACAAGCTGCATGGGGACCCTCGCCCGCTACGCTGCCCTGGGGCATGACGTGCTGATTGTCTCCTGCACGGCCGGCAACGCCGTCTCCATATCGGATGTCACCCACAAGCCCCTGGATGAGCTTGCCGCCGAAAGGCGCGACCAGGCCGCCCGGGGAGCGAAAATGATCGGAGCACGGATCATGATTTTGAAGGAAGACGAAATGATGATGCGCGTTGATCCCGCCGGCTACCAGAAATTCAACAAAGTTTTAATTCCTGAGAAGCCTGACGTGGTCATCGGACTGTGGCTGGTCGACGCGCATCCCGACCACCGGGCGGCCGGCAACCTTGCTTACAATGCGTGGCTGCAGAGCGGAATGGACTTCAGCCTCTACTTTTGCGAGACACCCGGTGGCACCGAGACGCAAATGCAACAGTTCATTCCGAACCATTACGTCGACGTCGAGTCCGTCACCCATCTAAAACGCGAAGCGTTCCTTGCCGATCCCTTCATGAAAGGCGCATGGCCTACCAATGACCTTTGGGCAAAATTCCGTGGGAGGGAGTACGGTTGCCAATTTGCCGAGGCCTTCGTCCACGTCCACACCACCGCCACCATGCCGGAACGAAACCTTTATCCCAACTGGTGGTATTGGGGAGGCCTGAGACTGTCCGGCAAATGAAACCGTAGCGCCGCCGTCCCGGCGGCATTAGAGCCCCCAACGGGGGCGCAAGATAATAGCCCATGGCGTGAGCCATGGGACAACGGGAAGCAAAAAGTCCATCCAGCCCCGGAGGGGCGAAAGAACTCACTCCCAAATGTACCGTTCGTCGTAACGTACGCCGTTCTTTTTGAGAAAGCTTATGAATTCTTCCTGGAACGAAACGCGGCGGTGGTGTCTTTCCTGCTCGCGAATGTATTTCACCACCGCAGCGGCATTTGACGGGCTCACGCTGAACGCCCCGTAGCCGGTTTGCCAGGCAAAACCGCGAAACCGGGAATGTGTCTGATGCACCCATCGTGATGAATTTGTTTTCACAATGCGCACCGCTCGGGCCACAGCCACTCCAGGCGGCAACGACAGCAGCAGGTGAACGTGGTCGGGCATGGAATTTGCGGAGCTGACCTTGCCTTGAAGTTCCCGCACAATTCCACCCATGTACGCAAGCAGGTCGTGTTTGAGAGCCTGGTCGATCAGAGGTTCACGATCTTTCGTGCTGAAGATGACGTGGGTTAGAAGGTTCGCAAAGGTATGGGCCATGTCTTTCGCCCCTCCGGGGCTGAGAGGGTTCTAAACGTGAATTGAATCCCACGGCTTACGCCGTGGGCTATTTTCTTCCGGCCCTCCGGGCCTGGGACACCATGCTGCCATACGTTTCGGAATATGGGAACCATGAACCTCAACAGATCAGTTCGTCGATCGGGCTTTGGCCATTGACGCCCACACATGCCAGCCCCCAACGGGGGCGCATACATCGCGGTCTTTGCGATGTGTGCGATTCAGGCGTTTTTTTCGTGACAAAATCCACGGGCCGACACAGCCCCCATCGGGGGCGGAAGACAATAGCCCATGGCGTGAGCCATGGGACAACGGGAAGCAAAAAGTCCACCCAGCCCCGGAGGGGTGTAAGACCTCATCTCCACAGGTGCCGCGTACATTCCAGAAC
>JBAUWE010000374.1:0-39144 GCA_049583595.1 Terriglobia bacterium
GCTTAGCACTATTGGCTGAACCTTTGTACGAGCCAGCACCGGTCCTCTGCGCTCAGTCTGCCGCCACTCTACCTGTCCTTAAAACAATGCTCTTCTGCCTGAATTCAATGCCGGGTTCCGGCAACGATAACACCGTTTCAATCCGCTTTCAAAGCGGATATTGCCCGCACTCGCGGACGGTCTCATACATGGCCAGAACATTCTCTGCCGGCACGCGGGCCTGCACATTGTGGGTAGTATTGAAGACGTACCCGCCGGACCGGCCGAAAATCTTCAGCCTCGAAGAGACTTCCTGCCGGACCTCTTCCGGCGTGCCGAACGGAAGCGTGCGCTGCGTGTCGACGCCGCCGCCCCAGAAGGTTACGCGGTCGCCAAACTCTTTCTTCAGTCCTTCCGGCCCCATGCCCGCCGCCGAACACTGGACGGGATTGATGATGTCGAATCCCGCGTCGACAAAGTCCGGAAGGAGCGCCCGCACCGACCCGCAGGAATGAATGAAGCATTTCCACCGAGTGTTCTTGTGGATCCAGCTGTTGACCTCCCGGTGGAATGGCTTGAAGAGATCCTGATAGGATTTCAGGGAGATGAAGGGTCCGTTCTGCTGGCCGAAGTCCGTGCCTGAAACGAACACCGCCGTCACGCGGTTTCCGACGGCCGCAAAGATTTTCTCCAGGTTGCTGATGCCGATCTCACATTGGCGCTCGAAGATTTTGTAAATGTAGTCGCGGCGCGTCACGGTGCTGATGTACCACTCCTCGATGTCGCGAATGCCTTTGGGATGCTTCAGCCAGGGAGCGGGCACCAGCGCAATATCCCCGAACGCCGTGCCGCCAAAGTTGGCGAGGATCGCCTTGTCCGTCTGGGTGTGTAGCCTTTCTGCTTCGCGGCGCAAGTATTCCAGGTCCTCGTCGGCAATGGGACCGAATTCTTCAAGATTGTCTTCAACGCTGAGGGTACTTTCGTCGATGGGCGGCTGACGCACGATGGAATCAAAGTAGAATCCGCCCTTCGGCATGCGGCCGCTGGGAGCAACGGACTCGTCGCCTTCGGGGTACATCAGGATGTCGCCGTTGGCGTCAGGCTCGGTGTTGAAGCCTTCCGGGACCAGCACCGGCGTGCCTTCAAAAGTGGTCCACGGTTTCCAGCCTTCGTTTTTGAAGCCAAACATGGTGGCCGGCTTGCCCAGCCCCACCACGTCGACGCCGAGGGCTTCCATCAGGTCGGGCTTGATTTCCCCGAGCATCTGGTAAGGTTCGGTGACTTTCACGGGCGTGCCCGGCGGGTCGAGCTGGAGCGACTGGCGAAGCTGGTAGACCGTATCCACCTGCATTCCGGTCACCGCGCTCGCTCCCAGGTCCAGGGGCACGTGGTCCGGCTCCTGGTGCTGAAGGGCCATCTGTACACGCTCGCGTGATGTCATAGCTGATGTCCTCCGTTAAAGCTGATCCGTGCACGAGGCGGGCATTGTGCACGCTCGCAACTGGGGTCACGCCGCAACCAGGCTTCGCGCCAGGTCCACGGCGGCTGGTGCGTCCTTGCCATAGCCGTCGGCCCCGATGGATTGCGCCCAGCTTTCCGTCACCGGCGCGCCGCCCACCATCACCTTCACCTGCTCGCGCAAGCCGGCGGCGGCCAGCCCTTCGATCACGGCCTTCATGTTCACCATGGTGGTGGTCAGCAGCGCTGACAATGCCACCAGATTCGCATTATGCTCGCGAACGGCGGCCACAATATTGTCCGGCGAAACGTCGGCGCCCAGGTCAACAATGCGGAACCCTGCGCTCTCCAGCATCATCGATACGATGTTCTTGCCGATGTCGTGCAGGTCGCCCTTGACAGTGCAGCAGACCACCGTCCCAACGGAACGCGCAGCCGCATCGTCCACCAGCAGCGGACGCAGGATGTCGGTGCAAGCGCGGGCTGCGCGCGCGGCAATCAGCACTTCGGGAATGAAAAACTCGCAGTTCCGCATGCGGTGACCCACTTCATCCATCGCAGGGACAATGACTTTAGGGAAGATGTCCGCTGGTTTAATCCCCTTAATCAACGCCTTCTCGGTCAGTTCCTTTGCCACTGGAGCTTTCCCGTCGATGATGGCCTGACGCATTTCTTCAAATAGAGTCATCGTCTTCTCCTTCTAACCCTGCACGTGAGATGGTTGCGGAAAAGCAAGCCCGTCAACAAACACTTGCTGGAATTTCGCATCGGACTTCAAAGCCACGTGCTCGATCTTCCGCCGCAGTTGCACATAAGAACCGTCTTCCCCGTCACCGGAGAAAAGCGCCAGCTTGGCGCCCAGCAACGCCGTGTTCCCGGCGGGCGCCACCTGATCGATGGGCAGGTCAATCAGGCCAATGCGCCGGGCGCTGGCGCGGGAAATATAATTACCAAAAGCTCCGGCCAGGTAAAGCTTTTTCACGTCGCCAACGCCCGCGCCGAGACGTTCGAGCAGAATCCTGAAGCCGGCGGCGATGGCGCCCTTGGCAAGCTGCAATTCGCGAATATCGCTTTGTGTCAGCTCGACGGGCAGAGCGATCGTCCATTCCTTGCGGCCGTTCGAGAAGCGTCCGGAGGTCTCGATCACCTCCAGGTCCAGACCGGCGGCCACCGCGTCCACCAGCCCGCTGCCGCACAATCCCTGTGGCGCAGCATTTCCCAGCACATGGCAGACCAGACGCTGGTTCTCAACCGCTACCTGGCTGATGGCGCCGGTCGCGGCCCGCATGCCCATGCTGATTCGCGCTCCCTCAAAAGCCGGACCAGCGGCCGTGGAAGCGCAGACCAGCCCAGCGGAGTTGCCGACAACAATTTCGCCGTTGGTGCCAAGGTCGACCAGCGCGCCGATCTCTTCGCTTTCACCCAGGCGGGTAGCCAGCACACCCGCCAGCACGTCACTGCCCACAAATCCGCCCAGGCAGGGCAGAAATCGAATGGCCGCTTCCGGGTTCAGGTCCCATCCCAGGTCGCCCGCGCGGAACTGCTGCAGCCCCGTGTGCGGCGATTCAAACGGGTAGTGCGAAAGCGGCTCAACATCAAGTCCGCAGAACAGATGGTGCATCACCGTGTTGCCCACCAGCACCACGTCACGAATCTCGCCACGTCGGGCCTTCGACGAGAAGACCATCTGTTCGATCAGGCTCCAAATCTGGCGCCGGATCAAGTCCGCGAGGGCCGGCAGGTGATCACCCGCGATGGCATATTCGATGCGGCTCATCACGTCGGCGCCGTAACGCGCCTGGGCGTTCAGCGCCGTCCGCACCGCCAGCACGCGGCCCGTGGTGAGGTCGAGCAACTGCGCCACCAGGGTGGTTGTTCCCAGATCGACAGCCACGCCAAGGCCGGGGCGCGGTTCAAAAACAAACGGCGAATCGTCCGCCAGGATGGCGGCATCCCACTGGCGAAGCTCAACCACCAGATCGCCGGCCAGCGAGCACTGGCAGGCCAGGCGCCAGCCGTTTTTCAACTCTTCCGCAGAAAGCCGCTCGCGCTGCGCGTCGTTCACCTCCACCTTGCCTTCATGCACGCGAACCCGGCACCCGCGGCAGCGTCCGCGCCCGCCGCAGGGAAACTCCACTCCCTGCTCGAACAGCAAGTCCCGCAGCGGAGTGCCCTCCGGCGCCGTCAACTCAACCTGAATCGGTTGAAGGACGATACGATGTTTTTTCGCTGGCTCCAAGGCTTTTCGCCTCTCCTCAAATCGCGGACTCATTCCTCATCACGCCGTGTGCTCGCGAGCGTACCGGACCAGGGCGTGTACATTGGCGGCGGGCGTGTCGCGCGGCACCTCGCACCCCGCGCCCGCAATAAAGCGTGGCCCGGCCTGGCGGTGGCACTCGGCCATCGCGGCGTAGACCGATGCAGGCGTTCCATCCCGAAGGTCACGCACGGGATCGATGTTTCCCAGCAGCACCGGGTCCGGCCCCATGGCGGCGCGAGCTTCGCTGAGCGGCGTAGCGGAGTCCAGGTCCACAATGTCACAACCCAGGCTTCCCATCCCTTTCAGAATGTGCCGCGTGTTGCCGCAAATGTGAAGCCTCGCCCGCGCGCCCAGCGCGTGCAGGCCGTCCACCATTTGTTTCTCGTAGGGCCAGACGAACTCCTCGTATAATTTCGGGCCCACCAGCGACGCCGCAGGGTCGCCGATGCCGATGATGTCCGCACCGGCCTCCACTTGCGCGCGGGCAAAGCGCAGGCCCACTTCCAGGGTGTAGCCGAAGAGCTCCCGAACAAACACCGGGTCGTCATAAAAGTCGAGCATCAGGGTGTTGATGCCGCGCAGGTCTGCCGAGGCGCCGCAGGGGCCTTCCACCCAGCCTTCCACAACCTTTTCGCCACCCGCGCGCTCCTTCAGCAATTCGATGCCCCTGATGCGGTCGCGCATGCGCGGTCCTGCAAGCGGGTCGGGAATTTCAAGGCCGGCCAGGGTGGCTTTGTCCACCAGCAGCGCCCGGCTCTCCACGACGGAAGGCGGCTGGTCGTCAAAGTATTCCACGACGGCCCCGCAGTCAGGAGCTTCGCGGGTCTCGGCGATGGCGGAAACGTGGTCGAAGTCAAACGCCCCGGCGGTCAGGATTTGCGCATCGGCCAGCACGTGATAGTCCATGGCATATTCGTAGTATTTCTTCCCCGCCTGGTCCACGGCAAACATCATGGTGATGGGCATCGCGGGCAGGCAGTCCACCGCGTCCCCGTCCAGTATTGCCAGTACTCGTTCGCGCCCGTTCATCATTCTCCTTTATGGTTTGCTGCGCCGCCCGCCGAATCGGTGACGTCTATCAAGCCGGCGGTTCAGCAGGTTCGGCAGCAATGATGCCTTCGTCGTACTTCGCGACGATTTGAAATCCCGGCGGGACAACCAGGAACTCCTTATCGTCCCACTGTCCGTCCAGCAGGCGTTGGAGCAGGCCCAGGTCGCCGCGCACTTTTTCAAACGCCCAGCCACGCGCCTCGGCGTCCTGGCGCGTGCGCTCTTCGAAACTCCCGTCGGGCTCCACGCCCATCTCGATGAAAGTGAACTGCCCGTAATGCCGGGCCAGGTTGCCGAGTTCCTCCTGGAGGTACCGGGCGTTGTCTTCGCCGTAGCGCGCCACCATCTCCTCATAGGTCTGCAGAAAACCCAGCTTCTTGCCGAGCGCAAGCTGGCTCAACTCACCGTCCGCACCGCCGCGCTCAATCCAGCCTGTGGTTTCAAAGTAAACGCCGGGATGGTTTTGGAAATAGTCCATGTAGCGCGACGCGCTGCCCATGAAAAGCGTGATGCAGTCGTGCGCACGGGGAACCACCAGCGGCCTCGCGCGCGAGGTCAATCCCACGATGCCGTTGTTGCACAGGCCGTAGCCAAGCAGAATGGCGTCGTAGGGGCTGTTGTCAATCCGGTCGATGGTCTCCTGCAGGCGCGTGTGCATCTCCGCCGCACCCACATCGTGCAGCCCCTTGGGCAGGAACTCGACGTCAATCGTGTGCGGCGAACGCGCAATCAGCGCGCACATTTCGCGGAAAAAGATTTCGCAACTGATCAGTCGCAGGCGCATCAGTCTGCTCCGGCGCTTTCGCGCGGATTACAGTCGTGCTGCGAGTTCACGGATGAACTCCGGCGCCGTGCCGCAGCAGCCGCCAATAAAGCTCGCTCCGGCCTCTACCAGCGACTGCGCGTGCCGGGCAAAGGCCTGTGGCGTGGTGTCGTAATGGACGTTTCCGTCTGAAACCACAGGCAGGCCGGCGTTTGGCTTCATCCAGAGCGGCCGGTCCGTGGCGGCCCGCAGGCGTTTCGATATCCCGACATATCCTTCCGCGCCCTGTCCGCAGTTGGCCCCCACCACGTCGGCGCCCGCGGCGGTCAACGCGACGGCAGCCTCCTCCACGGTTGTGCCCATCATGGTGCGGTCATGGTCCCGGCCGGAATCAAAAGTCATGCAGGCAACGACGGGAAGGCCCGTCGCGGCTGCCGCCGCGACTGCCAGTTTCGCTTCACCGGGATCGCTCATCGTTTCCATCACAATCGCGTCGGCCCCAGCCTCAGCCAGCGCCCGGGACTGCTCCTCGAAAGCCTGGGCGACTTCCTCCTCGCTCACTTCCCCGGCGAACAGCATTTTCCCGGTCGGTCCCATTGAGGCAAACACGCGGGCGCGGGTGCCCGCGGCCCGGCGCGAAATCTCTACCCCGGCGCGGTTGATTTCCTTCGCCTTCCCGGCTAGGTCATGGCGGGCCAGCAGAATACGATTGGCCCCGAAGGTGTTGGTCAGAATCACCTGGCTTCCGGCTTCAACGTAAGCGCGGGCAACTTCCTCCACACGATCCGGGTGCGACAGGTTCCACTCGTCGGGGCAGTCTCCTGGCTCGAGGCCGCGCGCCTGCATTTCCGTCCCCCAGGCGCCGTCCGTCAGCACCGGAGCCTCCGACAGCAGTTCATTGATCAGCTTTTTCATGGCATTCGGCTAGCTGGCTCCAGCATTTCTGGAGCCACCCGCAAGCCTCTAACCCGAAAGAAGGCCTGCTTTGAAACATCCACGAGGTCCAACTTCCATGGAAAGAACTCGCCCCGGTTCTCAGGTGCATGCCAATGGCGAGGCGAATACAGTAGCCCCGGGACTCCTGCCCGAAGCTATCAAGCGCCTGACGCGCGAGTCTGTGACCTACATCACAGCCTTAGTGGAGATGGAGGTCACCAGATAAGCGCAGCCGGAGTTTTTCCGGAGAGAACGTCATCATCGAGCTCGTACCCAAAGCCGGGCGACGGGCTGAGATCGACAAAGCCGTGTTCGGGCTGCGGCTCGCCCTTCAGCAGCGGATGGCCTCCCTGGGCGAAGATGTCCACAAACTCCGCGCGCGGTGCGATCTCGGTGGACATGACAAAGTGGTAGGTGGGAGCCCCCACACCGTGCGGGATCACCGGCAGATCGTGGGCGCTGGCCATGGCGGCAATCTTCTTCAGCTCCGAGAGTCCGCCCGCGCGGTAAATGTCCGGCTGCAGGATGTCCACCGCTTTCTTTTCGATCAGGTCGCGGAAGCCGTAGCGCGTGAATTCGTGCTCGCCGCCCGTAATCAGGATGTCGGGCACGGCGTCCTTGATTTTTCGATAGGAATCGATCTGGTCAGGCGGCACCGGCTCTTCAATCCAGAGCACCCGGAACTCAGCAACGGCTTTGGCCAGAGCAATGGTGTAGGGAACGTCGAGCGCCATGTAGCAATCGAGCATGATGTCGCCGTCGGGCCCGATCAGTTCGCGGGTCGTTGCCACCAGTTCCACATTTTTCCTCAACCCCTCCTGGCCGTCGGCCGGGCTGTAGGGAACCGCCAGCTTGACGTGGCGGAAACCTTCCTTCAGGTGCCGCTCGGTCAGGTTGCCGGTCACGTAAACCGGAATGCGGTCCTTTGTTTTTCCTCCGGCCAGCTGATAAACGGGCTTGCCGGCTGCCTTGCCGGCCAGGTCCCACAATGCCAGATCGATGCCGCTGATTACTTCGATCACGATCCCTTTGCGCCCATAGAACTGTGACGCCCGGAACAACTGCTCCCACAGCAGCTCGATATTCGAAGCATCTTTGCCCACCAGCAGGTTCCTGAACTGCTCATCGATGATGGCCGCAGCCACCTTTCCTTTGCCGCCTCCCACCGTGCCCAGGCCCCGCAGGCCATCGTCGGTGACAATCTCGATAATCGCGGCGGACATCGGCCCAAACCAGCTGGAGCGCTTCGCCTTGTATTCCGGGTAGACCGACATCGGGTTCGCAATCACACCCTCGCTCAGCCATGAGGCGCTCATCGGAACCACGTGAACTTTCACTTCGCTGATCTGCATCTTGCCTCCGCTTCGCGCGACCTTGTCACTTCATCGTAATCACGCTCACTTCAAATGGGCCCAGCGCCGTCTCGTCCCGCGCCAGGCGCCCCGTTCCCACGCCTGATTCCACTGTCTCTTCGTTCACGTACTGTTCGGTTGAGCCGGCCGCTCCGGGCAGTGAAATCAATGCCGGCCGGTTGCGCCGGTTGATCAACAGCAGTTTGTGCCGGCCCGACCTGGTCACGAATCCCTGCGCGTAAACCGAACCCGAGCCACCCTCCGTCTTCACCAGCTTGTCGCCCGGGCCGAAATTGTCGTGCAGAAGTTTCAGCACCCAGAAGCGCGCGTTCGGCTGCCCGGTGGTCCAGTTCACCATCGAGACGCTGGGAAACTGCGTGGGGTAGCCGACCAGTTGCGATTCTCCCGCCACCTCAATGCCCTGCTTTGCCAGTTCCACGTAAAGATAGGCGTACATGGCGCCGCACAGGTTCCAGTAGCCGTTCGGAATCGGGCGCACCAGGTGGTCTGCCGTGTCGTAAGGCAGGATGCAGCCCAGTTCGTTCGTATCGGTCAGGGTCTCGGGCGAAAGCCGTCGGCGGATCGCCTGTATGAAGCGCGCTGTGTCCAGGAAGCGGTCGGCCTGGTCAAAGAAAGTGTATTGCCAGTTGTCCAGGTCCTGAGAGGGCGAAGGGCCTGCATAGAAGTGATAGGAAAGCATGTCCAGCGGAGTGCCCGGCTTGTGGTTCTGGTGATTCAGAAAGTACTCGAAGAATTTCGGATTCACCGAGGGCGCCGCCAGCGACGCCCCGACAAACTTGATGCTCGGGTCGACTTTGTGGATCGCCGCGGTGACGGCATCGTAGAGACGGGTGTAAAATTCCGGGCTCATGTTGTGTTCAAAGTCCACCTCGTTCAGCACTTCCCAGTACTGAATCTTGTAGTGGTGGCCGGACTCGTGCCGCTTGCCGTATTCGTCCGTAAAGCCGCCCTGCGTGTACCAACTGACCAGCCGCGCATAGTAATCCGCCACTTCCTTCATGCTGGGGTCGCGCAGTTCCGTCCCCTGCTCGTAGTGCCAGTCCACCTGGTCCGGGTCCGATGGATATGCAACCGGCTTCTCCGTCTTCCACATCCATTGCGGGATGGTGCTGAAGTTGATCATCACCGAATGTCCCGCCTGGGCGTTCATAAAATCTTCCATCATGGGATCAATCACCGAGAAGTCCCATGAGGTCTTGCCGTCCGCCGGAGCCTCGAGTTCCGCCACGCCCAGCTTCGGATAGGGCAGCCAGGGAACGTAACGCACATAGTCGGCGCCCAGGGCCTTCAGGTTCTCAAAAACCCGGTCGTGTATTTTCGATCCGCGCCGCAGCGGCGGATTCACCACCACCTGCAGCGTGGGAGTGGTTTTGGAAACCTCCTGCACCTGGTTCCAGTCCACCTGGACCTTGCCCGTGCTCTGCGCATACAGACACGGAGCCAGCAACACGGCCGCCAGCAATCCCACCGCAATTTTCATGATCTTCATCGGACGATTCCTCCCCGCTTGACCCTGAGGTTCATTGCGCTTCCGGAAAAGTACAACTCTGCCCGCATGGGCCGGGCAGGGCAACATTAAACCTCTGAATCCCTCCGTTGACCAGCAGGATTTTACAGTCCCCTCAGGGTGTGAAATGTCCGGACCTAAATTAACGGGTCGATGCTCCCGGGGAGCAGGTAGTATATTAAGGCTAGCCACCTGCCGGCTCTCAAAGGAAAGGAAGGATGACTCTGCTTCAGCAGACCATCGGTCTGGTCGTGTCGATGGCAGTCTGTTTTGGCGCGGCGGGCATCGGGTCGATGTTGACCACACCGTCCATCGGCGGGTGGTATGCTACGCTCGCCAAGCCCGCGTGGACGCCCCCCAACTGGGTGTTTGGACCCGTCTGGTCGCTGCTTTATCTTGCCATGGCGGTCGCCGCCTGGTTGGTCTGGCGCCGGGTTGGATTTCCGCACGCCGCGTCTGCGCTCAAC
Organism: Terriglobia bacterium; assembly: GCA_049583595.1. Lineage (GTDB taxonomy): Bacteria > Acidobacteriota > Terriglobia > UBA7540 > UBA7540 > SCRD01. The sequence goes on from JBAUWE010000374.1 coordinate 9,794, forward strand.
CTGTTTGGGGTGCAGCTTGTCCTGAACGTCGGCTGGTCGGCCATCTTTTTTGGAACGCACAGGCCGGGGCTGGCATTCGCCGAGATTCTTGTGCTCTGGTTGGCGATCCTGGGCACCATGGTGGCTTTCCGTCCGCTTTCGCGCGCGGCGGCCTGGCTGCTGGCGCCCTATCTTCTCTGGGTGGCGTATGCCGCAGCGCTCAACTTCTCCATCTGGAGGCTGAACGCGTGAGTGAACCGCGCAATCCGCTTTCGCCGGGCCTTCCTGCACGGGTGGTTGGAACTGACGGTGGTCGGCTAGGATAAATCCATGAACTACGACGCAGTCCTGTGGGTCTCTTTTGGCGGCCCGGAAAAAGAAGATGACATTATTCCCTTCCTCCAAAATGTCCTGCGCGGCAGGAACGTTCCGCGCGAACGCATGCTGGCCGTGGCGGAGCACTACCACCACTTCGGCGGCAGGAGCCCCATCAACCAGCAGAACCGGGGGCTGATTCGGGCGCTCGAAGCCGAACTGGCCGCACAGGGCCCGCACCTCCCCGTCTACTGGGGCAACCGCAACTGGCATCCGTTGCTCACCGATACCGTAGCCAGAATGAAATCCGACGGAATCAAGCGGGCGCTGGCCTTCGTCACTTCCGCCTACAGTTCCTATTCCAGTTGCCGGCAGTACCTGGAGAACATTGAAAACGCGCGCGCCGCCGCGGGCGAAGGCGCTCCCCTGATTGACAAGGTCCGGCCCTTTTACAACCATCCCGGTTACATCGCCGCCATGACGCAGCAGGTGCAGCAAGCGCTGGCCCGCATCCCTGCTGAAAGAAGAAGCTCCGCCCACGTCGTCTACACCGCGCACAGCATTCCGCTCCGGATGGCGGAGAGCTGCCCGTATGCGCAGCAACTGCTGGAGGCTTCGGGCCTGGTTTCAGCGGCGCTTGGAAGGTCAGAAGACCCGCTGGCCTATCAGAGCCGCAGCGGCCCGCCCACTCAGCCGTGGCTTGGCCCGGACATCCTGGAGCATCTGAAGGCGGTCAAGAACGACGGCCGCGCAAGCGACGTGGTCATCGTTCCCATCGGCTTTGTCTCAGACCACATGGAGGTGCTCTACGATCTCGACACGGAAGCGCGCCAGCTTTCGGAAGAGCTTGGTTTGAACATGGTTCGCGCCGCAGCCGTGGGCACCAACCCCGGCTTTGCCCGGATGGTCCGGGAACTGATTGTGGAGAGGATGGAAGAGAATTCCGCCCGCCCCAGCCTGGGAACGCTGGGCGCCTGGCCGGACGTCTGCCAGGCCGGCTGCTGCCGGCTGCTGCCCTGACTGGCGCCTTCAGAAAGGATCATTCCACTTGCAGCTTCCGCCCAAAGACTATTTCCTGTAGAACTCCGGGAACTGTTTCTTGAGCGCCCGCAGCTTGGGCATGTCGTTGAAGACAATGTAGGGATAGTTGGGGTGGCGTTCGAGGAAGTTCTGGTGGTAGGCCTCTGCCGCATAAAAGGCCTTGAAAGGAACCACCTGGGTCACGATAGGGCGCGAGAAGACGCCCGCCTTATTCAACTGGTCGATATACGCCTGCGCAATCTGTTTCTGGTCTTCATGGGAATAAAAAATCACGGAGCGGTATTGAGGTCCGGTGTCCGGACCCTGCCGGTTGAGCTGGGTAGGATCGGTGGCCACTGAGAAGAAGATTCTGAGCAGCTCGCTGAACCGGACCTGTGACGGGTCGTAGGTGATCTTCACGGACTCCGCATGCCCGGTTGATCCCGAACTGACCGTCTCATACTCGGCCGACCCGGCGCTTCCTCCCGAATAGCCGGAAACAACTTTTTCGACCCCCTTCACATGCTTGAAGACGGCATCGACGCCCCAGAAACAGCCGCCCGCCAGAACCGCCGTCTGTTTGCCCTGGGTTGCGGAAACATTGGACGGTCCCGCATATGCGGGAACCTGACCGTGCGCGCTGGTTGAGCAGCCCACACCGGCCAGCACAGGCAACGGCAGCAGAAGAAGGATGATTTTCCTGAACAGCTTGGCACAAGAGTTCTTCATTGCAATCGTCTCCCTTTCCCGGCGTCCGAAATCCCGGAGGCCTGAAGCCGCCCTGCCGCGTCGAGCCTGGGCCCTATCGGCAGCGTCCAGGCCTATCCCAGCTTGACGAAGCGCAAGGCCGCTGAATTCATGCAGTATCGGAGCCCGGTAGGTTTTGGCCCGTCGTCAAACACATGGCCCAGGTGGGCATCGCACCGCCGGCAGGAAGTCTCCGTCCGCCCCATGCCAAAACTGTTGTCTGCGATTTCCCTGATGTTCTCTTTGGCAATCGGCGCCCAGAAGCTGGGCCAGCCGGTGCCCGACTTGAACTTGGTGCTGGAACTGAAAAGCGCCGTGCCGCAGCAGACGCACCGGTACAATCCCTTCTGGTGGAGGTTCCAGTAAGTGCCCGTAAACGCCTTCTCGGTCCCCGCCTTGCGCGTCACTTCAAATTCGATGGGCGTGAGCTGCTTTCGCCACTCGGCATCGCTCTTTACTATTTTGGGGACTTCCACCACGCCCTTTCGCACGCCGTCAGCCCCGAATTCCACAATCCGAACAATCCCTTTTTTCCCGGCCCGCCCGGGCTTCGCGGTCGCCGTCGATTTCACCTGGCATGCCGCAGCAACCCCAGCCAGCGCAGTCGCCGATGCGCGAAGAAAATCTCTTCGGCTGACCCGCGGCATGGCCAGGCTTCTGCCAAAGTCAAATTTCTGCACCCCATCCTCCCGGAAATGGAAATAGAAGAGCGAGCCTTCACTATCACAGTCGCTCACTTATAAAATACCGGAGGACGCCCAATTTATTCCCGGGAATTTGGGGTTGGGTTTTCCAGAGGTTGCGAGGTTCAAGACGGCCGGGGACAAGCTCAATCCAGGGGAATCCCGCCCGGTCCCTCGCGCGTCACCAGAATCGTCAGCGTTGCCACGGCCACCGCCGCAATCATGGGGACCCAAAAGATGTTGCGCAGTCCCATTGCCGCCAGTCTCCCGCAGATGCTGGGCCCGGCCGTTCCACCCACCAGCGACACGGCCATGATGGCGCCAAACACGGTGCCCGTCTGGCGCGGAAAGCGGTCGCCCGCAATGCCCAGCGCCGTGGGATAAATCGACGCCAGTCCCAGTCCGATAACCACCATGCTCAGCACCGCCGTGGATAATCCACGGCTGGTAAAGGCCATCATCACGCCCGTCACCGTGACGGCAGCGGAGAGCAGCATGACCTTCCGGCTGCCCAGCACGCGAAGCAGGAAAGCCGCTCCCAGTCGCCCGGCGCCAATGGCCGCGCTCAGTCCCACCAGCGCCCAGCCGGCGTGCTGGGGCGTGGCGTTGAACATTCCGGCCACAATCTTTCCCGCCCACACAAACATGCTGTTTTCGCTGCCCGACTCAAAAAACAGCAGCGCGCCAAAAAGCCACACCAGCGGATGGTTCAGCACCCGCAGCAGTTCGGCCAGGCGCGTTCCGGCATAGGTGGCGGCCGGGAAGCGGAAAACGAGCACCGGAACCAGAATGAGCGCTGTACCTGCGGCCAGAATGTGCAGCACCGTCGAGGTTCCAAACCTTCCGCCCACGGTGGACATCAGCAGCGGGGCGGTCAGCGCTCCCAGGCTGAATGAGAATCCCAGCAGGTTCAGCGCCGCACCACGGCCCGAGACGCTCAGGTCAGCCACCAGGGCGTTGGTTGCCGTGTTCAGCACGCCCCCACCGAATCCATAAACCAGCGCCGCCACCGCCAGCGCCCCGTAGGTGTGGAGCGCCGGCATCAGTCCCACTGCGCCCGCCACCATCGCCAGACCTGCGGCCAGCACCGGCTTTGCTCCCGCAGTGTCGAGCACCGGCCCCACCAGGATGGTCGCTGCCAGAATGCCCGCCAGCGGGAACGACCCCAGGCTGCCCGCCTGAATGTAGTTCACCTCCAGCGACGGCAGCAGCGATCCCATCAGCAGCAGCACCACGCCAAAAACAAACATGCAGGCGTTGGCCGTCAGCACCAGGGCAAAGCGCCGAATTTCAATGTTATCGGCCATAACGTTGCGGCAACTCGGCGCCTTTGCGGCTTAGCGCCTTCGCGTGAAATTGCTCTTTGAGAATTCTTTCTTCCGCGCCGCCAGGCGGTCGCAATCATCGAACGCCAGCTTGGCCGCGCCCAGCAACCCGGCCCGAGTGCCCAGGCGGCTGCGCACCACGCGGACCTGTTTCACCGCCAGCGGCTGGCCCCATCGCTTCATGGTTTTGCGCGCGACATCGAGAACCAGGTTGCCTGCCGCGGCCACACCGCCACCGATCACGATGACTTCGGGGTTGAGCACATCGACGAGGTTCGCCAGACCCAGCCCCAGGTCGTGCCCGGCGCGCTCCAGCACCTGCTTCGCCTTCCGGTCGCCGCGCCGCGCCATGGCGGTGAGTTCGCGGGCCGAGAGTTTGCGGCCGAATTCCTGGCTCGCCGCGAGGCCAATCCCCGTGCCGCTGGCGTGGGCCTCAAAGCAGCCGATTGATTTGTAAATGGGCTGATACTGATCGCGCAACGCCATCCAGCCCACCGCCCCGGCCAGTTCACCGTGGCCGCGCAGCAAACGCCCGCCCGCCAGGATTCCCGCTCCGATGCCGGTTCCTACCGCCAGGAATATCACGTCGCGGCAGTTGCGCGCCGCGCCCTGCCAGGCTTCGCCCATCACAAAGGCATTGCGGTCGCTCTCCACCAGCGTGGGCAGCCCGAAGCGCTTTTTGAGGGCCTGCCCCAGCGGCATGCGCTTCCAGCCGGGAATGTTGGGAGCCCACACGCGGCCGTCCGGCCAGGCGAGGCCCGGAACGTCAACTCCGATGGCGCCGATATCTTTGGCGGGCATTCGCCGCAGCAGTTCCACTACAGCTTCCACTACCTTTCGCCCGCCGGCAGCCGGCGTGGGGATCTCAGCGTATTCGGACAGCTTGCCGCTTCGGCTCACGCGCGCAGCCGCAATTTTGGTGCCGCCGATATCCACCGCCCACACGGCGTTAGGCTGTCGCGCTCCCCTCTTGTACACTCCCATTCCGGACCTTTCTCGGAAAAGCTTCTCACGCTAAGGCGCAGAGGCGCAAAGGGGGTTTGGCCTTCGCGTCAGGGCGATATGCGTCTTTGCGTCTTAGCGTCTTTGCGTGAGGTGCGCTGCTAACGCGTCGTGCTCAGCTTCAACACCCAGACTTCGCCGCCGGTCAGATTCTTGTCAAGGACCACATCGCCGTTCGCAGTTTTAAATTTCACCGGGCGGCCGGTGACGATGTCTCGCGCCTCACGGACGCTCCACGGAATGTAGATTGAAATGGAAGCCTGCGCGGGCTTTTGTGCATGGTTGAAGATGAAAACCAGTTGCTCCTTAGGGCTGGCCAGCCGGCGAACTTCCACTTCGCTGGTTCCCGCGCCTGAAACTTTCACCTCTGCACGAACGCCCGCAGCCCGCGCCAGAGATCGCAACAGCCGCCCGGTAGAGGGGTCGTGCTCGCGTTCGTAGGAAAGCGGCAGAAACGTTCCGGCAAGGATGGCTTTCCCCTTTCCGTAAGAGTTTTCAACCATGGCGGGCTGGCCATTGGAGAAGCGGGCCAGGACTTGCGCGCCGGCCAGCGGCTCGAGCTCTTCTTCAAAGTTGTCGCCGCGCACGGCTTCGCCGGATTTCATGCCGGGTAGGCTGGGGGACGATTCCATCACGAGGCGAGCAGCTTCGACCGGCCGGATGATCTTTTCCCGCGCCCCGAACACCTCGTCCAGGCCGAAGCCCGGAATCACCTCGCTGGCAAATCCCCGCGCGTTGTTCCAGGCCAGGCGCGCGCCGGCCACCGCCGTCCCGCCCTGCTCGACATAACGCTTAACGCCCTCGGCCACCTGCCGCGAAATCATCACCGCGTAAGGCAGAAACAGAATCTTGTAGGCCTTTACCCGACCGTCCATCAGATCCTGGGTGCTGACAAAATCCACCGGAATCTGCTTTTCGAGAAACGCGCGGTGCAGGCCCTCCAGCGAATCACGTTCCGCGTTGCCGAGCGTTGACAGCGAAGGCTCCGTTCCACCCACCATGTAAGAAAGACGGTTGTAAAGGATGGCCACCCCGGCCGGGGCCGGCTGGGCCTTGTCGATTGAGGCGGCGTTTTGCGCGATGGCTTTGGCCGTTGCGCCGGCCTCCCGCGCTCGCGGTGTGAGCGTGCCGTCCAGTTGGATCAGCCCGTAGCCGTTCGATTCATACCCGGCGTTCATCGGATACCAGGCGTAGACGGCGATTTCGCGCGCGCCGTGGGAGATCACCTGCCACATCCAGTAGGCCTCGTCGTGGCCGGTGACGGGCTGGGCGATGCGCATCCCGGTGACGCCCTGGCCTGCCTGCAGTTCGCCAATCCAGAATCCTTTGCCGAGGCTGTGCCCGGCTGAACGCGAGAAATCGAGACCCGCCGAGAGGTGTTCGTAGGACCACGGCCTCCGCGACGCGGCGTGCTTGGGATAGAGAGAGGTACCGAAAAAGTCTGCATTCTCCGCCATCAGGAAATCGTCCGGCTCGCCGTAGCCATCGCGCGGATCGGTAAACAGGCCCGGCACGGCCGAGTGGCTGGTGATGGGGTTAAGGTGGTCGGCGCTGCGGACAGCATCGACGCGCGTTTTCAGATCGGCGGCCAGCTTGGCGGTAATGAACGCCCGCCAGTCGAGATAGTCGGTGAAGGAAAGGATGGTTGAAAAGCGCGGCGGCGTTACGCTATCCCAACTTGTAAACCCTCGGTACCACGCTTTGTTCAGCGCCGCCAGGGTTTTATATTTTGCCTGCAGCCACTGGCGGAATCGGGCCTGGGTGTAGCGGCAATAGCAGAACTCGGGGTTCTTGAGATAATCAAACCCCGCCCAGTTCACCAGGTGCGGCTCGCTCCATACGTCCCAGCCGTAAAGCGCGCGGGAGCGGTTGGCGTCCTGCGACAGCGCCTCAATAAATTTCACAACCTCATTGCGGACGGCCTCATCGTCAATGCAGTAGCCGGGCGCCGCCTGGGAATTAATGACGGCTCCCGAACGGTCGACGAAGCGCGCGTCGGGATAGCGCTGGCCCACCCAGTCCGGCGCGGAATCGGTATAGATCTGCACGATCACGCGCAGCCCGCGCTCCTGGGCCAGTCGCAGGAGCAGATTGAGATTCTGGAAGTCAAACTGGCCGGGCCGGGGCTCGGCGGTAGCCCAGTCCACCCAGCACTTGACGGTGTTGAAACCCACCGCCTTGATCTGGTCGAGGTCCCGGCCCCAGCGGGCTGCGCTGGTGGAATCCACCGGTTCTAGCATGGGAGCGCGCGCCTTGCCGCCGCCATACCACACGGCGACGGGAAAGAACGGTTGCGAGGGAGAAGCAGCCTGGGGCGCAGTGCTGCTGACCATTGCCCACGCGAAGCCGAGCGCCAGCGCTGCGCCAAAAATTCCGTACCAGCCGATCTTCACCTTTTTAACTTTCATCTCGAGACAGCCTCCTCCTATGGGTCCGAGGCGAGGCCCGCTCTGCCCTGTGGGCGGATGTCGGCGCGGGCTTTCAACGTTCCTCAGGGAACGCGCCGGGAAATGCGCCGGGCAAACTCCACGAAGACGCGCTGGTTGTGGTCAGGTTCGAGCCCGACGTTGGGCGAGACGAAGGTGGGAGGCTTGTGCCCGCTCTTCACCAGTTGCGAGCCGACTTCAGCCACCAGGGCCATGGCGATGGTGACAGCCGCCACGGTTGATCCCGCGGCAAACTTTTCCGGGATTCCTTCCACTCCCACCAGGGCGTCTTCAGGCGGCACGCAGTTGTCGATGGCAACGTCGGCCAGGTCGGACAGCTTCTTGCCGCTGGAATGCGTGGCCGCCGCCTGCTGGCAATTCTGGTGGGATGAGACCGTGACCACCTTCAGGCCCCGATTTTTGGCCTCCATCGCCACCTCCACCGGTGCGGCGTTCAGCCCGCCGTGTGAAAAGACCATGATGGTGTCACGCGGTTCGAGCGAGTAACTGGCCAGAACGTTCTTCGCGTAACCTTCTTCGCGCTCCAGCCACAGCAACTCGCGCGCGCCGCCCGGTCCTACCACGTTGAACCACATCAGCCGCGGATCGTAAATCGGGCAGAAGCCCACAAAGCTTCCGTAACGCGGGAAAATATCGAGAACGGGAATCACCGAGTGCCCGCTCCCGAAAAGGTAAACCAGCCCATCTGACCGGATCGATTCGGCCATGGCCGACGCGGCCTTTTCGATGGCCGGCCGCTGGGTCTGCTCAATCTTTTTGACGATTTCGTTGATCTGAGAAAAGTATTTTTCAGCTGACATTGTGTTTTGTTCTTCGTCTCCCATAGTGATTTTGCGCCGGGCCCCACTGAACAAACAGACGGAAACGGCGTTGTTGTGTTTGCGCGACAGCTAAAAACCCAAAGAGTCTAGCACTGAAAATCTGCAGGATTGAGCCGGACAGAGCCTTTGTGGGGCTCCTGCTCAAGCCGATGACCATTGCTTCCAGCGCTCGGTATCGCGCCCAACTCTCCGTTCCTGATGGGACCCTTGCAATTGTTACCGCTGAGATTATAAGGGACATTTTTACACCCAGGTTGTGCCTCCGGGCAAGCACCCATCGGCGCCGACCGGTGAAATCAAGGAAATGCGAGGCCGGTTCGCGTCCGAAGTACTGCACTGCCGTTCTCCTGCAGCCTCTTGCGGGATACAGAAAGGGCCGCAAGGGGCGCGACCGCTATCACCCGCGCAACGTTTCAGGCCTCAACTTGTTCTTTGTCTCCCATACGAATCTTGCCTCAGGCCCGACTGAACAACCAGACGGAGACGAGTATTTTTATTGCTGCGCGCCACCCGGGAAGCCGAAAAACTCAAGCAACGAAAGTTGGAAATCTCGAATCGAAATAAATGTGATGGCCCATCTTCCTGCTCAAACCGGCACACGTCGGTTTGACAAGTCGGCGGCACCCGGTTCTCCGCTCTTGATGAGAGCCAACGCATGGGTTCCGGCTGCAATCAAGGGTCATTTTTGCACCCAATGATGTCCTCCTGGGCAGGCGCGGATAAAGAACCACCGCGCGATGCAGGCCTTGGAAAGCTGATTTGGGCTTGAAGTTCTTCAAGCGTCGTCGGGTCGCAAGCTGGCGGATGCATGATTGGAAATTCCAGTCTGGCTGGACCATTAGCATCCTGCCAGGCTTGTTTTGAGCAGAAGGCATCTGTGTTTGCCGCGTGTACGGCTGGGAGGTTTTCTGACTTATGCCGGATAAAGCTCTCAATAGCAGGCACTTACAATAAAATGCAGCAATATTTTCAGAAAGAAATCTTTGGCAATCCTGACAGACTGCTAATGAGAAGTATTGAAAGATTTTCCTTGAGATCATAGGGGCTGTCGCGTGCTCGCATACAGTTCATATCGCGACCGCATTCTTCAGTAATACCCGTTACTTTGGGCTTTCTGGATTACTTCGATTTCTCCTCCCAGTAAAGTCGTCACTCGCAAAAGTGCTTGCGTATAGGGTCCCGGTCAAACCAACAAGACAACGGAGGTACTGTGCCAAGAGCGAGTGTCCCTTTCTAGAACAAAGCTCTTATATATCCTGCCAAGGGTGATTTTTCATTTTCATCGGGGCAGCCGCGAGCTCGAATCCTATTTGTTGTCGCGGCTGCATTCTTCAGGTCAGTACCCGCTGCCATCGGTTTTCAGGGTCAGCTCATCTCATCATGCCCTGTTTCTTTGAAGTTTCGGCCTGATCGGCCATTGTCATAAAGGGCTATGGGTCACACCTTACTTCACGGAGGTCTGTATCTATGTCAATAGATAGTACGTTGAAAAACTGCCTTCGATGCAATTTTTCTAGGGCCATGATCGCAGTTTTGGCAATCATCATGTTCACTTTGGGCGGAAGACCACTGCTTGCCCAGGAAGTGACAGGCGGAATTACGGGCACTATCACGGACCCTTCCCATGCCGCCGTGCCTGGGGCTTCTGTAACAGCCACCGACACAGTTCGCGGCACGGTATGGCCCACTACTACCAACTCGGCGGGCGTTTACAATTTTCCGCGGCTTCCGGCTGGGACCTATACGATCAAAGCGGTAGCCAAGGGCTTTGCGACGGCTTCAAAGCCGGCTTTTGAACTCCAAATGAACCAGGTCGCGCGTGTTAATTTTGAGTTGCAGGTTGGCGCGACGACGACGACCGTCGAGGTGACGGGGGCTCCCCCTCTACTCCAGACAGACACCATGGAGAGGGGCTTTGTGACCAACTCGAACTTCAACGTTAACCTGCCGCTCGCCACGCGCAACTTTATCCAACTGACTTTGCTGGCGCCCGGCGTAACCACTCCGGACCCGAGCTCCTTTAGAAACGGTCAGCGGACTGGTGGCGGGGGGCGTCCCTACGTCAACGGGAACCGGGAAGAAGCGAACAACTTCCTCCTGGACGGAATCGACAATAACCAGACTTCTGACAACCTCACCTCCTACCAGCCCAGCCCTGATGCCATTCAGGCGTTCAACGTCATCACAAGCAACGCTCCTGCTCAATATGGCCAATTCCAGGGCGGCATCATCAGCACGACCCTCAAGTCTGGAACGAATAAGTATCATGGAGATGTTTTTGAGTTTCTCCGCAACGACAAGCTCAACGCCAACAACTGGGCCCGCAACTGGGAAGGTCTGGGAAAACCCGGCCTGCGCTGGAACACCTTTGGTGGCACGGTTGGCGGTCCTATCAAGAAAGATAAACTTTTCTTTTTTGCCGACTACGAAGGTGAGCGGCTTGACAACCCTCCGGTCACAACTTCAATCACTGTCATGACCATGGCGGAGCGCAACGGCGACTTCTCCCAGTTGCTGAACGAGAGGGGCATTCAGCTTTACAATCCTTGCGCCACGTTCTCAGGCCCCTGCACATCCCCTGCAAATCCGGCGAGTGTTCGCCAGCCGTTTACCGCCGCAAACACCGGGCTGGGGGGAGATAATATTATTCCCCCAAGCATGATATCTCCAGTGGCGGCCAATCTTTTTCAGTCCGGGCTGTACACGAACCCGATCAATCCAAACCTCCAATTCAACGCCTACAACACAAGCAGCAGCCAGACCAACAACAACCAGGGCGACGTCAAAATCGATTACATGCCCAATTCGACCAACCACATCTGGGGCCGTTATTCGCAAGGCTTCCAGACGATTCCAAGCACAAACTCGTTCCAGCTCTTCGGCCAGGGCTTTAATGAATCGCCTTTCCATGGCGCGGTCGTCGACTGGACTCACACCTTCAGCCCCAGCATGGTGATGGATGCAAGAATGGGGGTGAACCGCATCTACCTGCACAACGGTTCGATCAACTCGGCTTTGGGGAATTTCGGTGAGAAGATTGGCATTGCTGACGCCAACGTTCATGGCCCCGGACTGTTGGCGCTCAATTTTACCAATGGCCTTGCAAACAACATCGGCAGTTCGGATAGCGAACAGCTGTTTGCTGACACCACGCTTGAACCGACGGTCGATTTCATCCTTACGCACAATCGGCATGAAATCCACATGGGCTTTCAGGCCATTCGGTATCAGATCAACACCTATTACGCAGGCAACAACGGGAAATACGGGTTGTTGGACTATAGCGGACAGTATACCGCCGGCCCTGACCCGACGAATCTCTCTACCACAGGATCTTCACAAGGATTCTCAGAGGCGGATTTCCTGCTGGGTTTGCCTAACACGGTGGGACTGGGAGTCAGCGCCGGGACCTGGGGTCAGCGGAGCTGGCTATTTGCTCCCTATGTCCAGGATAACTGGCGCATCAGGGACGATTTGACGCTCAATCTCGGATTGCGGTGGCAGTACAACAAGCCTTGGAGCGAGGTCTACGGCCGCCAGGGGAATTTTGGCCCTATCAGTGGTACCGAATACTTTGCCGGCCAGGGCAACTGTCCGTACAGCAACTGTAACGCTCTTTACAACAATTACTGGAAGGACTGGGAGCCGCGAATCGGATTTGCCTGGACTCCCAGCTTCAACAGGAACACGGTGGTACGCGGCGCCTACACCATCTCTTCATTCCTGGAGGGCACTGGGACGAATCTCAGGCTCCCCTTGAACCCTCCCTTCCAGTCGGAGTTTGAGAATGATTACACCACTGGTACTTTGACCTATTACCCAGGCTCCACATCGAGCGATGGACTCTCAGTGCTGGCAGCTCCTGCCAATCCATTTGTCAACACTAACATCCGGCTCTGGGACCCGAACGTGCGGCCCGACATGACCCAGCAATGGAACATCAGCGTTGAACACCAGCTCCCGGCACAGACGCTGGTGTCGGTAGCGTACGTCGGGCAGCATGGAACGCACCTGATGGTTCCGATGCCCTACTTCCAGCGGCGTCTGCCGGGTGAAGCGAGTTGCCCAGCAGGCACCGCAACATGCGGCAGCCCCTATCTGTCCGGCAACTCCACACTGTACAACGAGATCGGGCAGATTTCCGGTACGGAATCGAACGGAGCCCAGCGTTACGACGCCCTGCAGGCCAGCCTGACCAAGCGCATGACCCACGGGCTGCAACTTCAGGTCTCCTACACCTATTCGAAGACGATGACCAACTCTCTCGGTTATTACGGTCAGGGTGGGCAGGCTGCTTCGAATTCCGCGTACTGGCAGAACCTATACGACAAGTCGTCAGAATGGGGGCCCGCTTACTTTGACAACACTCACAGCTTTGTCACCTCGTATACCTACCAGTTGCCAGTGGGTAGCGGAAAGCAATTCGGGAACCACTGGAATCCAGTCATGAACGGTATTCTGGGCGGCTGGGAAATCTCCGGGATCGTCACGGCTCACACGGGCCTGGCGGAAACCATCCGAGGGTCTGACAACTCGGGAACCAAGAGCCGGGGGGCAAGGGCTAACTGTATTGCTCCTGTAAGCTACAACCACAACGTGGGGCCCGGAACCACTTGGTTCAACACTTCGCCCACCATCTTCACCTCGGCGCCCGCAGGAACTTTCGGTACCTGTGCCAACGGAACGGTTCGAGGACCCGGGCTGCGTGACTGGGATGTGGGAATCATGAAGAACTTCCCCATCACGGAGTCAAAACACCTGCAATTCCGGAGTGAGTTCATCAACTTCACCAACACTCCTGCGTTTAACGCTGCCAACCACACCCAGACCAGCACCCAGTTCGGCCAGGTGCTTAGCTCACAGGGCGAACGCAATATCCAATTCGCACTGAAGTTCTACTTCTAGCCACCTGCGGCATCACGCCCCTTGCGGGATCTCGAATGGCCCGCAAGGGGCGCAGCCGCGCTGACGGACACAGCATTTCAGGTCCTCGCCCCACTTCTTGACGTAAGGCCTCAACCGTAAGACCTTCCGCGCAAAATCTGCCGCGGTGAGATAAGTCTCGCCTTGAACGGAATCTGCTATCGCATACCGTCAAGGATTCGTGCGGCCGAAGGCTGAAGTATGAGTTAGAATACCCGCGTGAACCGCAGAACATTCCTGGGAATCGCAGCGGCCTTCGCCGCCCTGGACATCGACATGAGCGCGCAAACCACACCCATACCCATCATCGATACTCACATTCACCTGTTCGACCCGAGGCGCCCGCAGGGTATTCCGTGGCCGCCCAAGGACGATACAAAGCTCTATAAACCCGCGCTGCCAGACCGCTACCTGAAGGTAACGGAGGGCCAGGGCGTTGTGGGCGCCATTGAAGTGGAATGCAGCCCGTGGCTGGAAGACAACCAGTGGGTGCTGGACATCGCCGCGAACGCTCCGGTGATTGTGGGAACGGTCGGCGACCTGGAGCCGGAGAAGCCTGATTTCCGTAAGCAACTGGAACGCTTCCATCGCAATCCTCTTTTTCGCGGCATTCGTTGCGGTAATCTGTGGGACCGGAACTTCAGCCGGCGGCTCGAGAATCCGGATTTTGTCCACGGCCTCAAGGAACTTGCGGCGGCCGGCCTGGAGATGGATACGGCCAACCCCAGCCCGGAACTGATCGCGGCGGTGGTCCGGCTGACTGATCTGGTCTCCAACCTGCGCGTGGTGATTGACCACCTGCCGCAAATGCAGGAGCCCACCGACCCGAAGGCGAAGAAAGAGGTTGAGTTCCATCTGCAGGAGCTTGGAAAACGGCCGCAGGTCTACGTGAAGGTGTCGGAAGTTCTGCGGCGGGTTGACGGCCGCCTGCGCCTTGAGCTCGATTTCTACAAGCCCACGCTCGACCGCCTGTGGGACATCTTTGGCGAAGACCGCCTGATCTATGGCAGCGACTGGCCCAACAGCGACCACATTGAAACCTACCCGCAGGAGTTGGCGCTGGTGCGCGAATACGTTCTCGGCAAGGGCCGGCCGGCCGCCGAAAAAGTCTTCTGGAAAAATTCCGTTGCCGCCTACGGCTGGATCAAACGCGACCCCAAACAGCCCGACCCTGCCACGGCCTGACCAGATCCGCTGATCGCGCTTCCCTTGCCGGAGTTTGTGGCATATACTTTCCGCCTTACGGACTGAACTGAATTTCTTCATCCTGCAATTCAACATATTGGGGAGCACAACATGAAGCGAACCTCTCGCTGGCTGTTTGCAATGGTTGTCCTGACGATGGCGGCGGCTCTGCCGCTCTGCGCCGCCGAGCGCTACCACGTGATCTTCGAGCACGGAGTTCCCGCCACCATGCGGGACGGCGTGGTGCTGCACGCGGACATTTACCGGCCGGACGCGCCGGGCAAGTTTCCTGTGATCCTGGAACGCACGCCTTACAACAAGGACGGCAGTTTCGACTTCGGCGTGAAGGCGGCCCAGCGCGGTTATGTGGCCATCGTTCAGGACGTGCGCGGGCGCTACACCTCCGAGGGCGAGTGGTATCCCTTCATGTACGAATCGCAGGACGGCTACGACACGGTGGAGTGGGCGGCCAGGCTGCCCTACTCCGATGGCAAGGTGGGAATGGTGGGCGGCTCCTACGTGGGCGCCACGCAGATGCTTTGCGCCATTGCCCATCCGCCGCACCTGGCGGGCATCTTCCCAGTTGTGACAGCTTCAAACTATCACGACGGATGGACCTACCAGGGCGGAGCGTTCGAGCAATGGTTCAACGAGTCGTGGACGTCGGGGCTGGCGCAGGACTCCCTCAACCGCAAGGTTCGGGACGAGACCAACGCCAGGAATGGAATGTGGACGCTGCCGCTCAGCAACTATCCGCTGTTTAATTTTGGCGCCGCCTCGCAATGGCCCACGGACCTGGGCGCGCTGGCGCCTTACTTCCTCGACTGGCTGAAGCACCCGTCGTATGACGATTACTGGAAGCGCTGGGCGATTGAAGAGCACTACCCGGACATCAAGGTTCCCGCCTACATCGTGGCCGCCTGGTACGACATTTTCCAGGGCGGCTCGCTGAAAAACTACCTGGGCATCCGGTCGCACGGCGGCACCGAGGCGGCGCGTAATGAAACACGCCTGATGGTGGTGATCGGCGGCCATGCCGGCAGCGGAAGAAAGATCGGCGAAGTGGATTTCGGCCCCGAGGCTAATATCAACATGGACGACATCGAATTCCGCTGGTACGACCACCTGCTGAAAGGCATCGATAACGGGGTCCAAAATGAGAAGCCGGTCAAGTTTTTTGTGCTGGGCGAAGATAAGTGGCGAGACGAAGATAGCTGGCCGCTGGCAAGAGCAAAAGAGACCGATTACTATCTCCATTCCACCGGCAAGGCCAGCCTGCTGACGGGTGACGGCACCTTGTCCACGAAAGCGCCGCAAACCGAACCCAACGACCACTACGTTTACAATCCGGAAAACCCGGCGCCCACGCTCGGAGGCCCGCTCTGCTGCGATGCCGGCCACTTGATGCCGGGGCCCGTTGACCAGCGTCCCGGCGAGGCCCGGCCCGACGTGCTGACCTTCACCACGCCCGCCTTCAAGCAGGACTTTGAAGTGACAGGCCACGTGAAGTTGACCCTCTATGCCAGTTCCTCGGCCGTTGACACGGACTTTACGGGAAAGCTGGTGGATGTGTGGCCCAACGGCTTTGCGCAGAACCTGACCGAAGGCATCATTCGCGCCCGCTACCGGGATTCGCAGGTCAAGCCCGACTATCTGAATCCGGGCCACATCTACAAATTCACCGTTGACCTCTGGTCAACCAGCAATGTCTTCAAGGCGGGGCACAAGCTGCGGCTGGAAATTTCCAGCAGCAATTTCCCCCGCTTCGACCGCAACCCCAACACCGGCGACAGTCCGGAAAGCGCCACGCGGTGGGTAAAGGCCACCAACGTCATCTACCACGACAGCGCGCATCCCTCCGTCCTGGAGCTGCCGGTGGTGCCGCGCTGAAGCCGAATTGCGCCTGACCGTAAAATCGCTTCCGCGACGGCCCACCCGCGGTATAATGGCGGGCTAAGCCGGACGCCATCGAATCCATCAAGCCGGGGAGGTTCACATGCGAACGCGTACCTGCCTTTTTCTTTTTTCACTGCTGATCGCGGCAAGTCCGTTTCTCAAAGCGCAGACTTCGGGGAAGAGCTCGCCGCTTCGACTGAATCTGGCCAGCGGTTGGAGTCTGCAATCCTCCGCCCAGGTTCCCGAACAGGGCGGCGCCATCTCGCTGGACAGCTTCAAGCCCTCGGGGTGGTACCAGACCGACGTTCCCGCCACAGTTCTGGCCGCGCTGGTCAAGAACGACGTCTACCGCCATCCCTATTTCGGCATGAACCTGCGTTCCATACCGGGCGAGACCTACCCGATCGGCAAGAACTTCTCCAACCTTCCCATGCCGGCCGACAGCCCGTTCAAGGTGCCCTGGTGGTACCGCACCAGCTTCCGGTTGCCCGCAGGTTTTGCGGGAAAGCAGATCTGGCTGCACTTTGGGGGCATCAACTACCGCGCCAGCATCTGGCTGAACGGGAAGCAGATTGCCGGGCCCGAACGGGTGGTTGGCATGTGGCGGACCTACGATTTTAATGTGACGGCTGAGGCGCTGCCGGGCAAAATGAATTCGCTCGCCGTCGAAGTTTCCGCGCCCCACGCCGACGATCTGGGCGTCACCTGGGTGGACTGGAACCCTGCGCCTCCCGACAAGGACATGGGACTGTGGCGGGGTGTTTCCGTCACGGCAACCGGTCCCGTGGCGCTGCGCGACCCGCAGGCGGAGACGAAATTCGACCTGCCGAAACTGGACGTCGCGCACCTCACCGTCCGCGCCCGGCTTCAAAACGCTACGGACCATGCCGTTCGCGGTGTTCTGAAAGGAAGCATCGGCGAGGTCAGCTTCCAGCAGGACGTGGAGCTGAAGCCGCACGAAACGCGCGAAGTTGATTTCCTGCCCGGCAGTTTTTCGCAACTCAATTTCCACCAGCCTCGCCTGTGGTGGCCCTGGCAGATGGGTCCTCAAAATCTCTATCGCCTGAAAATGCAGTTTGAAACGGGCGGCGAGGTCTCCGACAGCCAGGAAGCGCAGTTCGGCATTCGCGAAATCACCTCAAAGCTGAATGCGCACGGCTACCAGGAATTCATGGTGAATGGCAAGAGCATCCTGATCCTGGGCGCCGGTTGGGCTCCAGACATGATGCTGCGCTTCGATCCGAAAAAGACCGAAGAAGAAATCCAGTACGTCAAGGACATGCACCTCAACACCATCCGCCTGGAAGGAAAGATTGTTGACAACCATTTCTTCGATCTGTGCGACCGGTACGGAATTCTTGTCCAGGCCGGTTGGTGTTGCTGCGACCACTGGGAGAAGTGGAAGAACTGGAAACCCGAAGATTACACGGTAGCGGAAAACTCCCTGCGAGACCAGCTACGGCGCGTGCGCAATCATCCTTGCATGGTGGACTGGCTTTACGGAAGTGATAAGGCCCCGCCGCCACGCGTTGAAAAGATTTACCTGAAGGTCCTGGCAGAATGCCACTGGCCTAACCCTCACCAGTCCTCCGCCACCGCGCAGGTGTCGACGGTGACCGGGCCCTCCGGGCTAAAGATGAACGGCCCTTATGACTGGGTTCCGCCCAACTACTGGCTGCTGGACACAAAGAACGGCGGCGCGTTCGGGTTCTCAACCGAGATCGGCCCCGGTCCGGCCGTCCCGCCCGTATCTTCGCTGAAAATGATGATGCCCGAAAAAGACCTCTGGCCCATCAACTCCGTATGGGACTTCCATGCCGGCGGCGGTGAGTTTAAGACCATGACGACGTTCAACAACGCCCTGAACGGGCGTTATGGCCAGGCGACCGGCGTGGAAGATTACGCCGAGAAGTCGCAGCTGATGACCTATGAGGGCGAGCGGGCCATGTTTGAGGGCTACCGCCGCAATAAGTTTGTCTCCACGGGCGTCATCCAGTGGATGCTGAACACCGCCTGGCCAGGTTTGATCTGGCACCTCTACGACTATTATCTGCGGCCGGCGGGAGGATACTTCGGCACGAAGAAGGCGTGCGAGCCGCTGCACGTTCAGTACTCCTACGACGACGGGTCCGTGGTGGTGGTGAATTCCCGGCTGCAGCCGTTCCAGGAGCTTGGAGTGAGCGCCGCGGTTTACGACATCAACCTCAAGAAAGAATTTTCCAAAGACCAGACTATCAACGTCGCCGCCAACAGCAGCACGCGGGTTTTTGAAGTGCCCAAGCTGGATAATCTGTCCACCACTTATTTTCTGCGCCTGACCCTCAAGGATTCGGCGGGAAAGCAGGTGAGCACCAACTTCTACTGGCTCTCCACCCGACAGGACGTCCTCGACTGGCAGAAGACCAAGTGGTATTACACGCCCACCAGCGGCTATGCCGACTTTAAGGCGCTGAAAAACCTCCCTGAAGTGCAATTAGACGTCCACGCAGTGACGCGAGAAATTGGCGGTCGCGATGTGACCCGCGTGACAGTCAAAAATCCGTCATCGCACCTGGCGTTTTTCGTCCACCTCAGCGTGAACAAAGGCGAGCACGGCGGCGAGGTTCTTCCCGCGCTCTGGCAGGACAATTACTTTGAACTAATGCCGGGCGAAGAACGCGAAATCACTGCCAGCTATTCCAAAAGAGAGCTCAACGGGACTACCCCCTATGTCGCTATCGACGGCTGGAACATCGTTGCGGGTTCCGCGCCCGCGGAGATGAAGTGAGGCTACTATAGAAGAACCAGTTTTTGCATGACCATAAAAGGCTTATGAAGATTTTGCGCAGTGCGAGGTTCGTCAATGCGGCCTGGCAATCCGCGTCGGGATGTCCGGGATAACCAGGCACATGGAATCGCAGTTCGGCCCTTGTGAGACACCGTTCAGCGGTGAATCTGACCGTGCCGAGCAATCGGGTTGACAAGGGCTCAAAGTTTGACTACTATCAGTCTTTACAATTCGGTTGTGTAATACCTGTATCTCATCCAGAGTGGCCGAGGGACGGGCCCTAAGACGCCACGGCAACCGCCCGGAAAGTAAGTCCGGGGTCAGGTGCTAACTCCCGCCCGTTTTTGGGGGAGATGAGACGGAGGACGTAAGCATTTATTTGAGCCTCCCCGATGAGACCCGGGGGGGCTTTTTTAGTTGGCCCTCTCCGAATCTCCCATCGCCCCCAAGACATTCTGGAGCAGAGAACGCGCTTGGAGGAAATGTGAGCTATTTAAAGCTATTGAAGTGCCGACAGTGCGGGCGCACCTATCAGGCTGAACCTATCGCCGCCTGCGAAGACTGCTGGGCCCCGCTGGAAGTGGTTTACGATTACGACCGCATCCGCGCGGAAGTGCCGCGGAAACAGGTGGAATCGCGCCTGCCCACCATGTGGCGCTACAAGGAACTGCTGCCGGTGACGGGCGAACCTGCCGTGGGACGGTCAACGGGTTTCACCCCGCTGGTAGCGGCCCCGCATCTTGCCAAAGCCCTGGGCGCCCGGGAAGTCTATCTGAAGAACGACGCGGTCAACTTTCCCACGCTTTCCTTCAAGGACCGCGTGGTTGCCGTGGCTCTCTCCAAAGCCCGGGAGTTTGGTTTTGACACGGTGGGCTGTTCTTCCACAGGAAACCTGGCCAATGCCGTTGCCGCGCAGGGGGCCGCGGGCGGCTTCAAGAGCTTCATTTTCGTTCCCGCCGATCTGGAACCCGAAAAGCTGGTCAACACGCAGATTTATGGAGCCACGCTGGTGAAGGTGAGCGGAAACTATGACCAGGTCAACCGGCTCTGCTCTGAAATTTCGCAGAAGTATCCCTGGGGAATGGTCAACGTCAATCTGCGCACCTACTATTCCGAGGGCTCGAAGACCTTCGGCTACGAGGTTGCCGAGCAGTTGGGATGGCGGGTGCCGCAGAACATTGTGGTTCCCATGGCCGGCGGCTCGCTGATCACCAAGATCCACAAGGCCTTTGGCGAGCTCCAGAAGCTCGGCTGGATTGAGCCGGCGGCGACAAAATTTTACGGGGCCCAGGCGACGGGATGCTCGCCTATTGTCACGGCGGTCAAGAACAAGACCTGCGAAATTGTCCCGCAGAAGCCCAGCACGATTGTCAAATCGCTTTCCATCGGCAACCCCGCGGACGGTTTTTACGCTTCCAAAATGATTCAGGAAACCGGCGGCGCGGGTGAAGACGTTTCCGACGCCGAAGTGGTTGAAGGCATTCGATTGCTGGCCGAGACCGAGGGCTTTTTCGCCGAAACCGCCGGCGGCGTAACAGTCGCCGTGGCGCGCAAGCTGATCCGAAACGGGCTTTTGAATCCCAACGAATCCATGGTGCTGGCCATTACCGGAAACGGACTGAAGACCATTGGAGCGGTCAGCGGAGAGATCCAGGCGGATGAAGCGATCCGGCCGAAGCTGGCCGCGTTTGAGGACCGTTATCTGAACATCCACGCCACGGCCAGCGCCTGAGGCGCAGGATGACCGGGAGCCCGGGCAGACCAGGCGCCCCGCAGCTTCAGCGAGATTATTAGAATCGGAGGCAGACTCGATTGCAAATCACAGTTCGCATTCCCCCACCGTTAAGAAAGTACACCCAGGGTGCTGAGAGTGTTGAAACCACGGCCCAGAACCTCAGTGAACTGATCGATGGCCTCGACCAGAAGTATCCCGGCTTCAAAAAAGTGCTTTGCTCTGAAGACGGCAAGCTGCAGCGCTTTTTGAATATTTACGTCAACGATGAGGACATTCGTTTTCTGGGCGGCTTGGAATACAGTTTCAAAGACGGTGATGAAATCCTGTTGATTCCCGCCATTGCCGGAGGCGTGTCCCTGGAAGCCACGGAATCTGCCTCTCCCGGATGCCGGTAAGCCCATGCCCCAGCGCGGTTCAGTCCGAGTTCCTGCAACCAGTGCCAACCTCGGGTGCGCCTTTGACTGTGCGGCGCTGGCCCTCAGCCTGTATCTTGACGTCCATGTCACGCGCCGTTCTGATCTTGACGTCAGCGTCCACTACCAGGGCGTCAATCCAGACCGGATTCCCTCCGACGAGAGCAATCTGATTGCCACCAGCATGAAGAAAATGCTGCGCCGCTGGGGCAAAGACTACGGATTCGATCTGGAAATCAACAATCAGATTCCGGTCGGCGTGGGACTGGGTTCCAGCGCAGCGGCCATTGTGGGGGCCATCGCGGCGGCGCACTGGCTGACGGAACGGGCGCTTTATGACGACGAACTGGTCTCACTGGCGACGGAAATCGAAGGGCATCCCGACAACGTTGCGGCGGCGTGGCACGGCGGCTTCACGGTTGCGGTGGAAGAGAACCAGCGCGTGACGGCCTATTCTTCACCGGTCCGGGACCTGTTCCACCTGGTACTGGTCATTCCCGACTATGCGCTGCCCACGGAGAAGGCCCGGGCGGCGCTGCCCGCCCAGTATTCGCGGGCGGACGTCACCCACAACCTACAGCGGGCGGCCGTGCTGGCGGCCCAGTTGTTTTCCGGCAAAGTGGATTTCCACCCCGGCCTTTTCGACGACCGCCTCCACCAGCCCTATCGCGCGCCACTCATGCCGGGCCTCAGCGATGTCCTGGCGCTCAAGCTCCCCTGCCTGCTGGGCCTTTGCCTCAGCGGAGCCGGACCGTCCATTCTGGCCTTCGTCAAAGGAAAGGCTCCCGAAGTGGGCGAGGCCATCTGCCAGACCCTGCGCAAAAAAGGCGTCGAAGCCCGGTACTCTCTCCTCACCCCCGACAATCGTGGCGCCAAAGGCTGGAGCCTCCCCGTCTGATCCCCCGCTTCTCTTGCGCCATGGGGCACGGATTTATCCGCGCCGAAAACGCCGCCGTTGCGCGCAGCTGAAGCCGCGGGAGGTTGTAGGTGACAGGTCGTATGTGGTAGGTAAAGTTCAGGAGGGCCGGGCTTCAGCCGCGCCCGGACCTCCGGTTTTCCCTTTTCAATCTGAAATCTCGAATTCCAATTCCCGCAGTGCGCCCATTTGGGAATGAAGTCTTTCGTCCCTGCCGGGGCCGGGTTGGATGGTGATAAACCCCTCCCTACCAACGCGCGGCCCTTACGCGATGTCCCCCGTGCTACTCCGGCGCAATTTACGGCCCGTGCCCGCCACCCGCCATTATTGGGTAGACAATCTTCCACTTTTGCAGTAGATTAACTTCCACTATGGCAAAGCAACCATCCAGTGACCGAATCGAACTTGTTTACGGCTCTCTCGACATGCTGATTTTGCGCACCCTGCTCTGGGGCCCTACTCATGGCCACGGCATTGCCAAATCAATTGAACGGGTGTCGGCGGAGACGTTCAAAGTGGAGCACGGGTCGCTCTACCCCGCGCTGCAGCGTTTACATCAGGAAGGCTGGATCACCTCCGAGTGGGGAGTTTCAAAGAAGAACCAGCGCGCCAAATACTACCGGCTCACAGCGGCGGGGCGGCGGCAATTGTCCGCCGAGACCTCGCGCTGGGAACGCTTTGCGCGGGCCGTGACCAGCGTTCTGAATCATCCCGAACCTGAGGAAGTGAAATGAACTGGCGGCGGAATTTCGTCAAAATCAGCGCCATGTTTCGCCGGCAGAAGCTGGCCGACGAGATCGATGAAGAGGTCCGCATCCATCTTGAAATGGAAGAGCAGGAGAACCGCGAACGCGGCATGGCGCCCGATGAAGCCCGTTACGCCGCGCTTCGCCGCTTTGGCAACGTGACCCAGGCACAGGAGAAGAGCCTTGAAACGTGGGGATGGCAATGGCTCGAAACGCTTCTGCAGGACGTTCGCTACGGTCTGCGCCAGCTTCGCCGCAACCCGGGATTCACCGCTGTCGCCGTGTTAACGCTCGCGCTGGGCATCGGCGCCAACACGGCGATTTTTTCGGTAGTCAACGGCGTGCTGCTGAACCCACTGCCCTACCCTCAGCCGAACCGCCTGGTGGCGCTTTACTCCCGGACGGCACAATTTTCGAACACCTCGATCTCCTATCCCAACTTTATTGATTGGGTGCGTCTAAACCACTCATTTTCCGCGCTTGCCGCTTATCGACAGGACGACTTTACCTTAACCGGTGTTGGCGAACCCTTACGCGTGCCAGTGGAGTTTGTCTCCGCCAGCTTTTTCCCACTACTCGGGGCCAAGCCTGCACTGGGCCGCTGGTTTACTCCCCAGGAGGACCAAATAGGCGGAGCGCCCGTCGTGATCCTGAGCGGGGGCTTCTGGAAACGCAGATTCGGGTCCTCGCCGGATATTCTGGGCAAGCCTATCACGCTGAACGGCACGTCCTACACGGTGGTTGGAGTTCTTCCCGCCAATTTTTATTACAGCGGGAACGACTTCCGTCTCAGTGACGTCTATGTACCGATCGGCCAGTGGGATGATGTGAGCTTCCGTGACCGCCGCGCCGCAATGGGTATGGACGCCGTTGGCCGGCTCAAACCCGGAGTCACCTTTGGGCAGGCCAGGGCCGACATGGATTCTGTAGGGCGCCATCTGGCGGAGCAATATCCTGAAGCCGACAAGGACACTGGCATCTCCCTGGTGCCACTCAAACAGAATGTGGTGGGAGGAATCCAAGCTTATCTGCTGGTGCTGCTTGCGGCTGTGGGCTTTGTCCTCCTGATTGCCTGTGTTAATGTCGCGAACCTGATGCTCGCCCGTGCTACCGGCCGGTCGCGCGAATTCGCCATCCGTATTGCTCTGGGCGCAGGCCGCCGGCGTGTCATCCGCCAGGTGCTGACGGAAAGCACTCTGCTGGCGCTGGCCGGCGGAGGGCTTGGCCTGCTGATTTCCGGGTGGGGACTGAGCACGGCTCTCAGAGTGTTGCCTGCGGCCCTTCCGCGTGCCGATTCTATCCATCTCGACACACATGTGCTGCTCTATACACTGGCGGCCTGCCTGTTGACCGGGATCCTGTTCGGCCTCGCCCCCGCTCTCAAGATGTCGGCAGAAGACGTTCAGGAAACGCTCAAAAAAGGGGGCCGGGGAGCAACCACTGCGCATCGCCGCACCCAGAGCGCCTTTGTCATCGCGGAAGTAGCATTGGCCCTCGTGCTGCTGGCCGGCGCGGGACTGATGATTCGCAGTCTGGCTGCCCTCTGGAACGTTGATCCGGGTTTCGACCCGCACCACATTCTGGCTTTCCGCACCACGATCCCTCCCGCCAAATCTCCGGACGCAATTCGGGCGACGTGGCGCCGGATTCAGAATGATCTTGAGGCCCTTCCCGGAATTCAATCCGCCTCCCTCACCCTGGGTTCCATACCCACCCTCGGCGATTCCGAACTGCCTTTCTGGCTGGCGGGCGAGCCCAGGCCGGCGAGCACCTCCCAGATGAAAGTGTCGCTGTACTACCTTGTACAGCCCGACTACCTGAAAGTGATGCGAATTCCGCTGGAGCGCGGACGCTTCCTGACTTCAATGGACACCGGGCATTCGCCTTTCGTGATCGTCATTGACAACCGTTTTGCCCAGATGTATTTTCACGGCCGGAACCCCATCGGCAAGCGCGTCAACATCGACATCATCAACGCCACGGCTGAAATAGTTGGCGTCGTTGGCCACATCAAACAATGGGGTCTTGACGAAAACGCGTCGTCAAACGTTCAGGCCCAATGTTACATATCCACCTACCAGTTTCCTGACCCGTTTGTGCCGCTGGTGGCCTCGAATCTTGAGATTGTTGTGCGAACAGCGGGACCTCCGCTGGCGCCGGTAGGGGCAATTCGGCACGCCCTGCATCAGGCCGACAGCCGCGCCGCCATGTCCAACGCGGAATCCATGGATGACATCCTGTCCGATGCGATCTCGTCCCGGCGGTTCGCGATGATCCTGATGGGTGTATTTGCCGCGTTGGCGCTGCTTATGGCCAGCATTGGCACCTATGGCGTGATTTCCTATTTCACCAGCCAGCGCACCCATGAAATCGGCATTCGCCTGGCGCTGGGAGCGGGGAAGGGTGATGTACTGAAGATGGTCGTCGGACAGGGACTCAGGCTAGCCTTAATGGGCGTCGGCGTGGGCATCGTTGGCGCGCTCGCGCTCACGCGATTCCTGGCCAGTATGCTCTACGGCGTCAAGCCTGCTGACCCGCTGACGTTCATTGCCGTCTCACTCATTCTGGTCGCCGTGGCGCTCGCGGCCTGTTACATCCCCGCCCGCCGCGCGGCGAAGGTCGATCCCATGGTGGCGTTGCGGTACGAATAGAGTGGTGAGAAGTGAAGGATGGCAGGCGACCGGCCGGGAAAAGCGGGAGGTTGCAAGTGGAATGTGGCAGAGGGCTGACAGCTGACCGCCGGCGGCCGCGGACATCCGCACAGACGGAACGTGCTGCTAATATCGCATTTCGGTGAGGCGGCCGGAATTTTCGCCGCGCAGCCAGATGTAAATGGGAGCATGGGGGCCGGGCGGCGGCCAGGGCATTTCAATTTTCAGGGTTTGCTGCTGGCTGCTTCCGGGAACGGGAGTGGGAATGCCCTGCACCGGGTAGCCGGTATCGGGGCTCCAGCCGGTTCTTTCAATCATCTGCAAATCCCGGCCCGTCAGCGTCCCCTCAAAAAGAGCGTCTCCCAATTTCTGGTTGCTTAAGCTGAACTTTGTGATCTGCGGAAGGCGGGTCACGCGCCCGAGGTCGTAGGCATTCGAACTGCCGGTTACCGGGTCAGTAACGGTAGCGTCCAGCAGGCAGCCCGACTGGCCAACAGCGCCCGGATCAACCGAAAGAAACAGGACGCCGCTGCCTGCGAAATCAAGCTGGGCCGCTCCGCTGTTTTCGCCAGGATGCAGAGTGAGCGTCTGCCGGGTTTCACTGTCGTTGTTGCAGGCCAGGGTAACCGCAGGACTCGCGCCCATATGTTCGGCGTGGATGGCAAAGCTGACGGCCGACCCTGCCGGGATTTCCTGCTTGCCCAGCGCAATGTCGGTTTGCTTTGGGAAAGAAGCCCGCACGTCCGTGATTTTCGGGCGCGGCCCCACCACGTGGACGGCGTCCGCCACCGGCAGCGCCTTGCTGATGCCAACCACGTAAAGGCTGGCATTCAGAAATTCGTCCTTGTGCGCTTTGGAAGCCAGTTGAAGCGTGACTTTGCGCTGCTTCACTTCGCTATTGCCCTTGGGCGCCGGAGCCAAAGTCCACTCAGCGCCATCGCTTATGATGCGGGTAATGCGGTCAAGGCCTGAACCCTGCAAAATCAGGGTCTGTTCCTTTTCACCCAGGTTCGCCCGCAAGGGCAGGTTTGAAAGCTTTGGATTGGGCGGATGGATGGTCAGCGGCACGGGCTGGATCGCGCCGTTCAACTGGGTGAGCATCAGGAGGTAACGTCCCGCATCGAGGTTTGAGGTGTCGACTTCGGTCTGCAGGCTGTGCTGCTCGCCTCCCTGCTTTCCCTGGTCAAGATTGAGGGAGAGGTCCTTCGCCGTGGCGTTCTGGCTGCCCGCCTTCACCAGGGCCAATTTATGGACAAACTCAAAATCGGGACCTGTCAGCTTCACCGCGACCGTTCCGCTGCCCTGTACGAGATTGTCTTCGGATTCCGGCGTGACCTTTGCCGTTGAAAGATCGGCAAACTTGTGAACCTCCACCGTCCCGGTTACGTCAAAGGGCGTCCAGTCCCAGAGCGCGGCCAGCTTGTATTTGCCGGGCGTCAGCGCGGACTTCTTGAGATCCAGCGTCAGTGTGTCGGCTGAGGAACCCACGTCGACTTTGACGGGTACCGAGGTATGGTGGTCATCAGAAACCAGCCGCCAGTCACGGGCGCGCGTGAGGTTCCTCAACTGAACTCTGGTGGCGCAGGTCACCTTGATTTCAGATTTCCAATCCAGCGGGACATGCGCCGTTGCAGGAAGCGTAGCCGCCGGCGGACCGGTGTCAGGGACCCGCCGCACCCAAAGATAGGCCTTCCGTGTGCGTTTTGCAGTATCCTTCTGGGTGGTGCACAGCTCCATGTCATTTGCAGTTGCGGGCTGTGCGAAAGCGGCACGGAAGTCCGTGTCAGGAAACATCAGAGTCCGCATGTTTTGCAGTAATGATGCTCCCCCAGCCGCCAGCCCCACCGGCGTGCTGCCCCAGAACAAAGCCGCCACCCAGGCGGCAACCCCGGCAGATTGCTGGAGCGTCGAAGAACCTCCCTTCTCCGCCAGCGGGTCATAGGAAGAAAGCGCAGGCACGACGGCGTGCAACAACTGCGAGGCCTGCTGATCAGCAGGGGCCGTCGACTGGACGGAGGGCAGCGTGACTCCGTACTGCGAGGAGAAACCCTTCAGCACCGCGTCAAGATCGCGGCCGGCCGGCGGCGATTGCTCATATTTGGAAAGAGTCTGGACCAGGGCCTCCACCGTCGCGGCTTTTTCGGCGTAATCCGCGAGTTGCGGAATCAGGTTCTGATTATGCTCAACCAGGGAATTAAACTTTTTGACGTCCAGCCCGTGCGGGCCATAGACCACACCCACAATTGACGAGCGAACCGGGACTCGCCATTCTTCGACAGTATTGGCGGGTTGCGGATCGAGGACTTCAATCTTGCTGGATTTCCCTTTTGAGGCCGGCACAAGGATGACGGTGATCTTACCTTTGGGTGCGGTCTTCGGATCGGATGAGGACGGCTCGTATTTCAGCTTCTGGCCGCGCAGAATTTCATTGACCGAAGTGATGGGAAGCGGACCTCCGCCGTGCTCCGGAACCAGCATCAGCCGGAATTGGCTAACTGGAGTTCCTGCGGAACATTGACCGGGGCTGATGCCAAAACAATGAAGCGTGGTGATCAGGAATATCGAAACGAAATAAAGAGTTGTCCTCAAATCAGTCCTTTCTTAACCCCTCACCATGCCCGCAAAGTTTCCAGCTTCCAATAGTAAATTCTGCGTTCCCTTTTTTGCAATTGTCTAAACATTGCCTGGTGATTCTATCTATTGGATGTCAAGTTCGGTGGCTGGGGATGGCAGGTAAAAACAGGTCCGCGGCCAATTTTTGAAGTCAGGGAGCATCCTGCTCCACTTGATTGATGGAAAAAATACTGAATCAGGCTGTTGCACCCTGTTCAAGGCAAACGAACTGTCCCGGAAACAGCCTCCGCGCAACTTGCTAAGCCTATAAAAATAAGGCAAATACCAACCTTGAAAGTATCTTGACCCTGAGATGTTTTTCATCAGGCGAAACGAAGGCAATTGGGAACCGGACTAAACAAGACGAACCCGGATTGAACGCTTTTGCTGCGTGAAAGCGATCTTATTTTCCCGGGCAAGCCAGCCGATGGCCCAGTCAAAGACAGGCGGCTTAGCTTTCGTCTGCTTCTTAAGTTGAGAAAGGCTGAGCTCACCTTTGGCGTGCAAAATCTTCCAGATAGCCCCGGCGGTGGCCCCAATTTCTTCCTGCATGTAACCTCCTTTCGGCGCAACGTTCGCAAGGGAATCTTGGATTCTATTTTCAGTTGGGGACGGAAGGACCAGAACCGAAAGTACGCTTCCAATCCCCAGCCCTGCAAGGAAATAGCCCAGTGTTGAAGCGCATTTTCTGATGCCGCCGTCCATTTTGTAAGCCAGTCTATTTTCTCACGGACTAAAGCGGGTGAAAAGGGGGTGTTGGAACGCACGAGAACACGCCGGGTGATTGCTTGCCGGAGAATGGCTGGACGGGACGCCGTTCCTGCGACCCGTGCAATAAAGCACTGGCGTGTCTTGACAAGCGAATCAACTTCTGACTGGCTTTTTCACTCCCTAAAATGCAAATGGGGGAGCCGGGTGGCGCCCCCATCGTTTCTTTTTCTATGGCCGTCGCCCAGCGGCTAATCGCTGGGATCGGCCCGCACCGCAAGAGCGGTGTGATTAAGAAACTGTTACTTCCGGTGGACTTTGCTTGTCCATATATAAGTAAGTACCACCATCTGGCAAAAGATTCAAGCTCATAATTCGCTCTTAGAATAGTTTCAGAATCGCCGGTCATTCCTATAAGAGTTGTGTGAGCGACAGCCCAGGGGACGTATAGGCCTGGTG
>JBAUWE010000375.1:0-5762 GCA_049583595.1 Terriglobia bacterium
CTCATGCTGATGACGGGCTACGGCCGGGGGGAGTATGAATATCACCGCGGAGGCTGGTTCCGAACGCCGGACCTGATGGCCGAAAACCTGCTGGAAGCGGCCAAACTGATTGTGGAGGAATGGAACGCAACCGCCGGCGCCCATCCGGCCGCCTCATCCAGCCCCTTATGAACCTGACGCGCAAATTCCGGCCGGCCTTGCTCGCAACCATCGGGAAGTTCTCCCGCCAGGACGTTGTGGTGCTAGGCGATAT
This sequence comes from Terriglobia bacterium, assembly GCA_049583595.1. Taxonomy (GTDB): domain Bacteria; phylum Acidobacteriota; class Terriglobia; order UBA7540; family UBA7540; genus SCRD01. Next base: position 254 of record JBAUWE010000375.1, read on the forward strand.
GGTCGCCGACGAGTTTATCTACGGCGAAATCGCCCGAGTCTCGCGCGAAGCGCCAGTCCTGATTTTGAAACAACGCGACAGGCGCATTGTGCCAGGCGGCGGGGCCAATGCCGCCAACAACCTGGCGGACCTGGGAGCCCGCGTCACGCCGGTGGGCCTCCTCGGCGATGACCACGCCGGCGATGCGCTTCTGCAATATTTCAAGGACAAAGGCGTCTCCACGAGCGGCCTTCTGCGCGTCCCGGGATATACAACGCCGACCAAATCCCGCATCCTCGGCGGGCTTGGCCACTGGCAGCGCCAGCAGATTGTCCGCATTGACCGCGAGCCGCCGGAAGAGAACCGCGACGAACTGCGAAAGCTCGTCAGCCGGAAGGCCGCGCGTTTGCTGAAAGGCAGGACGGGCCTGCTGATTGCCGACTACGGCTACGGAGCGACGGACGCCGCCGCGGTAGCCTCGCTGCAGCGCCGAATCGGGGACAGCCGCTTGCCGGTGGTGGTGGATTCGCGGTACGCGCTGGAGAGCTATTCGAAGGTTACGGCCGCAACTCCAAACGAACCGGAAGTGGAAGCGGTTTTCGGCAGGAGCATCGGAAACAATCTCGACCTGCTCTTCGAACTCGGACGCACCATGCTGGAACGGCAATCCTTGAAGGCCCTGCTGATCACCCGCGGCCGCGACGGCATGGCGCTGTTTGAGCAAGGCAAGAAACCACAGATCATTCCCATTTTTGGCTCCGACCAGGCCGTGGACGTCACCGGCGCAGGCGACACCGTGGTGGCGGCGTTTTCGCTGGCGGTTGCCGCAGGAGCCGATTTCGCCGTCGCCGCCCTGCTGGCGAATTGCGCAGGCGGCCTGGTGGTGATGAAGCGCGGCACCGCCACCGTCACGGCCCGGGAACTGAAGGAGGCCATACGGAACGCATGACAGGCAAGCGGATTCCCCGGGCGGCGGCCGCTGCGCTCGGCGAGCGCCTGCGGCAGGAGGGGCGGCAGGTTGTGTTCGCCAACGGCTGCTTTGACCTTTTCCACGTGGGCCACGTCCGGTATCTTGAGGGCGCCCGGCAGCAGGGCGACGTGCTGGTGGTGGGCGTCAACAGCGACCGCTCCGTGCGGCAACTGAAGGGAGAGGGCCGGCCGCTGCTGCCTGAAGATGCGCGCGCAGAACTGCTGGCGGCCATGGAATGCGTGGATTACGTGGTCATCTTTGATGATTTGACGGCCGAAAACATCCTGCGCGATCTGCGGCCTGACGTTCACTCGAAGGGAACCGACTACACAGAGGCCACCGTCCCGGAACGGGAAGTCGTCCGGAGTTGGGGAGGCCGTGTCGTCATCGTGGGCGATCCGAAAGACCATTCAACCCGTGATGTGCTGGCCCGGATTGCACAACTCAAAAAAGTAGAGGGATGAAGCGCCGGACAGGACGGACAGGGCAGGTTCCTCATCCTTCCGCTTCATTCACATTGATCTGAAAGCAAATGCCAGGATCCCGTCAGCGTTTTCTCGTCGTCCGTCTCAGTTCCATCGGAGACATCGTCCACACCCTGCCGGCCGTGGCGGCGCTGGGCCGCGCGCATCCGCAGGCGGAAATCCACTGGGTAGTCGAGGAACGTTTCTCAGAGCTTCTTGCCGCAAATCCTTATGTCAGCCGGGTGATCAAACTGGACACGCTGGGCTGGAGAAAGAACCCGACATCCGGCAGAGCGATGTCGGAAATCATGCAGGGCTTTGCAGCGCTTCGGGAGTATCCCTATGACGCCGCCATTGATTTCCAGGGGCTTATAAAGTCCGCCATTTTTACGCGGCTGTGCCACTCACAGGAGCGGGTCGGCCTCGCGCGGGGATCGCTGCGCGAACCCCTGGCGTCAGTTCTTTACACGCAGCGTGTGTCTCCGAAAAACTGCACGCATATTATCGAGATCAACCTTTCGCTGGTGGAAGCACTCGGAGCAAGCGCATCAGAGTGGGAGTTTCCCCTGCCCGATCAGCCGCAGGACCGGGAAGCCGTTCAGACAGAACTCCAGCGGCTGGGAACAAAAGAATTCATCATCGTTAATCCCGGCGGAGGCTGGAAATCCAAGCGATGGTCTCCGGCAAATTATGCTGAGTTGATTGCCGCACTGGCCGGGCAAATCCCTTTCGACATTCTGGTAACGGGTTCGCCGCAGGAGGAGGGCGTGGCGCGCGAAATCATTACCGGGGCCGGGGTTCCCCGCGCAAAGTGGTTTCCCTCCACGCTGCTGCAGTTTATTGCCCTGGCCCGGCAGGTCAGGCTCCTCGTCGGCGGTGATACCGGGCCGCTGCATCTTGCGGCGGCGGTGGGAACACCGATTGTGGCCCTCTTCAATGCCGCTGATCCCCGCAACACGCCGGAGCGCAACGGGCCTTTCAACAAAGCGGATATCATCCTTTGCGGTCCCAGGCCGGCAAAACAGGCGGGGCATGACAAGGACTTGAACTATCTTGAAGGTGTCAGCGTTGAATCCGTCGTCAAAGCGGCGCTCCAACGCCTGGAAATGGAACATGGATAAGGACCTTTCCGGTATTGTGGCGCGCTGGCGCGTGCCGCTTGGATTTGTGCTGGGCGTAGCCTATCTGGTGTTCGCGCAGCCGACCTGGCCGCTGCTGATCGCCGGCTCCCTGGTGGCGCTGGCGGGTCTTGGAATCCGGGCGTACGCCGCCGGCCACCTGGAAAAAGACCGGAACCTGGCCATGGGTGGTCCCTATGCCTATACGCGCAATCCCCTGTACCTGGGCAGCCTGCTGATCGGCGTGGGGCTGGTGGTAGCCGGGGCGCAATGGGTTCTGGGCGTGGTGTTTGTCGTTTTTTTCCTGGTCGTTTACCTGCCCGTGATGCGCCGCGAGGAGAGAAACCTGCGCCGGCGCTTCGGCCGGGAATTGGATGATTACGCGGCGGCCGTTCCGCTGTTCTTTCCCCGGCGAAAACCTCCAAAGCCTTCACCCACAAAGTTTGAATGGAACCGCTATCGCAGGAATCGGGAGTACGAGGCGGCCCTGGGCTATCTTGCAGGAATCCTTTTCCTGGTCGCGAAGATTTTGCTACGGTAAAGAGGGGGGAGGAAGGTTGCCTTTCGGCTATGGGGTGCGTCTAAACAAAGTATGAGACTTCGCCGGTCCCGTATTGCGGTTGCCATCGTGTTCATCGCCATTCTTGGGTCAGAGGATGGCGCGCAAGCGGTAGAACACAAGCCGCGACCCTTTAGCCCCGGAGAAACGCTGACCTACGATGTCAGCTGGTCCCTCTTCCCCGCAGGGAAACTGACGGCCACTCTCAGCAGGGACAGGCACGGCCCCCGGGATGCTGATGTGATTAAAACCACCGCCGATTCACAAGGTTTCGCGGCGCTCTTGTATAAAGTCCAGGACGAATTCCAGTCTGTGTTTAATCCGCAGACGCTGTGTTCCATCGAAATCTCCAAACAGATCAACGAAGGCAGCCACCACAGAATGACGAAAATCACCTTTGACCGCTACCGCGGCCTGGCGATCCTGGACGAACACTACCTGGGCGGCGAAAATAAGCCTCCCAAACACGACGAGCACGCGATTCCGCCCTGCGCCCAGGACATCATTACGGCTTTCTACTACGTTCGCAGCCAGCCCCTGCACGTGGGCGACAAGGTCCAACTTGCGGTCAACGACGGGTCAAAAACAAAGATCGTGGTGGCTGAAGTGACAGGACAGAAAAGAATCCAGACCCCGCTGGGCCCCCGTGAAGCGTTGCGGGTGGTACCCTCCGTTTTCGGCAATCTTTACGAGAAGAAAAAAGGAAAGATCGTCATCTGGTTCAGCGACGATGCCTATCACTTCCCTCTGCGGATCAGGGTCTCGCTGAAGCTGGGCGCCATTACAGGGACTCTGACTTCAGTCTCTCCGGCTCCTCCCGGCTACGCCCCTCCAGGCAAACCGGCAGAGGAAACAAAACCGACCCGAAGCGCTTCGGCGGTCAAATAATTTTGTATTTGTCAGACAGGATCCGTTGCAGCCGGGGCCGATAGATCAGGTCAAAGGTGTGCCCTTTATCGGGAAAGAGATTGAGGGCAAACTGGCGGGTCGCTGCCACCAGCTCGGAGGCTTCTTCAACGGGAATGTCCTCCTGCTGTAGCGTGCTCGTCACCAGGTCCATCACGAGCTGCAGCCTTCGAACTTTTCTGGCTTCTTCCCAGATTTCCGCATCTGTTGCCACAATCACCCCACCTGGATAGGAAACCCCAGAGCTTTATTATAGGCCAGAAGATCCCGCGGCACGGCTCGCTGAACGCTGTAAATGGAAAACTTTGGAGGTTCCGTAGCATCGGATGCTGAGGGTTGAGTTCTTCATGTCGATCGTGACCGCCCCGTCGCTTCCAGCGTTGAAAACAGGCACATCCGGGGAACCGGTCTTGTTCATGTGCAGATACCTACGACCTTTCCCGGTTTCTTCATGACCACCGGTCTCCAAAATAATCCGGGGATTCACCCGCGCCAGAAATTTTTTCTGGGAGGTGATTTCAGACAGCGGGCGCGCAGATTCTAGCACGTCACTGGAAAGCTCAATCTCTGAATCCGCCAGGATGCGCTCGACCCGGTCGTCCGTATTGCCGCGCAAGAGAATGCTCCCTTCCGGATCCATAATGCGCAGCACGGGTGACCGGTCTCTATAGGGCAATCGTCGATCGCTCCAGGCCACGGAGGGCCACAGCACCTGGATGTCGGCACGGCCTCTGTGCTCGCCGCCTCCCGCCATGATGTCACGAATCCGAACATTGCGCTCGCGCGCCGTGTCGATCAGGGTGTGATCATCCGGTCCCTCCCTCCGTGGGCTGCGCCACAATTCGCCGACCCTGAAGTTGCGGAGGATGGCCGCCATGGCGTTGACGTTCTCGTCGCTCGCTCCGCCCAGAACCGCAATGTCAACGCTCTTGATGCCACGCGACCAGAGATAAGGAGAGATGATCTCTTCTCCCGGATTCCACCGCCCGATGTCCGGCCCGAAACTTTCCCGCCCTCCCGCGTCCACCAGCAGAGTTGTGCCATCAGGCAACACACCGAAGAGGGCCTCACCCCGGCCGCAATCGAGCGCTGTCACCTCGAGCGTTCCTCTCGGAATCTGCGGGGGGAAGGGATATGAAACCACGAGCCCGGCAAACGCACTGAACAAGCAGACGGAGACGAGCAAAGCACGCCTGCTGCGGCGCAGCGTCAAGGCAGCGCCGACCACCGCCAGAGCAAAGCCCACGGCAACCCAGATGGGCGGGCCCGGGATGCGATAGGACATCCACAAGGGTTCGCCCCGAAACTCGGTCAAGGCCAGCAGGCTGTTGGTCAGCCAGAACAGTAATTTACCGGGAACCACGGCAAGAATTGGGATCGTGGCGGCAAGAATCACGGTGGGCACGGCCACGGAGATCAGCAGGGTCATCAGAGGAAAGGCCAGGGTGTTCAGGCCGATTCCGACGATCGTGATGCGGTGAAAAGTCGCCGCCATGGGCATCAACAATCCCAG
>JBAUWE010000376.1:0-5123 GCA_049583595.1 Terriglobia bacterium
CCCTGGATGACGTGCGCCCTGATGGATCGGGGCGTGCGAACGTCCAGCAATGCGCCAGGCGTGTAGCGCAGCGTTCGTTTTCGTGAGTTGCGGCTTTTGCCGTGTTTCGACGGAAGGGTCGTAGGCCGGACGCTGCGCTGCAATCGCTTTTCGGAGATATCAAGCCTTGAAAGGAGGCTACGCCATGCCAGACCGTGTCAACCGAAGGGATTTTCTCAAGGGCTCGGCCGCCGGCGCATCCGTCCTTGCCGCGGGCCTGGCGGCAGAACCGATCGAGGGCGGGAGCGGCAAAGCAAGTCCTCCTACCGATCAAATCGGGCGGCCGGTGCGGGTGGTGAGCGTCGGTTTTCACGCCGGGCGGCCGCTGAGCGAGATCGTTGAACTCGTGGACGAGCAGGGAGCACAGGGGGCCGACATCATCGCCATTCCGGAAACCTGCCGCGGCCTGAATAAGAACACGAAGGAGCCGGTCAACGGCCCCACGGTCACTGCCATGTCGCGCCTGGCCAGCAAGCATCACACCTACATCGTTTGCCCCATCGACCGCCAGCACGGAGAACATCACTACAATTCCGCCGTGCTTCTCGACCGCGCTGGGAGTGTGGCGTGCATTTACGATAAGATTTTCCCTGTCTGGCAGCAGGAGTGCGTGCCGCTTGACGTGGTGCCCGGCAAACAGGTGAAGGTTTACGACGCGGATTTCGGCCGGGTCGGTCTCGCCATTTGTTTTGACGTGAACTGGGCGCCCCTGTGGAAGGGTCTTGCGAACCACGGCGCGGAACTGGTGGTCTGGCCCAGCGCCTACTCAGCGGGCCGCTCGCTCCAGGCCCAGGCCATCCTCTACAACTACTACATCGTCAGCGCTACATGGTGGCCCGACTGCCACGTCTTTGACATTGACGGCGAAAAGCTGATCCACGACGAGCACAACCGCGACGCCAAAACCAACATCACTCGGGTGACGCTTGATCTCGACCGCTGCGTCTTCCATCAGGATCTGAACTATCCTGACAAGCTCCACAAGCTGCTCGCAGAGCACGGCGACGACGTGGCACAGGAAAAGTGGCTGCCGCTCGAGGGATGGTTCGTGCTGATGGCCAAGCGGCCGGGCGTCAGTGCCCGCAACCTGGCCCGCGAGTACGGCCTGGAGGAACTGCGCCACTACATCAACCGCAGCCAGTGCGAGATCGACAAGTGCCGCGGCTGGGAATTCGCATAATGCGCGCGTGCCGGCCCGAAACTTCCGGAATAACCACGGATGATGCTTGCGCCGTGGATCCCGCTCTACCCAAAAGGACAATCGACATGAAAACCAGCCGAACCCTGACGCGGAGGGAAAGCCTCCACATGCTCGCCGGGACAGGCATCGTTGGGGCAGCCCTCGCGGCGGCGCCTGGCCGCGCGGGCGACCCGAAAAAGCCGCAGACGGATGTTTGCTTTACGGATGCGGACGGCACCGAACGCGTGACGCGTGTGGTGCCGCTTCCCGGAACCATCAGCCCGGAAGCGCGGAAATTTATTTCGCACCCTGTCCCTTCAAACCCGCCGCCTCCTCTTGCCGAACAGCGCAAGCATACCGACCAGTTCCGCATTGGCCGGGCCGACGAGGCGCGCAAGCTTTTTCCCGTCCACGTCCAGGCGAAAACCATCGGCGGAGTACGGTGCGACGTCATCACCCCGCTTTCCGTTTCCTCCGCAACGCGCGACCGCGTACTCATCAACGTACATGGTGGTGGTTTTGTGACGGACTCGGGCTCGCTGGTCGAGGGCATTCCCATCGCCCATCTTGCTCGGACAACGGTGGTTTCCGTTTATTATCGTCTGGCGCCCGAGCATCCTTTTCCCGCCGCCGTGGATGACACGGTCGCCGTTTATAGGGAACTTCTCAGGACTCACAAGCCGAAAAAGATGGGCCTGTTCGGCACCTCGGCCGGCGCCATCCTTACCCCGCAGGTTGCCGTAAGGCTCAGGCAGCTTGGCCTGCCCGTTCCCGGCACGCTGGGAGTGTTTTCCGGCTCGGGCGACCTGAGCCAACCGGGCGATACTCAGGAGCTTTACACCATTTACGGTTTCCGTGGCTATCTCAAGCCGTCGCAGGGAACACTCATCAAGGCATACGTGGGCAGCACGAATCCGCGCGACCCGGTCCTCTCGCCACTCTATGCCGACTTGCGTGGGATGCCGCCCACGCTGTTCGTCTCCAGCACGCGCGACCTGCTGCTGAGCGGAACCAGCACACTTCATCGCGCCTTCCTGCGTGCCGGGGTCCATGCGGAACTCGTTGTGTTTGAGGCCTTGCCCCATGCTTTCTGGTACGACTACCACCTGCCGGAAAGCACGGAAGCCCTCCACCTCATGGCAGGCTTCTTCAACCGGCAAGTCGGTGCTTAAAACACAAACCCGGGCCTGCGCAGGCCCGAGACAAGAAGGCGGTGTCAATCCATGTGTGAGATATGCAAATCAATGCTGGCGGCTGAGCATACGGAGCAGCCCGGGGCGGAGCTTTGCCCGGTATGCAGGCGGTTTCCGCTGGACGCCGATGCGCCTCTCGACCTGACTCAGTGGGATTATGTCGCCCCTGATTTTAAGGATGAGGTCGAGGCTGACGCGCTCCCACCAGCGGATTTTGAGGACCCGATGCCTGAGCACTCGATGGAGAGTTCCGAAGGTTGGATGCCGGAGGGTCCGGGCGAGGGAATCCCGGAAGATGTTTTCGACGAAGAGGAAGAACCGGTGCGGACCTGCTATCACTGTTACCAGACCGAATCGGAACTGGCCGAGCTTTGCCCGGTGTGTGGAGACGCCTACCTGCCGCCGGCTCTGCGCGAGCCGCACAGGGCCTGATTCAACTTCCGGCCGATGCCACTAACCCTCGAAATCGCGGGCCGTGCGGAGACACACCAAGGGCGCGGCCTCTGGTTTCCCCGGGCGGCAAAAAACGCCGGTCTCTACGCCTTATTCAGGACCAGTTCCTGCACGCCGCCGTAACCGTTGTAACGCAGCCGGTACTGGTACCTGCCCGACGCGTACTTGGCAGTATTCCATGCCGCCATGTGGTAGCCGGGCGCGCACATGGCGTTGAAAATCACTTCCAGATTGTTGCCGTTCGTATCCAGCACTTCCATCAGCACCCAACCCTTTTGAGGTACGCTGAACTCGATAGCCAGTTGCGGATTGTTCCGGCTGGGGTAGTGCTGGTTGAGCACGCGCGTTGTGGGTTTGTCGGGGATGGCAGGTTTCTTCTCGCTCACCTTGCTGTAGTCGAACGGCTCGTTGCACAGGTGCCACAACGGCTCTTTGCCGGCTTGCTGCAGGTAGAAGGTCCTCAGCGGCGTACGCGTAAAGCCCACCAGCGGCCGCCGCACGGCCACACCATCCACCCACTCATAAACGGGTATGCTCATGGGATTCATCAGGTCCAGCTTCGCGCGCTCCATGGCGATGTGGAACAGGCCGAAATTCCCGGGCTCATGGCCGCCCAGCCAATGGCCAACGATATCCACCAGGTAGGGATTCTTGCCAAAGATGACGATATTCGTCATGTAGTCCCAGGCCTTCCCGTCAAAGTTGTTCTCGTTGCCGTAGGGATTCGGCCCCCAGTTGAAATCGCCGTCACGACCGTAGATGCCCTCCACAATGTGTAGTCCGATCGGAGACGCAGAATGATTGTCGATGGTCCGGTTCGCCCACAGTTCCATGCACATGGCGTTGTAATAGAACTGCTGATTGTCACTGGAATCGTCCTGTTTGAAATCTGGCGTATTCCAGCGGGGAATGGTCTCGGCATGCCGCTTGAAACTCGCATTCAGCGTTTCATAAACGTGCGGATTGACGACTTCCTTCTCGATCACCTGCTCCAGCCATTGCAGCTTTTTGATGTTGCGCCAGTTGCCGCAATATTGTTGGAACGGCCGGGCATCGGAACCCTGCCAGTTCTTGGCAGTGAGGGTCATCCCCATTTCGTGGGCCTTGAATTTTGCCACGTTCAGGTTCCAGGTGTCAGGCGCATTGAACGGCCACAGGTAAGGCACCTGGTAGCTGACCACACCGCCCGGGACCTCCTTCCACACGTAGGCTTCCGCATCGTTTGCGCCCTCCGGCGTCTTGATGTCGTTTCTTACTGCGGCCACGGTGGCGCCCGTCCGCTCGCCCATGGCCGTGTATCCGCGCGCCTCCAGCACCTGGGCGCCATTCGTGTCGCGGACGTTCAGGCGACGGCCCGCCACGCCCAGTTCCTTCAGGGAATCAAACAGTCCCTCCATAAAGTGCGCGTCGGTGGTAATGCCCATCGTGTCTTCTGCCGTTAATCCTCTTTTCCTGTCAACCACCTGGTGAGCGGTGAGGTTCGGCTTGGCCGCGATGGTGTGCGTCAGCGGAATACCGGTGTTGTCCATGGGAACAAACACCGACCGTCCCAGAGAGAGCCCCACCTGCTTGCACGCGGCGGAATTCGTCTTCCGGTCCACGTGCGAGCGCATGATGAACACCGCCTCCGGGTGCTGCTCCACAAAGGGGTGAACGCCAAAATATCCCGAAGGCTTCTCCTCGGCGGCAAAAACAGGGGCCCTTCCAATCAGACCCAGGCTGCCGGATAGTAATGCTGATGTTTTTAAGAATTCCCTTCGACTGGCCATATCAAGACCTCCTCGCCATCTGCGCCGCATGAGGCGGCAATGTAATCGGTCATTGCGCCAGCCCCGGCTAAAGCGAGGGCCCCGGAAGCATCCAAAGCTGGCAACTACACTTATGGCTCGGATTTGAACAACATGCAGTGATCTAGGTCACACCGTGCCTAGCAGGTGCAGGCCGGATGTTGTAAACAGATCGAGCGATGTCTGCGGCATTACCGAGAACCGTTCGTGCTCGATGTAGCGGCAGCTGAAGTTTACCCCGATGGAGTCGGGTGCCGCCACGCAGCGGGAAGAACTCGACCATACGAAACTCGAATCCCTGGATCAGAGATATCCCAGGCGTGTTTCCAGGGCGGGGAAGCTGAGCCGGGGTTTCCGGCAGTGCACCTGCGTCGCTCGGAAATGCGCTTCAATTCGGGCTCAGCGGCTACACCCGCCAAAAAATGAGGAAAGTGCTGGCAGAATTTACTTGACAAAGCTACGCTACTATGC
>JBAUWE010000377.1:0-2168 GCA_049583595.1 Terriglobia bacterium
GTGTGGTGGGGCGCCATCATGATCGTCATGGGCGGGCTGTTTGTTAAGCTCTTCCGGCCAAAGAAAGTCAAAAAGTAAATGGTTCATGGGTCTGGGGGCAGGGCGCCGTGTGATGAGCCCGTGCCACTGACTCACGCTTCACGATAGAGTGTTGCGGATAAGAGCTTTTGGACCGCCTTTTAGGGCCTGCCGTTCAGTTCGACGTAGGGATAGACCAAATAGTTGACAGACGGGCCGGATTGCTTCGGTGCGCGATTGATATCGCGGCCGACGGAAGGGCCTGCTCGGTTCGGGTCAATGATGCGCGCAAGGAGCTTGGCGCGAGATAGGTTGAAGTCAGGAGCAGGGCCGTAAGGACGGCCCTGCAATCTGCTGACATGTTGTAGCTCTTACGTCAGGAACACCACGTTGGCAGGGGTTCCCACGGGCGTATACTGACCGGTGAAGGTGAGACCTCCGGTCTGCTTGTTGACTCGGAACGTGGTGATGGCGTCGGCCTGCTGGTTGCAGCAGTACAGGAAATCGCCTGCAGGATCGATGGTAAAACTGCGCGGGTAGTCGCCACGAGTCCATTCCTCCCCACCATAAGTCAATTTGCCGTCATCGCCGATCGAGTACCAGACGATGCTGTCGTGCAGGCGGTTGGCGCCGTAAATGAACCTGGAGTCGCGAGAAATGCGGATCTCGGAAGTATAGTTGGTGCCGACACAACCTTTGGGCAGGGTGGAGATGATCTGCTTCTGTGTCAGGCTGCCGCTTGAAGCATCGTAGTCGTAAACGACCACCGCGGAACCTTCCTCCTGAATGCAATAGAACCATCGGGCGTTGGGATGAAAGACAAAATGGCGCGGGCCGTCGCCTGGAGGTGCGGAGGCCGAAGGGGGAGTGTTAGGCGTCAGCTTGCCCTTTTCAAGATCCAAATCCCAGATCAGAATTTTGTCCATGGCGAGATCGGTGGAGATGACCCGCTTGCCGCTGGGGTCGGACTCAATCATGTGCGCGTGCGGCGCGTCGTGTCCGCTGATGGCAAAGCTTCCCGGGGGGGCGCTGGTGGCGTGCAGGGGGCCGAGTGGGCCTTTGTCCTGGTGGACGTCGGTGGCGGAACCGAGTTCGCCACTGGAAAGGATGGGTAAGACGGCAATGCTTCCGCCGCCGTAATTTGCAACAAAAACGTAACGTCCGGAAGGGTGGACGCTGATGTGCGCCGGTCCATCGCCCTCGGAACTGACGGTGTTGAGGAACTTCAGGTGCCCTGTGGAACGGTCAACCGAATAGGAGCTGACGGCGCCGGACGCTTTACCCTGATAGTGGTGAATTTCATCACCGGAGTATAGATGGGTCCCGGCAGGGTTGAGAGCAAGCCAGGAAGGGTTCCTTGGATTTTCAGTCAAATCACGCTGCGTAAGGTTGCCGGTCGCAGGGTCCATTTCAAAAAGGTAGATACCCTGGCCGCGGCCGCGGTGACCCTCCGGGCCCTCAGGAGAACTATAAGTCCCAACGCAGACCAGACGGGGCTTTCCTGAGGGGCTCGCCTGTTCGGATGTTTTCTCTGCGCCCTGGGGGCCGCACGCAAGGGCGGGGCCGGCCATGGCTAAAGCAGCGGCGCTCTTCAGGAAGTTACGGCGCGATGGTTTGGACAAAAGGTTATGATGCAACTGCTGGTCTTCCGATGACATATGAATCCTCCTTTAACTGTGGGCGGCAATAGACCTTGAAAGGCAAAATTATGCTGTTAACCGGCCAGGAACGCAAGCACGGATTGTAACGGGAAACAACCTGGCTGTGCAATGACGACGGCAGATTAATGTTGATGAGGGTGTGAGACCGGGAATCCAATCCCGTGCTCTTCATTCACCTGCCGTCTGGCGGCAATGTTGAAATCGGCCAGCGGGAACCTGCGGGCTGTCTCGCCGCTGAAAACCCACAGCGTATCACCCAGGATGGCGTAGTCGCGCACTTCCATCTCCTGGCCGTCGTGGAAGACAAAGACGGTGGCAGGGAATTCGTGCCGGGGGGCGAGTTGGCCTTCCCGCAGGGGCTGCCGGGGGCCTTCAGTGCGAGGCGGCTCAACGGACCCCTGCGCGTATTGCGGCAAGGTCTGCTGCCGGCGTAGCGACCGCACTTCATCCGCCAGGGTGTTGATCTGGCTGGAAAGATACTCCTTTTCC
>JBAUWE010000378.1:0-1609 GCA_049583595.1 Terriglobia bacterium
GCTACGGTTTCCTTTCCTCAATTTTCATGTAGCGCCGCCGTCCCGGCGGCATTTACGAAGGCCGGCAAGATGCCGGCGCTACGAGTTCGCCCCGCCGCCGTCCGTGCTACGGCTTCCTTTCCTCAATTTTCATGTAGCGCCGCCGTCCCGGCGGCATTTACGAAGGCCGGCAAGATGCCGGCGCTACGAGTTCGCCCCGCAGTCCGTGCTACGGCTTCCTTTCCTCAATCAGTGCTGTTTGGCGCTTTTGGCAGCCGCGGTCAGGGCCTTTTCAGCATAGACCGCGGCAAGGTGGACCCGGTATTCCGCCGAGGCGTAAAGATCGCCGTTGGCCTCAATGCCGTCGGCGGCGTGGCTGGCCGCCTGCTGTAGATTTTTCGGCGTCTTGCCCGTGATAGCCTTCTCCACCTCGACGGCGCGATAAGCAGCCGCCGCAATGCCGGTGATTCCCACCCGCGCCGATTTCACATGGCCCTTCTCATCCAGCGTGAGGCGGGCTGCCACACCCACCACGGCAAACCCCGATGCCGGATGGTGGTGTTTGGCGTAGGCATCGCCGGAGCGCGCGGGCAGCAGGGGGAAGCGGATGGCGGTCACAATCTCGCCCGGAGCCAGCGAGGTCATCATCAGGTCGACAAAAAATTCCGAAGCGGGAATCCAACGCTCGCCGTTGGTGCTGACGGCTTTCAGTTCCGCGCCCAGCGCCACGGCGGCGGCCGGCCAGTCGGCGGCCGGGTCGGCGTGCGCCAGGCTGCCGCCCAGCGTTCCCTTGTTGCGCACCTGCACGTCGCCGATTTCCCGCGCGGTCAGCGGCAGCAGGGGACACTTTTCTTTCAGCAGGCTGGAGGATTCAATGCGGTAATGCGTGGTGAGCGCGCCGATCTCAATGCGGCCGTCCTTTTCAGTAATGTAACGGAGCCCGTCGAGCCGCGCGATATCCACCAGGTGCCGGGGCGAAGCGAGGCGAAGCTTCATCATCGGCACCAGGCTGTGCCCTCCGGCCAGCACCTTGCCGTCCTCGCCAAACTGCGCGATGAGCTGCGCAGCTTCTTCCAGCGTCCTGGGAACGTGATACTCGAAGGGCTCAGGAATCATGTTGCCTCTCCTCCGCCTGCCGCCGCTTCTTTCAGGACGTTCCAGACCCTCTCCGGCTTCAGCGGCATGTCGATGTGGCGAACTCCCAGCGCGTCGGCCACGGCGTTCACGATGGCAGGGGTTGAACCGATGGTCCCGGCCTCGCCCACGCCCTTCACTCCCAGCGGATTCACCGGCGTCGGGGTTTCCGTGTTGGCGGTTTCGAGCCAGGGCAGCAGATTTGCTTTGGGCACCGCATAATCCATCAGCGAGCCGCTCAGCAGCTGCGCGTTTTCGTCGTAGACCAGGTTTTCCACCAAAGCCTGCCCGGCGCCCTGCGCGATGCCGCCGTGCACCTGCCCCTCAACCAGCAGGGGATTCAGAATGCGCCCGCAGTCATCGACGGCGAAATAATTGCGCAGCCGCACCTCGCCGGTGTTTTCATCCACCTCGGTCACGGCCACGTGCGCGCCAAACGGGTAGGTAAAGTTCGGAGGTTCAAAGACGTAGGTCTCTGAAAGGCCGGGCTCCATGC